>DASQGW010000076.1:0-2128 GCA_035632415.1 Burkholderiales bacterium | reverse complement strand
CTTGAGCAGCCGGGCGTAGCTGCGCACCATGCCGCGCACGAAAGTGCCGCCCGGCAGCAGGTCGAAACGTTCCTGCTCGAGCGCCTCGAGCTGGCGCGGCGCGAACTTGAGGCTCTGGGCGACCTCGGCGATGGACAGGCCACGCTCCTCGCGCGCCGCCTTGAGCGTGCCCCCGACTCCCGAGGCGTCGGGTTCAGTCATATTGGCCCCGCTGCAGCGAGTGGTATTCGGCCGAGTTCGGGAAACGCCGGCGCAGCTGGTCCGCGTAGCTTTGTTCGGAGACGCGGCCGCCAAGCTTGCGCTCTACGCGCAACCCGAGCCAGAGGGATTGCGGGTTCGGGGACACGAGCTTGTTATAGCGCGAAACCAGGCGCCGCGCGTCTTCGAACTTCCCCTGTCGATAGCGCAGCTCCGCAAACGGCAGCATCGCGGTCGTATCGTCCGGATCGAGCCTGAGAGCCCGCTGGAAAAACTCTTCTGCGTCCTTCGGGTTATTGGCGCGCAGGCTGCACACGCCGGCGGCCGAGTACGTGCGTGCTGGCGACGCGTAAAGCGGACTGCGAAGCGCGTGCAAGAAATACTTGATGGATTCCTTCTCCCGGCCGTCCTGGCAGAGGAACCAGCCGTAGTTGTGGTTGAGGTCGGCGTCGTTGGGCGAGAGCCGCAGGCCGCGCTCGAAATTCGACTCGGCTTGGCGAGGGTCCTTCAACTCCATGTAGACGAGGCCCAAAAGGCTGTAAGCCGGCGGGTAGGACGAGTCCGCATCGGTCGCCTTGTGCAGCTCGTCGAGAGCGACGCCCATGTTGCCGCGCTCGTAGTAGGCCCCCGCAAGCTCGGTGTGGATGCGCGCCCGGTTCCGCGCATCGCTTACTTCTCCGACGATCGTGCCGCCCGCGTCATCCGGCTTCCCCTTCGTCGCGCAGGCGGCGACCAGAACGAGAGTGAGAGCCGCGAGCATCGCGAGGCGCCTCATGCGCGCACCTCTTTCAGCCGGTACAGGGCCCGCCGGCGGGTCCGGTCGGCGACGTCGCCGGCGAGCTGGCCGCAGGCCGCCGCGATCTCGTCGCCGCGTGTCTTGCGGGTGGTCACCGTGAGACCCGCGCTCTGCAGCACCTCGGCGAAGCGCCGGATGCGCTCCGGCTCCGACCGCTTGAATGCAGACTTGGGAAAGGGATTGAACGGGATCAGGTTGAACTTGCTGCGGACGCGCTTCGCGATCCCGACCAGCTCCTTCGCGTGCGAGAGGCTGTCGTTCACCCCGTCCAGCATGACGTACTCGAAGGTGATGAAGTCGCGCGGCGCCTTCTCGAGGTAGCGATTGCACGCGGCGATCAGCTCGCGCACCGGATATTTCTTGTTCACCGGAACGAGGCGATCACGCAGCGCATCGTTGGGTGCATGCAACGACACGGCGAGCGCCACCGGGCACTCGTCGCGAAGGCGATCCATGCCGGGGATCACGCCCGATGTCGATACGGTCACCCGGCGGCGGGAGAGCCCATACGCGTTGTCGTCCAGCATGAGCCGAAGCGCGGGAATCACGTTGTCGAGGTTGAGGAGCGGCTCGCCCATTCCCATCATCACCACGTTCGAGACCGGACGCTCGCCCTCCAAAAGGCGATTGGCGAGCCACAGCTGGCCGATGATCTCCGCGCTAGAGAGATTGCGGTTGAAGCCCTGCTTGCCGGTCGAGCAAAACGCGCAGTCGAGCGTGCAGCCGGCCTGGCTCGAGATGCAAAGCGTGCCCCGATTCGTCTCCGGGATGAAGACCGCCTCGATCGAGTTGGCGTCGTCCACCTTGAGCAGCCATTTGCGCGTGCCGTCCTCCGCAGTCGTATCGCCGACGATCACGGGCGCATCGATGCGTGCCGCAGCGGCAAGCTTTTCGCGCAGCGGCTTCGCCAGGTCGCTCATGCGGGCGAAATCGGTTTCCCCCTGCTGGTGGATCCAGCGAAGCAGCTGGCGGGCGCGGAACGGCTTTTCGCCTTGCTCCTCGAAGAAGCGAGCGAGTCCCGCCGCGTCGAGCCCGATGAGGTTCACCTGCCGTACACCTCGCAGGCAGGAAAAAAGTACGCCACTTCGGTGCGCGCGTTTTCCGCGCTGTCCGAGCCGTGCACCGCGTTCGCAT
>DASQGW010000075.1:0-71800 GCA_035632415.1 Burkholderiales bacterium | reverse complement strand
GGCCCTAGCCTGGCTTGGCGGGCGGGGTGTGCAGAACGCCGAACGCTGGCTCGCCTTCGCGGGCGGCGCGCCGCTGCAGGCTCTCTCCTATGTCGCCGACGCCGCGTTGTGGGACCGCCTCCTCAAGTCGCCGGAGCCGGTGGACGACCGCGAGAGCCTCGAGCGCCTCGCCGAGGCGGTCCAGAAAATGGCCTACGACCGCGCCTTCTCGGCGATGGGCCTGCCGCCGAAGTACCGTACAGGCGCACCCACGGGCCGCTCCGCTCTTGCGTGGCTGGCGTTCGCGCGCCGCATGGGGGAGGACCGCATCCTGACCCGTCATCCCCTGAATCCCAGGCTCTTTTCGAGCGAGCTTCTGGGGTTCATGCGTGATTTAACATAATATACATTGTGCAGTATACGACCTCTCGCTAAACCTTAGGTTAGGCGCTCAGGTCATTATTACTGAGGGGTTTTCTACTTCTTAGTTCAGGCCGTCTTTCGGCGGTACCGGCAGGCGCGCGACGGGAATTCCCTCATCTAGAAGCTCATCATGCTGCTCTTGGGTTGCCTGACCACGGATCGAGCGCTGGGGTGCCTCGCGATAGAAGATCTTGCGGGCCTCGCTCGGAAATTCCTTGCCGACGTCTTCGCTCTTGGTGAGCAGCTCGTCGAGCATGCGCGAATAGAGCATTTGCGCGATCGCGAACGGATCTTTGCCTTCCATTTCGGGCGTCTTGGCGGCGTGTGGCGCAGGCTTCGGCGCTTCGGCGCCGAGGTTGGCGCGCGTGGCCGAAGGCACGCGCTCGACCTGGACCGAGCCGCAGGTCGGGCACGAAAGGAGGCTGCGCTTCTTCTGCGAGGCGAAATCGGCCGCCGAGCCAAACCAGCCCTCGAAGCGGTGGCCTGAAGCACAAAGCAGGTCGAAAACAATCATTTAGGCCATTCTACAATGGGGCGATGCCCCGTTATCGAGACGATTCCCGGGCGCTCGAGCGCTTGATCGAGGCCGATCGCGTCCACCGCGACGTCTACATCGATCCTGAGGTCTTCCAGCTTGAGATGGAGCGGCTCTGGGCGCGCACGTGGATCTACGTCGGACACGCGAGCCAGGTGCCGAACGCCGGCGACTTCATCACGGTCGACATCGCGGCGAAGCCGGTGATCATGGTCCGGCAGGCGGACGGCTCGATCCGCGTGCTCATGAATCGGTGCGCGCACAAGGGCACCAAGGTCGTGAGCGATCTCGCCGGCAACGCCGGCAAGGTTTTCCGCTGCCCGTACCACGCGTGGACGTACCGCACCGACGGATCGCTCATCAACATTCCGCTCAAGGAAGGCTACGCCGGGACTCGTCTGGAGCCGCAGGGGCTGCCTTTGGTGAAGAACGTCGAGACCTATCGCGGTTTCGTGTTCGCCCGCCTCTCGGAGCACGGCATCGGCTTTCGCGACTATTTCGGTGATTCGCTCTCCTCCATCGACAACCTCGCCGACCGCTCGCCCGAAGGCGAGCTCGAGCTCACGGGCGGTTGCCTCAGATATCTCCACAATTGCAACTGGAAGATGTTCGTCGAGAACCTGAACGACACGATGCATCCGATGATTGCGCACGCCGGGTCGGCGGGCATCGCGAGAAAGCTGTGGGAGGGCAAACCGGCGAACATGCCGAAGCCGATGGCGATCGAGCAGTTCGTGCCCTTCGTCAGCGACTACAAGTTCTTCGACGACATGGGCGTGCGGGTTTATCCGCACGGGCACAGCTTCTCCGGCGTGAATTTCTCGATCCATTCCGCTTACTCGGCGATTCCCGAATACGAGGCGGCGATGAAGCGCGCGTACGGCGAAGAGCGCGCGCAGAATATCCTGGGCACCGTTCGACACAATACGGTCTACTACCCGAGCCTCACCATCAAAGGCGCGATCCAGTCGATTCGCGTCGCCCGGCCGCTCGCCGCGGACAAAACCGTGCTCGAGTCCTACACCTTCCGGCTTAAGGGTGCGCCGGACTTCCTGCTCGAGCGCACCGTGACCTATAACCGGTTGATCAACTCGCCGATGTCGGTCGTCGGCCACGACGACCTGCACTGCTACCGTGCCATCCAGGAAGGGCTCGCCGCCGAAGGCAACGAATGGGTCAATCTGCAGCGCGACTTCAAGCCCTCGGAGGTCGACGCAGAAGTGACCGCGAACGGCACGAGCGATGTCTCGATGCGCAACCAGTTCCGCGCCTGGCGCGAGTTCATGTGCTCATGAGCGCTCGTCCCACGATCGCGGACATCGTGCGCTTCGTGAAGCATGAAGCGAGGCTCATCGACGAGAAGCGCTTCGACGAGTGGTACGAGCTCTTCGCCGACGACGCGCACTATTGGGTGCCGGCAGTGCACGGCCAGAACGATCCCAAGCTGCAGAACTCCCTTGCCTATGAGGACAAGCTGCTGCTTCGGCTGCGCATAGAGCGGCTGAAGAGCCCCCTCGCCTATTCGCAGAAGCCGGCGAGCCGCTCGCTGCACGTCCTGCAGGAGCCGGACATCGAAAAGGCCGATGCCGACGCCGGCGAATACCGGACGCGGACGCCCTTCATCTATACGGAGACGAAGGCCGACGAATCGCAGCGCTATGCCGCCACGGCGTGGCACACGCTGGTCTGGACGGATGACCGGCTGCGCATCCGCCTGAAGCGCGTCGATATCCTGAACTGCGACGCGGCGCTTCCCTCGATTCAACTCTTCCTTTGAGCACCGCGATCGTCACGGGCGGCAGCGCCGGCATCGGACGGGCCATCGCCAAGCGCCTGCTGGACGCGGGCTACGAGGTGGTGTCGCTCGACGTGCAGCCCTCGGGGCTCGCGCACGCGAAGCTCAAGCACGTCCATGTGGATCTCGCCGACCAGAACGCCACGCGCCAGGCCGCAGCGGAGATCACGCGTGACCATGCCGTCACCACCGTGATCCACAACGCGGGACTGATCCGCCCTGCTCCTCTCGGCGATCTCAAGCTCGAGGACTTCAACACGCTTGCCAACGTGCACCTGGCGGCCGGAATCATCCTGATGCAGGCTGCACTGCCGACGATGAAGAACGCGGCCTTCGGCCGCGTGGTGCTGGTGTCGTCGCGGGCAGTGCTCGGCCTGCCTACCCGCACGGCCTACTCGGCGACGAAAGCCGGGATGCTCGGCATGGCTCGCACCTGGGCACTCGAATTCGCGCCGCACGGCGTCACGGTCAACGTGGTCGCGCCAGGCCCCATCCAGACCGCGAACTTCCACAGCATCGTCCCCGAGGGCAGCCCCCAGGTCGAGCGCGTCATCCAGACGATTCCTGTGAAGCGGCTAGGCCAGCCCGACGACGTCGCACGCGCGGTGATGTTCTTCGCCGACCGCGACGCCGGGTTCATTACCGGGCAGGTGCTGTACGTCTGCGGCGGGACGAGCGTCGGCACGTTGACGCTGTAGCGCGCGCGTTGGCGCAGGCCCCGGCGGCGACCTTTGACTGATCTAGTCCACCCTTAGCTCGACCGAACCGAGGCGGTCGACCTCGAACTTTACGAGGTCGCCCGGCTGGACGGTCTTGGTCGTGATCACGCTGCCGGTGATGACCACATCGCGGTAGACGAGGCTGCGGCCGTGGGCGGCGAGATGGTTCGCCACCCAGGCGAGCGCCTCGAGCGGGTGGCCGAGTGCGGCGGCCCCCACGCCTTCGCCGACGACCTTGCCGTTGATCGTCGCGACGCCTCGCACAGCGCCGAGGTCGATATCCTGCCAGTGCTCGATCGGCACGCCGAGCACGGCGCCCTCGTTCCAGGCGTTGTCGGCGATGAGCTCCAGAGGATGCCGGGCGAGCTGGGAGTAGTCGGCGTGGCGGTCATCGGCGAGCTCGATGGCCGGCATGACGGCCTGCACGAACGGCGTGAGGCTCGCGCGGCTGTAAGGCGCGTCGGCCGCCGGCAGGTCCGTGGCCATGCGGAAGGCGATCTCGAATTCGACGATGAGGTGCACGTAGTCGCTCGATCGCACCTTGGCCGGCGTCTGGTGCAGCGTGGATTCCAGCATCACGCCGGCTTGCGGCTCGTCGACGCCGACGAAACGCTGCATTTCCTTCGAGGAGAGCGCGATTTTGTAGCCGGCGATGGCGCCGAGCTCGGCTGCGCGCAGCGCCACGAAGCAATCCTGGATCGCGTAGGCGTCCTCGGTCGAGCGCGGCGCAAATTCTGCAGGCAGCGGGGCGAAAGGCTCGCGGCGCTCGTGCGCCTCGAACAGGCGCCGCGCCGCAGCCTGCGCCGCGGAACTGGCGGGTTTGCGCTTGCGCATGCGGGCTAGAATATCTCAATGGCCCTCAGCCACCGCAGCTACGGGGAAGCTCGCGTGGTATCGCCGCGCGGGCGGCTCGATCACGACAACTGCGAAGCCTTCCAGCGCGACCTCGCCACGCAGCTCGAGGCGTGCGCGCAGGAGCGCGCCGCGCTGGTGCTCGACATGTCGGGCCTCGACTACGTCTCGAGCGCGGGCCTGCGCTGCCTGATGATGGCGGCGAAGCAGGCGACGAGCCAGGCGGGCCGCATCGTGGTCGCCTCGCCGCAGCCCGTGGTGGCGGAGATCCTGCAGATCAGCCGCTTCAATCTGGTGCTGCCCGTGTTTCGCACGACGCGCGAGGCGCTCGCCTCCGTCTCGGCGCAGGCGGCACAGGCCTTCGATCGGGGCTGATCGCCGCATGCGCGTACGCTTCTGGGGTACGCGCGGCTCGATCCCCGTCGGGTTGACCGTCGCCGACATCCGCGACAAGCTGGCGCGGGCGCTCGTCGCCGCATCGGGCCGGCGCTTCGAGTCCTACGGCGAGGCGCGGGCGTTCGCGGAGCAGTCCCTGCCTTTTTCGGTCTCGTATACCTTCGGCGGACACACGTCCTGCGTCGAGCTCGTCACCGGCCATGAGGAGTACTTCGTCTGCGACATGGGCAGCGGTGCGCGCGCCTTCGGCGAGCACATCCTCGCGCGGCAGGGCGGGAAGCCCGCGACGGTGAACGTCTTCATGTCGCACGTGCACTGGGACCACATCATGGGCTTCCCCTTTTTCGGCCCGGCCTACGTGAAAGGCATGCGCATCCGCATCCATGGCTCGCACGATGTCCTGGAGCAGGCATTCCGCATCCAGCAGTCGGCGCCGTGCTTTCCCGTGTCGTTCGACCACCTCGGCGCAAGCATCGAGTTCGTCCGGCTCGAGCCGGACAAGTCGACGGAGGTGTCGGGGCTGACGGTGACGACCCAGCTGCAACGGCATTCGGGCGACTCCTACGGCTACCGCTTCGAGCATGGCGGGCGCAGCGTGATCTACAGCACCGACTCCGAGCACAAGCTCGAGGACCGGGCGCAGACCGAGAGCGTCGTCGCATTCTTCCGCGAGGCCGACCTCGTCATCTTCGACGCCATGTACTCGCTTGCCGAGGCGATCTCCGTCAAGGAGGACTGGGGACACTCGAGCAACGTGGCGGGCGTCGAGCTTTGCCAGATGGCGCGGGCCAAGCACCTCGTGCTCTTCCACCACGAGCCGGCGAATAGCGACACGGCCATCGAGGGCCTGCTGCGCGATGCGCGGCGCCTCGAGGAGCTGACGCGCAGCGAGCATGCGCTCCACGTCTCGGCCGCGCACGACGGCCTGGAGATCGATCTCTGAGATTGGCCCCGGGCCCGCGCGCGGTCGGCGCCGGCTTGCTGGCGGCTCTTTCTCTACTGGTCGGGCTGGAGCCGGCGCCGCTCGCCGGTTTCCGCGACGCGTTTTTCGACGTCTACCAGAAGCTCATGCCGCGGGCCCGGCTGAGCGCCCCGGCCGTGGTCGTCGCGATCGACGAGCGCTCGCTGGATGAGCGCGGGCAATGGCCTTGGCCGCGAACGCTCGTCGCGCAGCTGATGGAAGCGATCAACGCTGCGGGACCGGCGGCAGTCGGCGTGGACCTCCTTTTCGTGGAGCCCGACCGCTCTGCTCCGGGGGCGGATAGCACGCTTGCGCAGGCGATTCAGCACGGAAGGGTGGTCATGGGCATTGCAGGCCTCGAATACCGGGACCGCCGCTACCCCTTCCCGCCGGCCGTAGCTCCCACGCGCATCTCGTCGATGCGCGAGCTGCCGCTGCGCCGCTTCGATGGACACTTGCAGAGCCGCCCGGAGATCAACAAGGCGGCGGACGGTCGCGGCTTGATCAGCTCGGACGCGAAGCAGATTGTTCGCCGCGTCCCGCTCATCGCGCGCATCGGGCAGGTGATCGTGCCGGCGCTGTCGGTCGAGTCGCTGCGCGTGGCCGCACGCGTTCCTCTCTTTCGCATCACCGATAGCGGCGGAGAACGCCTCTCGCTCGGCGTCGGCAATGTCCACGTGCCGCTGCAATCCGATGGCACGATGTACGTCTACTTCGGCTACGACGATCCCGAGCGCATCGTCTCCGCAGAGGATGTGCTGAGCGGCAAGGCTTCGCCGGAGCTCTTGCGCGGCAAGATCGTATTGCTCGGGGTCACCGGGATCGGGCTCCTCGATTTCCAGACGACCGCGCTCGGCGAGCGCATCCCGGGAGTCGAAATCCATCAGCAGATCGTCGAGCAGATCTTCGATGGCGCTTACCTCCACCGGCCGAGCGCCGCGGCCTGGATCGAAGCGGGCCTGCTCGCGTTGGCGGGCGTCGTGCTGGTGTTCTGCGTACCCGCCTTCCGTCCGTGGATATCCGGGAGCCTGCTCGTCTCGCTGGTCGCCCTCTCCCTCGCCGGCGGGCTCGTCGCCTTCCGATTCGGCGTCCTCCTCAACGTCGCGACCCCGATCATCGGCATGGCGTTCCTCTATGCGACGCTCCTCGCCTCGACGCTCGCCGAAGCCGATCGGCAGCGCCGCGCGCTGCGCGAGGCCCAGGCGCGCGTCGCGGGCGAGCTCGAGGCCGCGCGGCGCATCCAGATGGGCCTCCTGCCGGCGCCGGCCGAGCTCTTCGCCAATGAGCACCGGTTTGCCCTGACCGCGCTCCTCGAGCCCGCGCGCACAGTGGGCGGTGACTTCTACGATTGCTTCATGCTCGACGAGCACCACGTGTTTTTCCTCGTCGGCGATGTCTCGGGCAAAGGACTTGCTGCGAGCCTCTTCATGGCGTTGTCGAAATCACTCCTGAAAAGCATTGCACTGCGCGGCAGCCGGGACCCGGCGGAAATCTTCACCCGCGCGAACTCCGAGATCAGCCGCGACAACCGCGAGTCGCTATTCGTAACGGCGTTCGCCGCCATCCTGGATGCGCGGTCCGGCCGCGTCGCGTTCTGCAGCGCCGGGCATGAGCCGCCCGTCGCCTGCTCGCCCAGGGGCGCGCCCGAGCGGCTGATGCAATCGGGCGGGCCGCCCCTCTGCGTAATCCGCGACTACGCGTACACGAGCAGCACGCTGGAGCTCGCGCCCGGCGGCTGGCTGTGCGCCGTGACGGACGGCGTGACCGAGGCCATGAACGAGCACGGGGAGCTCTACGGGGCTACGCGCCTGCTGAAAGTTCTCGCAGCGCTGCCGAACGCGGTACCGGAGGCCGTCGTGACGGCGGTCAGAGACGACGTGCGTCGCTTCGCCGGCACCGCCGAGCAATCGGACGACCTGACTCTCGTTTGCGTCCGCTTTAGCGGACGCTGATCTCGACGCGGCGGTTGCGCGGCTCGTCGACTTCGTCCGGGGTCCGGATCAACGGCTCGCGTTCGCCGCGCCCGGCCGTGGTGATGCGCTCTGCCGGAATGCCGATCTGCACGAGAAACCCCTTCACGGTCTCGGCGCGCTGCGCGGAGAGGCGGTCGTTCGCGAGCAATTCGCCCACGGTATCGGTATGGCCGATGACCTGCACGTCGGGTAGCGGACGCTCCTTCAGTGCGGCCAGCACGTTCTGCAGCTCGGCCTTCGACTCCGCCGTGAGCTCGTCCGTGCCGGTGATGAAGTAAAGCGTGAAACTGGCCGGCGGCGCCGGCAACGCCCGCAGCGTCGGGCCGAACGCTTCGTCGACCTCGGCCGCGGAGAGTTGCTCGACCTTGTCGTCGCCGCTGCGGCTCGTGGCGTAGGGCTGGTCCAGTACCTGCCGCGTTTCACCGCGCTGCACGACGACCGTGCCCGTGTGGCCATCGGGGCTCGGCACGACGATGACGGTTTCCTTCGGGGCGGCCGGCCGCAGGAGAAAGATGGCGAGTCCGATGGCGGCGATGACCGCTACTGCCCCCATCAGCGTTCGACTTTGACGAGGAACTCCGTGCCGCGCACGCCCATGATGGCCGACGGCGTGTGCACGCGCATGGCATCGGGCGATTGCTTGACCAACTTCCCGGAGATGACCGCCAGGGTGCCCTTGGAGAGCGTGCTGTCGAACTGGCCGGCGTAGGTGGTGGAATCGAACACGTAGCGATCGATGGCAAGCACGCTGTCGGGCCCGACGGAAAGGAGGCTGTTGTCGGCGAAGGTGATGCCGACCGTGCCGTCGGCGCCGGTCACCACCTTGTCCGACTGCTGCACCGGCATGCCGACCTTCACCGGCAGGCGAGCCTCGCCGCGCTCGAGATAGGCGGCGCCTTTCGCGACCTTGATTTCACCGACATCGGAGGCGGTGGCCCATGTTGATACGCCGAGCAGAACAGCAGCGATCGTCCAGCGCATAAGGCGCTCCCTCAAGGTGATTTTTCGTGGATTCTATAATGCTCGCAGCGCCGTGCCCGAGCCCGTGACAAATGCCCGTACCGACATGTTTCTTGCGCGGCGCGCCGAGCTGCGGCGCATCGGGTCCTTCGTCGAGGCATTCTGCAAGGAGATCGCTCTTCCGCGCGAGCGGTGCCTGCGCCTCAATGTGGTGCTGGAAGAGCTCTTCATCAACACCGTGACCCATGGCTACCGGTCGGAATGCGATGCGCCGGTCTGGATCACGCTCGAGTCGCGCGATCGCGGAGTGCAGCTCGCCTATGAGGACACCGCGCCCGCATTCAACCCGCTCGCTCACCGGGTGGAGACGGGAAAGGTCGGAGGCCTCGGTGTGCTTCTCACCCGCGAGCTTGCCGCCGAGCGCGATTACGCCTATCTCTTCGGGCGCAACCGCATCCGGCTCTCGCTCGCCGGCTAGCCCTTCCCCGGATGGATATGCCCGCACTGCGGGCATTTGCGGCTGCTCGAATAGAACTTCTCGAAGGCAGGAGGCAGGTCGCGCACGATGTTCTGCACGTTGACTTCTACCCGGTGCACGCGCGCCCAGCACTTGGGGCAGTACCACTCGAAGGCGTCGTTGACGTCCGCGGGCCGGACCTTCTCCACCACGAGGCCCACGGAGCCGGGTTCCGGCCGTTGCGGGGAATGCCGGTAATGGCGCGGCAGCATCACGATCTCGCCCTCCTTCACCGGGATCTGCGCCGGCTTCCCTTCTTCAATCACGTTCAGGACGATGTTCCCGCGCAGCTGGTGGAAAAACTCCTCAAAGGGGTCGTCGTGGTAGTCCGTGCGCCGGTTCGGCCCGCCAACGACCTGCACGATCAGGTCCTCGGCGGCCGGGAAGACGAGCTGGTTGCCGACAGGCGGCTTGAGAAGGTGCGCGTGCTCGTCGATCCAGCGGGAAAAGTTGAAAGCAGCGGGTTTTCCTCCGGTGGGCATGGCGCGATTCTAGAGGCCCTCCAAAAGGACTAGCCGCGCGCGCCATCAAAGTCGCACGAAGCCCCGTACGTTGGGGTTTCCCATGTGCGGCATCGCCGGCTTCTTTGCGCTCCAGCCTCGTGCGCTCGCGCCGCGGGCAGTGCTCGAACGCATGGTGGAAGCAGTGCGCCATCGCGGCCCCGACGATGCCGGCATCTACGTCGACCGGCGCGCGGCGCTCGGGCACCGGCGGCTCTCGATCATCGACCTCGCCGGCGGAAGGCAGCCGCTCTCGACCGCGGACGGAAGCCTCTGGGTCACCTTCAACGGCGAGATCTTCAACTACGTCGAGCTGACCGCCGAGCTCGTCGCGCGGGGACGGCCGTTTCGCACGCGCAGCGATACCGAGACCATCCTGCATGCCTATGCCGAGCATGGGCCGGCTTGCGTGCGGAGCTTCAACGGCGATTTTGCCTACGCCCTCTGGGACAAGCGCCGCGAGCGTCTCGTGCTGGCCCGGGACCGCGTCGGCGTGCGGCCGCTCTACTACGCCTTGCTCGACGGCGTTCTCGTCTTCGCCTCCGAGGTCAAGTCTCTCTTCCTCTATCCGGGGCTGCGGGCCGAGCTCGATCCGCTCGGCCTCGAGCAGTGCTTCACCTTCTGGACGCCGCTCGCGCCGCGGACGGCATTCAAAGGCGTGCATGAGCTGCCTCCCGGACACCAGCTCATCGCCGAGAACGGCGAGCTGAAGATCGCGCCGTACTGGAAGCTGGAGTTTCCACGGCGTGGCGAATGCGGCAGCCGGGACGAGCGGCAAGCCCGCGAAGAAGTGGAAGCGCTGCTCGCCGACGCCACGCGGATTCGCATGCGCGCCGATGTGCCGGTGGGCGCGTATCTCAGCGGCGGCTTCGACTCCTCGGCGACGACCGCCCTCGCGAAGCGGCACAACGAGGGGCTGCGCACCTTCTCGCTGGAGTTCGAATCACCCGAGCTCGACGAGTCGCCCTATCAGCGCACGCTCGTCGAGGCGCTCCGCACCGAGCACTCGGCCTTGCGCTGCAAAGGCGCCGACATCGCTGCGAGCTTCGAGCAGGTCATCCGGCACACCGAGCGGCCGGTGCTGCGCGCCGCGCCCGCCGCGCTGTACCTCCTTTCGCGCCAGGTGCGCGACCACGGCTTCAAGGTCGTGCTCACGGGCGAAGGTGCCGACGAAGTCTTCGGCGGTTACGACATCTTCAAGGAAGCCCTGGTGCGCCGCTTCTGGGCGCGCCGGCCGGACTCGAAGTGGCGTGCGCTCTTGCTCCGCCGCCTCTATCCCTATCTCGGCGCGCTGCAATCGCAGCCGCCGAAATACCTGGAAGCGTTCTTCCGCCAGGGACTGGAAGCGAGCGACGACCCCCTCTTCTCGCACCTGCCGCGCTTCACGCTGACCCGGCGCATCCGGCAGTTCTATTCGCCGGACCTCGCGCGCTCGATCGATGGCTACGATCCGCTTGAGGAGCTGCGCTCGAGCCTGCCGGCCGAGTTCGATTCCTGGCATCCGCTCTCGCGCGCCCAGTACCTCGAGACCGGGTGCCTGCTTCCGGGCTACATCCTCTCCTCGCAGGGTGACCGCGTGTCCATGGCGCACGCGGTGGAAGGACGCTTTCCGTTCCTGGACCACCGCGTGGTCGAGCTCGGCGCGTCCCTGCCGCCTTCGTTCAAGCTCAAGGGCCTGCGCGAGAAGCATGTCCTGCGGGAAGCGCTCGGCCGCCACCTGCCCGCAGCCATTGTCGAGCGGCCGAAGCAGCCCTATCGGGCACCGGACAGCGAGAGTTTCCTGCACGCCAAGGCCCCGCAGTACGTCGAGGCGCTGCTTGCGCCCGAGGCGATCCGGCGCGCCGGCTATTTCGATGCCTCGGCCGTGCGCCGCCTCGCCCAGAAGTGCCGTAGTCCGATCGGACGCGTGTCCGCCGGCGACAACATGGCGTTCCTCGGCATCCTGTCCACGCAGATCCTGCACTCCTCCTTCGTGCGCAC
The DNA here is from genome assembly GCA_035632415.1 of Burkholderiales bacterium. Lineage (GTDB taxonomy): Bacteria > Pseudomonadota > Gammaproteobacteria > Burkholderiales > SG8-39 > SCGC-AG-212-J23. The sequence goes on along the minus strand of DASQGW010000075.1, from coordinate 60,210 downwards.
GCTGATCTGAAGGGCGCTCGCAAGCCGCAGTCCCGTGTCACGAAGCTTCGCTATCGTGTCGCTTGCCCGGAACTTTCCCGCTCATGAAACACGACATCAGCCTGGCCGTGCGCCGCTTCATCGGCGAAAACTTCCTGTTTCGCGACGACGGCGATGCCATCACGCATGAGGCGTCGCTGCTCGACGCCGGCATCATCGACTCGACCGGCGTGCTCGAGCTCGTCTGCTTCCTCGAAACCACCTTCGGCATCGAGGTACACGACGACGAGATGCTGCCGGAGAACCTCGATTCGATCCGCGCGATCGCGAACTACGTAGGACGCAAGCTCGGCTCCAGGAAGATCGAGCTCGTCGCCTGACCATGAGGGTCGAATCGTTCTTGCTGGAGAGCGCGCGCCGCTTTCCGGCCAAGACGGCGCTGGTCGCGGGGGCCGAGAGACTGACCTACGAGGAGCTTGCCGCCCGGGCGGCGGCGTTCGCGGCGGAGCTGGCGAGGCAAGGCGTGCAGCGCGCCGACCGCGTCGTCATCTTCCTGCACAACTCGCCCGAAGCGGTCATTGCGCTCTTCGGGACGCTCATGGCGGGCGGCATCTTTAGCGTCGTCAACCCGGGCACGAAGAGCGACAAGCTCGCCTACATCCTGAACCACTGCGCGGCAAGAGCGCTCATCACCGAGCCGCGCCTCGAGCCGGTCGCTCGTGCGGCGCGCGAGGAAGCCCCAGCGGTCGGCAGCACGCTGATCACGCCCTTCGATTTCGAGGCTGCGCCGCTCAAGAGTCCCGGCATCGACCTCGACGTGGCGATGATCGTGTACACCTCCGGGTCCACCGGGTTCCCCAAGGGCGTGACGATGACGCACGCGAACATCGCCGCGGCGGCGACGTCCATCACGACCTACCTCGAAAGCACGCCGAGCGACGTGGTGCTCTCGGTCCTGCCGCTCGCCTTCGACTACGGCCTGTACCAGGCGCTGATGTGCGCCAAGGTGGGCGCTACGCTCGTGCTCGAGAAGTCGTTCACCTATCCCGCGGTGGTGCTGGAGAAGCTAAGGAGCGAGCGCGCCACGGGCTTTCCGCTGGTGCCGACCTTGGCGGCGATGCTCCTGCAGATGAAGCACCTCGCGCCGGGAATGTTTCCCGACCTGCGCTACCTGACCAATACTGCGGCCGCCTTGCCGCGCGCGCACATCGAGCGGCTGCGCGAGCTCTTTCCACAGGCGAAGCTCTACTCGATGTATGGCCTCACCGAATGCAAGCGCTGCACCTACCTGCCGCCGGAGCAGCTCGCGCTCCGGCCGGACTCGGTCGGCATCGCCATTCCGGGAACGGAGGCCTATGTGGTCGACGAGCAAGGCGAGCGCGTGCCGCCAGGCACGGTAGGCGAGCTCGTGATCCGCGGCGCTCACGTGATGAAGGGCTACTGGAACGATGAGCCGGCCACCGCGCGCGCGCTGAAGCCCGGTCCCTATCCGTGGGAGAAGGTGCTCCATACCGGGGACCTCTTCCGCAGCGATGACGAAGGCTATCTCTACTTTGTCAGCCGCAAGGACGACATCATCAAGACCCGCGGCGAGAAGGTGAGCCCCAGGGAAGTCGAGAACGTGCTCTACGAGCTCGCCGGAATACGCGAGGCCGCCGTGATCGGCGTGCCGGATCCCCTCCTCGGCATGGCGATCAAGGCAATCGTGGCCGCCGATGGCGCGCTCACCGAGCGCGACGTCATTCGCCACTGCGCCGCGCGGCTGGAGGACTTCATGGTGCCCTCGATCGTCGAATTCCGCGGCCACCTGCCGAAGAGCGAGAACGGCAAGATCGCGCGCAAGGAGCTCGCCGCCGCATGAACGCGCGCTTCGATCCGCTCGGCCTCGATGCACCGGCTGAAGTCGCCCGCATCACGACGGCGCTGCGCCAGCAGGTGCCCAAGCGATTGCGCCGCAAGGGCGCCGTGCTCGGCCTGTCCGGCGGCGTGGACTCGAGCGTCGTCGCAGCGCTCTGCGTGCGCGCTTTGGGCTCGGATAGCGTGCTCGGCCTCTTCATGCCGGAGCAGGACTCGGATCCCGACAGCCTCCGGCTCGCAAGGCAAGTCGCCCACTGGCTCGGTATCGACACCGTGCTCGAGGACATCACGCCGATCCTGGCGGGCGCCGGCTGCTACCGCCGCCGGGACGACTATATCCGCCGCCTCTTTCCGGACTACGGCCCCGGCTGGCGTTCGAAAGTGGTGCTGCGCAAGGCAAACGGCACCGCCGGCTACAACATCTTCCACCTGATCGTCCGCGGACCGCACGGCGAGGAGGGCGAGGCGCGCATGCCCCCCGAGGTTTACCGCGGCATCGTCGCGACCACGAGCATGAAGCAGCGCACGCGCAAGCAGCTCGAGTACTACCACGCCGACCGCCTGCAATACGCGGTTGCCGGCACGCCGAACCGCCTGGAATACGACCAGGGCTTCTTCGTGAAGAATGGCGACGGCGCGGCCGACGTCAAGCCGATCGCGCATCTGTACAAATCGCAGGTGTACCAGCTCGCCGCGGAGCTCGGCGTGCCGGAAGAAATCCGCAGCCGCCCGCCGACGACCGATACCTACTCTCTGACCCAAACGCAGGAGGAGTTCTTCTTCGGCCTTTCGCTGCGTACCCTCGACGTGTGCATGTACGCCTTGGACCACGGCATGTCGGCGGAAAGCGTGGCGCCCGCCGTCGGCCTTACGGCCGAGCAGGTCCAGCACGTCCTCCGCGACATCGCGGGGCGCCGCCGCAGCACGCGCTACCTGCACGAGCCGGCGCTGCTCGTCGATGCGCTCGGCGACTAAGCACAAGGCGCACGCGGCCTGGGTCCAGGTGGGCGACGGCGCGCGCCTGGAGCTGCACCACCTGCCGTGGTGGCGACACATCTATCTCGACTTCCGCCGCTATCGGGTTACTGCCGATGCGGCCCTGCGCACGATTTTCCTCACGCAGGGGTTCTGGGCGAGCTCGGTCTACCGCATGAGCCGCGCGCTCACGCTGCGCGTGCCGGCGATGCGGTGGCTCGCCGCCATCGGGCAGAAGCTCGCCGAGATCGTGACGGGCATCAGCATTCCGGCAGGCTGCGAGATCGGCGACGGGCTGTACATCGGGCACTACGGCTCGATCATCCTCGCCCCCGAGGCGCGTATCGGCCATAACTGCAGCCTCGCGCAGAACGTCACGATCGGCATCGCCGGAGGAGGCGATGACCGCGGCGCACCGACGATCGGCAACAGGGTCTTCATCGGCGCGCACTCCGTGATCGTCGGCCGCGTCACGGTTGGCGATGACGCAGTAGTCTGCGCCGGCTCGGTGCTCAGCCGCTCGGTGCCGGCGCGTGCGGTCGTAATGGGCAATCCCGCCCGTGTGGTTTCCTACGACGGCAGCTTCGACTACGTCTTCTACGACGGAATGGACGTCGACCCGGCGCGCCGCGCCTCGCTGGAGAGGCTCAGGTCCTTGAACGTCGGCCCGGCATAGTTGAGCGTCGACGCGAGCTCCTCGTAGCTCACGCCGAGCTCCTTCGCCCAGCGGGCGAGGTCCTCATCATGCAGAGGTTTTTCCGGCTGCGTCATGCCGGCGAAAAATCCAGCAATCGGTGTGCCCGGGGCCGGAATCGAACCGGCACGGCTTGCGCCGGCGGATTTTAAGTCCGCTGCGTCTACCAGTTCCGCCACCCGGGCGTCGCGACCACTGTAACCAAAAAAAAGGCGGCCCTTCGGCCGCCCTTTTTCGCCGGTAACGGCTGGCTAGAACTTGTAGAGCAGGCCGAGCGCGAGTAAGTCGACGTCCTCTTTGGCGTTGAATCCGCCACCGCCCAGCTTCGAGTACTTCTGGTACTCGACGCGCGCGCCGAACTTGCTGCTCAGGTTCCACTGGCCGCCGAGCCCGTACGTGAGGTCGGTCGTGCCGTGCTTGAGTTCCGCACCCGTGGAAGGCGTGGTCGACTTCAGCTCGCCGGTATAGGCGCCGAGCCGGCCGAAGACGCCGAACTGCTGGCGCGAGCCGAACCACCACGTACCGACGCCGGACACTTCCCACAGAGTCGCTCTCAGATTCGAGGCGCCAAACGTGGTCTTGCCAAGGTCGGCGTAACCGAATTCCACTGCGACGTTCGGGTGCAGGCCGACGCCGCCGAAAATACCGTAGCCCGCGCCAGTATCACTACAGGTGCCGGTGCAGCTGAAGTTGTATTTGGACTGCCCCGCCTTGTAGCCGATGTACCAACCACCGGGGGTCTGCGCTGCGGCAGGCAGCGCGAACACCGCGGCCATCAAGCCGAGGGCGGTGATGACGGAGGCGATTCTCATGGTTGTTTCCCCTTCCCTTTCTTTTGTTGGAACAGTGGAACAGAACACTAGCAAAGCCACCCTCCCCCGGGGCCTTGGGCGACTCAATCGGCAACCCCGGGGACCCCGTATTGTTGCCGAAGTGCAACGCGGCGTGCACCAGTGATCGCACTGCAAAAAACGCGGGGCTGGAGGCGGGAGTCGGAATCGAACCGGCGTCCACGGCTTTGCAGGCCGCTGCATGACCACTCTGCCATCCCGCCTGCGGTCGGAACAAGATAGGGGAAGGTCCGCGCCCCCCGACCTAGCCACGGGCCTTCCCTTTCGGATCTGGAGCGGGAAACGAGTCTCGAACTCGCGACCTCAACCTTGGCAAGGTTGCGCTCTACCAACTGAGCTATTCCCGCGAAAAGTCGAATTATATCAAGCGCCCCTCAGGTTCCAACGCGGGCATGCGGCAGCGCCTTGCGCAGGTAGTAGAGCATCGACGCGACCGTGAGCACGGCGGCGATGTTGATGAGCACCGTACCCATGACGGCGCAATTCAGGATGCCGAGCAAGACCTCGTCGTAGAGCAGCATCGGGATGGCGACGAGCTGGAAGCCGGTCTTCAGCTTGCCGATGAAGGCCACCGCGACGCTCTTCGCCTGGCCGACGCTCGCCATCCATTCGCGCAGCGCCGAGATCGCGAGCTCGCGCCCGATGATGATCAGCGCCACCACGGCATCGACGCGCCCTTCCTTCAGCAGCACGATCAGCGCGCCGGCGACGATCAGCTTGTCGGCGACCGGGTCGAGAAACGCGCCGAAGGCCGAGGTCTGGTTCAAGCGCCGCGCGAGGTAGCCGTCGAGCCAGTCGGTGACGGCCGCGAAGATGAAGATCGCCGTCGCCGTGATGTTCTTGCCCGAGTAGGAAAGCCAGTCGTCCGGCAGATAGTAGATGCCGATGATGAGCGGGATCAGCACGATCCGCGACAGCGTGATCAGGTTGGGGACGGTGAGGATCATGCAGCCGCCGATTCGTGGAGATGACGGTAGATCCGCTCGGCCAGCGGACGGCTGATGCCCTCGACCTTCGCAATGTCATCCACTGCTGCGGCCTGCACGCCACGCAGGCCGCCGAAGTGTTCGATCAGCGCCTGGCGGCGCTTCGCGCCGATGCCCGGGATCTCGTTCAGCATGGAAGTCGTCCGGCTCTTCCCGCGCCGCGCCCGGTGCCCGACGATGGCGAAGCGATGCGCCTCGTCGCGGATCTGCTGGATGAGATGCAGGCCCGGGTGCGAAGGCGCAAGCTGGAGCGTGCGCGCTTCGAGCTCGATGATGAGCTCTTCCGTTCCCGGCTTTCGCTCCGGGCCCTTGGCCACGCCGACGATCGCGACCTGGTGCAGGCCGAGATCCGCCAGGACGCTCCGGGCGACGCCCACCTGCCCCTGGCCGCCGTCGATCAGGACAAGATCGGGCACCTTGCCGCCTTCGGCGGTGACTTTTCCATAGCGCCGCTCGAGCACTTGCCGCATCGCGGCGTAGTCATCGCCCGGCGTGATGTCTCGGATGTTGAAGCGGCGGTATTCGCCCTTCTGCATCTGCTGCCGATCGTAGACGACGCACGAGGCGACGGTCGCCTCCCCCATCGTGTGGCTGATGTCGAAGCACTCGATGCGGTTCGCGCCCTCCGGCAGCCCGAGCGCCTCGCGCAACGCGACGAGCCGTGCCTCCTGCGTCGCGCGGTCGCGCACGCGCTGCGCGATCGCGAGCTCGGCATTCTTGCTCGCCATGTCCAGCCAGACGCGCCGCTCGCCATGGGAGGGGGTTACGGCATCAAAACCTTCCACCGGCTCGCTCGCTATGACGAGGCCGGGCACCGGCTGCTCGAGATAGTGCTGCTCCAGGAACGCCGCGACCACTTCGGCAGGCGCCGCGCCTTCGGCGTTCGCCGGGAAGAAACTGCGGTCGCCGACGTGGCGGCCGCGCCGGATCATCACCAGGTTCACGCAGGCAATGCCGCCCTCGATGACACAGGCCACCACATCGGCCTCCACGCCCCGGTGCGACTCCACGTACTGCCGCGCCTGCACGCGCGCGAGCGCGCGCACCTGGTCGCGGTAGATCGCCGCCTGCTCATAGTGCTTCTCGTCGGATGCGCGCTGCATCTTCTCGGTGAGACCCTTGATGACGTCGTCCTCGCGTCCTTCCAGGAAGAGCACGGCGTTCGCCACATCTTCGCCGTACGGCTCCGGCGCGATCTTTCCGGTGCACGGCGCCGTGCAGCGGTGGATCTGGTGCAGCAGGCAGGGCCGCGACCGGTTCTCGAATACCGTGTCCTCGCACGTGCGCAGCTGGAACACGCGCTGCAGGAGCTGGATGCTCTCGCGCACTGCATAGGCGTGTGGGAAGGGGCCGAAGTAGCGGTGCCTCTTGTCCTTCGCGCCGCGATGGAAGCCAAGGCGCGGGTACCGATGTCCTGTGACCATCAGGTAGGGATAGGACTTGTCGTCACGAAAGAGGATGTTGTAGCGCGGATTGAGGCTCTTGATCAGGTTGTTTTCCAGCAAAAGCGCCTCGCCCTCCGACCGGGTCGCCGTCACTTCCATCGAGGCAACCTGCGTGAGCATCATCTCGATCCGCGGGCTTTGCGCGGTCTTCGTGAAGTACGACGAGACCCGTTTCTTCAGGTCGCGCGCCTTGCCGACGTAGAGCGCATCACCTTCTTTTCCCAGCATGCGGTAGACCCCCGGGAGATTCGGCAGGCCGGCGACGAATCCCTTGGGATCAAAGCGCGCATCAAATGCCATTGATTTCATTATAGATGGGGTACAATTCGCGCCTTTTTCGCGGGCCGCAAACCATCGTCATGGCAAAAGTCGAAGCAGTCGAAATTCGTCCCGGCCAGCTCCTCGAGTGGGACAAGCGAGTCTGGCGGGTCCTGAAGAGCTATCACGTGCACGTCGGCGGTCGCGGCGGCGCGTTCATGCAGGTCGAGATGAAGGACATCGACAAGGGCACCAAGACCAACCAGCGCTTCCGCACCGAGGACAAGATCGAGCGCGCCTTCGTCGACCCGCGCGACATGCAATACCTCTACCAGGACGGCGATCACTTCGTCTTCATGGACAAGGAGAACTACGAGCAGATGACCCTCGACGCGGAATTCCTCGAGGGGCAATCGGGCTATCTCCTGCCCAATACCGACGTGCAGATCAACTTCTACAACGGCCGCCCTATCGGCATCGAGCTGCCGCCTTCCGTCGTGCTCGAAGTGGTCGACACCGAGCCCGGCATCAAGAACGCCACCGCGACGAACTCCTTCAAGCCGGCCACGATGGAGACCGGCATCACCGTGCAGGTGCCCCCGTTCATCAACAAAGGCGAGAAGATCAAGATCGACACCGCCGAGGGCACCTACATGGAGCGCGCGTAACAGATCTCAAGTATTTCGTAATCTGCGTCGCGATCTGGAGCACCACCTGGATCGCGATCACGTTCCAGTTCGGCACGGTCGCGCCCGAGATGAGCGTGGCCTACCGGTTCCTCCTCGCCTCGCTGCTGCTCTTTGGCTGGTGTCGGCTTAGGAAGATCCCTCTGCGCTTCAACGCCCGCGAGCATGCATGGCTCGCGCTGTTTGGCATCGGCACCTTCGGCGTGAGCTATGTCTTCGTCTACTGGGCCGAGCAGCATGTCGTCTCGGGCCTCGTCGCGGTCGGCTATTCGGCGAGCCCGCTCCTCGGGATGCTGGGCATGCGCCTTTTTTTCGGCACACCGATGACGCGCCGGGTGGCGGTGGGCTCGTTCCTCGGCATCGCCGGGATCGTCGCGATCTTCTCTCCGGAGCTCGCTCGGCTGCAGAGCGGCACCGAGAGCGCGAAAGGTGCTCTTTTTACGCTGCTCGCCGTGGTGATCGCGTCGCTCGGCAGCATCGTCGCGTATCGCAACCAGCGCAGCGGCGTGCAGCTCTGGCAGGCAATGGCCTGGGGCATGCTGTACGGCGCGCTCAGCGCCTTCCTCATGGGCGTTGCGAACCGCCAGGCGCTCTCCTTCGAGACGACGCCGCGATACGTGCTATCGCTCCTCTATTTGACCCTGCTCGGCTCGATCGCCGCTTTTGCGAGCTACCTGACGCTCCTCAAGCGCATCGGCGCTGCGCGGGCCGGGTACATCGGCGTCATGGTGCCGGTGGCCGCGCTCTTCGTATCGGCGGCGTTCGAAGGCTTCCGCTTCCACGCCCTCACCTGGGCGGGCATCGCCATCTCGGTCGCAGGCAACGTCGTCATGCTGCGCTCTGCAGCGTCTCCTGCGCTTCCCGATACGCGACGCTCTTCCTGAGGTCGCGCCCGCCTTGCCTGCGCATCCGGTCAAGGCGCTCCGGCTGGGCGAGCGGCACTTCCTTCAGCGATTCGAGCAGGGCGTCCAGGCCCACCGGGTCGTTGCACAGAAGGACCAGGTCGCAACCGGCCGCGATCGCCACGCGCGCGCGCTCGGGCGGCCCGCCGGCAACGGCCGCGCCTTCCATCGACAAGTCGTCGCTGAAGACGACGCCCTGGAAGCCGAGTTGCTTGCGCAGCACTTGCTGCAACCAGTGCGCCGAATAGCCGGCAGGCTGTGCATCCACCTGCGGGTAGATCACGTGCGCCGGCATCACGCCGGCGAGCCCCGCCTCGATCGCCGCCTTGTACGGCACGATGTCCTTCCGGGCGATCTCCTTGAACGCTCGCTCGTCGCGCGGCACCGCCACATGCGAATCCGCCTCGGCGTAGCCATGGCCGGGAAAATGCTTTCCCACCGCTGCAACGCCGCCCTGCGCCAAGCCCCTGACCAGGCAGGCGCCGAGCGCGCCCACGGCGGTCGGATCGAAATGCAGCGCGCGGTCGCCGATCACGGAGCTGCCGCCGTAGTCGAGGTCGAGCACCGGGGCGAAGCTGAAATCCACGCCGTGCGCGCCAAGCTCGGCGGCAATGATGTAGCCGATGGAGCTCGCCAGCTCCCGGCCCTTGGCCCGGTCGCGGTCCCATTGCCGGCCGAGCGTGCGCATCGGCGGAATGGCCGTGAAGCCGACCTTGAAGCGTTGCACGCGGCCGCCCTCGTGGTCGACGCAAACCGGCAGCGCCGGCTCGCGCTGCCGCTCGATGTCGGCGGTCAGCGCGGCGAGCTGCTCCGGGTTCTCGTAGTTCCGGGCGAACAGGATTACCGCGCCCGCCGCCGGATGCCGGATGCGATTGCAGTCTTCGTCGGTGAGCGCCGGTCCGAGGATGTCGACGACCACCGGGCCGGGCGGCAGCCTTACTTTTCGCACTCGAGGATCACGGTGGCGAAGGCCACGCCCTTCTCGTCGGAGAGCGAGACGTGGGCGCTGCTGACGCCCTTCGCCTTCAGGAATTTCTGGAGCGCGTCGGAAAACTCCAGCACCGGCTTGCCGGACGCGAGGTTGCGTACCCAGACGCCATGCCAGTTGGCCGGAGACTTGATGCCGGTACCGAGCGCCTTGGTGAACGCCTCCTTGGCGGCAAAGCGCTTCGCAAGGTAGTTCGCCGGCAGGCGATGGCGCTTGAAGCGCTCGAGCTCCGGCGGGCAGAGGATGCGCAGCGCGAAGCGCTCGCCGTGGCGCTTGAGCGCGGCCTCGATGCGCGCGATCTCCACTACGTCCGTGCCAACGCCGAAGATCAACGCGCGGCCTGCACCATCAAGGCCTTCATCTGCCGCACGGCTTCGCGCATGCCGACGAACACCGCGCGGCTCACGATCGCGTGGCCGATGTGGAGCTCGCGCACGCCGCCGAGGCTCGCGATCGGCTGGACGTTGAAGTAGTTGAGCGCGTGGCCCGCGTTGAAGCGCATGTGCAGCGCGCGGATGGCGTCACCGGCAGTCTGGACGCGCTTGAGCTCCGCCTGCACTGCAGGCGTCTCGGCATCGCGGCCCTTCGAATGGAAAGTGTGCGCATAGGGGCCGGTGTGGATCTCGCACACCGCGGCGCCGACGCGCGCAGCCGCTTCCACCTGCTGCAACTCGGCGTCGATGAAGACCGAGACGACGATGCCGGCGTCCTTCAGCCGCTTCACCGCGCTCGCCACCCGCTTCTCGCTGCGCACGATGTCGAGGCCGCCTTCGGTGGTGATCTCGGCGCGCCCCTCTGGAACCAGCATGGCCATTTCCGGCTTGATGCGGCAGGCGATGCCGACCATCTCGTCGGTGGCGGCCATTTCGAGGTTGAGACGGATATGCGTCAATTCACGCAGCCGGCGCACGTCCTCGTCCTGGATGTGCCGGCGATCTTCGCGCAGATGGCAGGTGATCCCGTCGGCGCCGCCGAGATGCGCCTCTACGGCGGCCCACACCGGGTCGGGCTCGTAAGTACGCCTCGCCTCGCGCACGGTCGCGACATGGTCGACGTTGACCCCGAGTTCGATCACAGCTCGTTCAGCTCCATCAGGACGCTGCGGGTATGCAGCACCTGCCCATGCAGGCGCTGGCCGATCAGCGCGCGCATAAGGTAGCGCGCCTCGTCACGAGTTTCACTGCGGCTGTAGTCGTCGGCGGCGAGATCAAGCAACGTCCGGCCGCTGACGAGCAACTCGCCGCGCGCGGCGCGCACCGGGCCACGGTCGGGCTCGTAGGCATACGAGCCTGAGGGCTCGATCGGATCGCCGGAGAGCGCCTCGCGGTCGAGGAGCGGCGCGTAGCCGAGCTCGGCGAGCAAGCGCTTCTCGAAGCTCCGCAGCACTGCCGAATAAGCCTCACCGGCGGACAATCTTCCAAGGGCGGCACTGTAGGCGTCGTAGAGCGCTTCGTGCGGGTCCTCGCGGGGCAGCAGACGAAGGATCAGTTCGTTCAAGTAGAAGCCGCACATCAGCCCGCGTCCTGCCAGGGGCTGGAGCGCACCGCCCCACTCCGCCTGCACGAGCGTGGCGAGGTCCGCCGAGCCGCTCCAGCCGAATCGCAAGGGGTGGAAAGCGAGCAGCACGCCGCGCATTGCGGAGCGCGGCCGGCGCGCCCCGCGGGCGAGGAGCGCCACGCGGCCCTGCCGGCGCGTAAATGCCTCGACAATGAGGCTCGTCTCCTTGTACGGGTAGGTGTGCAGCACATAGCCCGGCTCGTGATCGGCTCTTTTCTTCATTCGTAGCCCAATTGTCGCAGGACCCGTGCGTCGTCCGTCCATGCGCGGCGCACCTTGATCCACACGCCCAGGTATACCTTGCCCTCGAAGAGACGCTCGAGGTCCTTGCGCGCCGCGCTGGCCATCGCCTTCAGGCGCTCTCCCCCTTTGCCGAGCAGGATCGCCTTCTGGCTCTCGCGCTCGACCAGGATGCTCGCCTCGATCCGCCGAAGGCGGCCTTCTTCCTTGAAGCTGTCGATGACCACCTCGCAGCGGTACGGCAGCTCTTCGCCGAGCGTCTGGAAGAGCTTTTCGCGCAGCGCTTCGGCCGCGAAGAACCGCTCGTCGCGATCGGTGAGCTGGTCTTCCGGATAGGCGGCCGGCCCTTTAGGCAGGGCTTCGGCGATGACACGCAGCAGCTCCGGCAGGTTCTTGCCGCTCTTGGCGCTCACCGGAACGAGCGCGGCGAAATTGCGCGTCTTGCCGAGGCGATCGAGAAAGGGGATCAGGTCGGCGCTGCGCCGGACGGTGTCCACCTTGTTGACCACCCCTATGACGCTCTGACCGGCCGGAATGCGCTCGAGCGCGGCGCGATCCTCGGGCCCGAAGCGCAGCGCCTCGACCACGAAGAGCACCACATCGGCCTGGCTCGCCGCCTCGCCGACGCGGCGATTGAGCGCCTTGTGCAGGACGCTTTTCAGGCGGGGCGGATTGCCCGGTGCGTCGACGAAGACGTACTGGCAGTCGGGCCGGGTCAGGATGCCGGTGACGAGGTGCCGGGTGGTCTGCGGGCGCGCCGAGACGATCGAGAGCTTTTCGCCCACCAGGCGGTTCAGCAGGCTCGACTTGCCCGTGTTCGGCCGGCCGACGAGCGCGACCGTCCCGCAGCGATGGCTCAAAGCTTCTCCAGCATGGCGCGCGCGGCTTCCTGCTCGGCGCGCTGGCGCGAGCTCCCGGTACCGTTGGCGCTGACGTCGCCGACCGTGCACTCGACCTCGAACGACTGCCGGTGCGCGGCGCCCTGCACCGAGAGCACCCGGTACAGCGGCAGCGGCCGGTGCGCGGCCTGCAGTCGCTCCTGCAGCTCGGTTTTCGCATCCTTCGCCGCGCGCTCGGGATCGAGCCGGTCGAAACGTTCGCCGAACGCAGCGAGCACCGCCTTCCTTGCCGCCTCGTAGCCGCCGTCGATGAAGATGGCGCCAAACACCGCTTCCGCGGCGTCGGCCAGGATCGAGGGCCGCGGCCCGGCCGCCGCGGCGAGCTCTCCTTCCCCGAGGCGTACGAGCGGCGCCAGCCCAAGCTCGCGAGCGAGCTCCGCCAGCGCCTCTTCGCGCACGAGGCTCGCCCGCAGCCGCGTGAGCTTGCCCTCCGAGAGCCGGGGGAAGCGGCTATACAGCTCTTCGGCCACGGCGCATCCCAGCACGCCGTCGCCGAGGAATTCCAGCCGTTCGTTGTGCTCCGCGCCGCGGCTGCGGTGCGTCAGCGCCTGATCGAGAAGCTCTCGCCGCGTGAAACGGTAGCCGAGCCTCTTCTCGAGCGACGCGGCGGGCGAGGCGATCTACTGGCCTCCCGCCGTGGCCGTGTAGTTGATGTAGAGCCCGACGCCCTTGAAGAGCGGAATCTCTTTCCGGTACGCGAAGCCGATGACGACCTGGTTGCCGTCCTTGCTGATGTCGAGGTCGCTCGGCTTGATCGAGTTGATGTCGTCGATGTTCGAGCGGTTCTCGAACGAGCGCCGGATTTCGGCGGGCGTGCCCGTCGGCTGGTCGCGCGCGATGGCCTCGATGGCGTTGCGGGCCGAGCGGTACTCGAGGAACGACGGAATGACTTTCATGGCGAAGAGGGCCACCACCGCTGCGATGGCGAGAACGATGATCAGCATCAAGAGGCTGACGCCGGCTTGTCGGTTGCGCATTGCTACCCCTCCTTCAGTGAAACGGCCCGAAGCGGCCGAGCTCGCTCAGGTTCAGCCAGATGAAAAAGGCCTTGCCGACGATGTTCTCGTCCGGCACGAAACCCCAGACGCGGCTGTCGCTCGAGTTGTCGCGGTTATCACCCATCACGAAATAGTGGCCGGGCGGCACGGTGCACGTCAGGCCGGCGCTATTGTAGTTGCAATTACCGCCCCCGGCTCGCGTCGGCAGCACCGCGGCGGGCGCGTCGTCCTCCAGCAGGATCTCGTGCTGCGCATGGCCGAGCGTCTCGATGTAGCGGCGGGAGAACTGCATGCGCTCGCGCGACAGGTAGTCGTCGATCTGCTTCTCCGGCACGGGCTGGCCGTTGATGGTGAGCCGCTTGTTCCGGTACTCGACCTTGTCGCCCGGCAGGCCGACTACGCGCTTGATGTAGTCGAGCGAGGGATCCTCCGGATAGCGGAACACCATCACGTCGCCCCGCTGCGGGTTGCCGAGGGCGATCACCTTCTTGTTCGCCACCGGCAGGCGGATGCCGTAGGTGAACTTGTTCACGAGGATGAAGTCGCCGACGAGCAGCGTCGGCACCATCGATGACGAGGGGATCTTGAACGGCTCCACCAGGAACGAGCGCAGCAGGAACACGATCAGGATCACCGGGAAGAAGCTGACCGAATACTCGATCCACCAGGGCTGCTTCGCGGCAGGGTTGCGCCGTTTCTTCAGCCAGAGGATTTCGAGCGCCCAGACGAGGCCCGTCACCACCAGCAGGATCAGCAGGAACAGAGCGAAGTTCAACCTTCACCCCGCTGCAGGACGGCGAGGAACGCCTCCTGGGGAATCTCCACGGCGCCGACCTGTTTCATGCGCTTCTTGCCTTCCTTCTGTTTTTCGAGCAGCTTGCGTTTGCGCGTGACATCGCCGCCGTAGCATTTCGCGAGCACGTTCTTGCGCAGTGCCTTGACGTTCTCGCGCGCGATGATGTGGCCGCCGATCGCCGCCTGGATGGCGACGTCGAACATCTGCCGCGGAATCAGCCCGCGCAGCTTGGTGACCAGCTCGCGGCCGCGATATTGCGCCGCCGAGCGATGCACCATGCTGGAGAGCGCATCCACCTTGTCGCCGTTCACCAGGATGTCGAGCCGCACCATGTCGGCCGCGCGGTATTCCTTGAATTCATAGTCGAGCGAGCCGTAGCCGCGCGTCGCGGATTTCAGCTTGTCGAAGAAATCGAGCACCACCTCGTTCAGCGGCAAGTCGTAAGAGATGACCACATGCCGGGCCGAGTAGTGCATGTTCGTCTGGACGCCGCGCTTGTCGGTGCAGATCGAGATCACCGGGCCGACGTAATCCTGCGGCACGAAGATCTTGCAGGCCATGATCGGCTCGCGGAATTCCTCGATGGTCTCGACCGGCGGCAGGCGCGACGGGTTGGAGATCCGCTGCACCTCGCCGCCGCGCAGCTTCACCTCGTACACCACCGACGGTGCCGTGGTAATGAGCTTCTGGCCGTACTCGCGCTCCAGGCGCTCCTGGACGATATCCATGTGGAGCAAGCCGAGGAAGCCGCAGCGAAAGCCGAAGCCCAGGGCCTGCGACGTCTCGGGCTCGTAGTGGAAGGACGCGTCGTTGAGATGCAGCTTCTCCAGCGCCTCGCGCAGCGCCTCGTACTCGTTGGCCTCCACCGGGTAGAGGCCAGCGAAGACCTGCGGCTTGATCTCCTTGAACCCGGGCAGGGGCTTCTCCGCGCCGTTCTTCTCATGGGTGATCGTGTCGCCGACCTTCGCTTCGCGCAGCCCCTTCACGCCGGCGGTGACATATCCGACCGCGCCGGCCGCGAGCTCGTCGGTCTGCTTTGCCTTCGGCGTGAAGACGCCGACCTGCTCGCACAGGTGCGTCGCGCCGGTGCTCATCAGCAGGATGCGGTCCTTGGGCCGCAGCGTACCTTGCATGACCCGCACCAGCATCACCACGCCGACGTAGTTGTCGAACCAGGAATCGATGATGAGCGCCTGCAGCGGCGCGTCGGCGCTGCCCCCGGGCGGCGGCACCTTGGCGATCACGGCCTCGAGGATCGCATCGACGTTCTCGCCCGTCTTGGCGCTCGCGCGTATCGCGTCCTGGGCCGAGATGCCGATCACATCTTCTATTTCCTGGATCGCCTTGACCGGATCGGCCGAGGGCAGGTCGATCTTGTTCAGCACCGGGATCACTTCGACGCCCTGCTCGATCGCCGTGTAGCAGTTCGCCACCGTCTGCGCTTCCACGCCCTGCGATGCGTCGACGACCAGCACCGCGCCCTCGCATGCGGCGAGCGAGCGGCTCACCTCGTAGGAAAAGTCGACGTGGCCGGGCGTATCGATCAGGTTGAGGAGGTATTGCTCGCCGTTCCTCGCCTTGTATTCCAGCGCCGCGGTCTGCGCCTTGATGGTGATGCCGCGCTCGCGCTCGAGGTCCATCGAGTCGAGCACCTGCTCGGCCATCTCGCGCTCGGCAAGGCCGCCGCACATCTGGATGAAGCGGTCGGCGAGCGTCGACTTGCCGTGGTCGATGTGGGCGATGATCGAGAAATTGCGGATGTGGCTTTGCGGCATAAAGAAAGAGGGTGCCCCGTGGGAAAACGAGGCACCCTCCTCGAAGCGCTATTTTATTTGATTTGCTCTATTACCGCCGGGTCGAGCCGCCCGTGGCAGAGTTCCTGGCCCGCAGCGTCCGTCAGCACGGGGACGCGCTCGCCGTAGCGGCGGCGCAGCGATGGGTCGGAGTCGACGTCGACCTCTTCGAAGGCAATGGCGAATGCGCGCAGCAGGCGCGCCATCTGCTCGCACAGATGGCAGCCGGCGCGTCCGTAGAGCCTAACCTTTGTCAGTCAGCCCCGAGATGGTGACGAAAGCCATCGTTTCGCCGCGCTTGACCTGCAGCGTGATGACCGAGTTCTTGTCGAGGCTCGCGAGGAGCTTGTTGAACTGTTCGACCGACTTGAGATCGGTGTGCTGCCCCTTGTGCACGACCGTGAGCAGCACGTCGCCCTTGCGCACGTCGGCGCGCGCATCGGGCTTCACTTCCGTGACGACGAGGCCGTTCTGCACCTTCAGGTCATGCTTCTGCTCGGCCGAGAGCTCCGCGACGACGATGCCGAGCCGGTTGGCCGGCGCGGGCTCCGCCTTCGCCGGGCGCGGCTTGTCGAGGGCGGCGACACGGTCCTCCTGCAGCTCGCCCACCGTGATCTGCAGCTTCTTCGTGGCCCCCTTGCGGAAGACCTCCAGCGGCACCGTGGTGGCCGGGCGGGTCGAGCCGACGATGCGCGGCAGGTCGCTCGAGGACTCGACGTTCCTGCCGTCGAACGTGACGATGATGTCGGTCGCCTCGATGCCGGCCTTCTCGGCGGGACTGCCTTTCTCCACCGAGTTGACGAGCGCGCCGCGCGCACGATCGAGCCCGAACGAGGTGGCGAGATCGCGCGTCACCTCCTGGATGACCACGCCGATGCGGCCGCGGGCGACGCGTCCTTTTTCCCTCAGCTGCTTCTGCACGTCGAGGGCGACGTCGGCCGGGATGGCGAACGAAAGGCCCATGAAGCCGCCGGTGCGGCTGTAGATCTGCGAATTGATGCCGATCACCTCGCCGCGCAGATTGAACAGCGGCCCGCCCGAGTTGCCCGGATTGATGGCGACGTCAGTCTGGATGAAGGGCACGAAGTTCTCCTGCGGCAGCGAGCGGCCTTTCGCGCTGACGATGCCGGCAGTCACGCTGTTTTCGAAGCCGAACGGCGAGCCGATGGCGAGCACCCATTCACCGACCTTGAGCTTGCTCGGGTCGCCGAAGCGCACCGCGGGCAGCCCGGTGGCGTCGATCTTGAGGAGGGCGATGTCGCTGCGCTTGTCGGCGCCGATCACTCTAGCCTTGAACTCGCGCTTGTCGGTGAACTTGACGGTGATCTCGTCCGCGCTTTCGACGACGTGCGCGTTGGTGAGCACGTAGCCATCCTGGCTGATGACGAAGCCCGAGCCGAGCGAGCGGCTCTCGGAGCGCGGTCCCGGCCCCGGCGCCGGCTGCCCCGGTCCCGGCTGGCGTGGGATGAAGCGGCGGAAGAATTCCAGCACTTCCTCGTCCTCGATGCCGGGCACCTGCGGCAGCGCGGCGCTGCGCCGCACGGCCTGGGTGGTGCTGATGTTGACGACCGCGTTGCCCTGCTCCTCGACCACGCGCGTGAAGTCCGGCAGGTCGCGCTGCGCGGCCGCGGCGATGCTGAAGGCGGCCAGCCACAGAGCGGCGAGCGCCCTGGTTGCTCTCATTTGACTCTCCTCGTTCTTTCTACGGCCGTCGATATTCGACGGCATTCCCTATGCGCTGCACGCTAGCCGCCGGCGCCTCGCCGACGACCGTCACCATATGGTTCGCGACCTGCCGTGTATAGATGTGGATCGCACCCAGGCTCGCAAGCCCGGTGTGCGCCGGGTCCTCGCGTCCCTGGAGCGGCTCGATGAAGACCGAAACGGCGGCAAGGCCGTCGGAGTACACGACCTGGCCGACCGGCTTCGTTTCGCCCATGCGCCGCGTCAGCTCGACCACTTTGTGAAACCCCGGCAGCTCGGCGCTCAGGCTCCAGCCCGCGAGGCGCGCCGGCGCGGCTTGCGCGTCCTCGACGCGAAAATGCGCATTGGCATGACGCGACTTCACCATGTCCGGGGTGACATGGCCGAAGGAAAGCTGCGTGAAGGTGAACTGCTCGATCTGGTTGCCCGCCGAATCCACGGTCACGGCCCGCACCAGCATGCCGCTCGAGATGTCGGCATAAAGGCGATAGCCATACCGCAGGTTGTCCTTGGGCGTGAGCATCACGGTGCGGCATTCGAACCCGCCGATGCGCTGCTTGCCGCCCAGCGAGATGTCGTAGTGCTCGGCGAGCGCGCTCACCTGGTCGGGCAAGAGCGCCGGGAAGCTTCGATCGGGCGTGCGCCGCTCGACCTTGACCACCTTGCTCTCGGGCAGGTAGCAGCGCACCGTATCGCGCGTGCGCACGAGCTCGCGCGGCAGGCCGTCAAGCACCTCGAGCCGCTCGGTATCCGCCGGCGCGAGCCGCGTGATGCGGGAGGTTTCGTTGCGGTTGCCCTGCTGGTAGACGAAGATCCCGGTATAGGAAAGATTTCTCGTCCCTTCCTGGATCTTGCGCAGCCAGGCGAGCGTCTCCGGAGATTGAGCGAGCGCCGCGCCCGCGAGGAGCGCGAGGGGAATCGAGACGGCTGCGGCCCGCCAGTAACTCACTTATCCGACTCGTCCCGGCGGTCGAACCCTAAGGGCTCGGCGACCGTGCGCACGTAGGGCACCATGCCCTGCAAAGAGACGCCCGGCGAGAAACCCTGGTGGGCGAGGAGGTAGTCGTTCGCCGCGTTCGTCAGCTGCACCGTGCGCGGCGCCGTTATGGGAGCGGACGTCTCGGCCTTGGCAATCGCCGGCGGGGTCTCGCGCTGGGGGCCGAACGCGAGCCAGCTCACCAGGCCGACCGCTGCAACGCTGGCAGCCGCCGCAAATGCGAAACGCTGTGCCGGAGTGCGTCCCGGCAGCCGGCTGGGCGCGAGAACGGTGGGCTCTTGGGCGAGCCGCGCCGAGAAGCGCGAGGTAAATCCCGCGGAGAGCACCCTCGTGTCGCGCATGCCGTCGCTCAGCAGGTGATACAGGCGCCACGTCTCGAGCGCTTCACCCTCCGAGCGCAGCGCATCGATCGCCTCGTCCGCGGCGCGCCCCTCGAGCTCGCCGTCCATCAGTGCAGAGATCTTTTCCTTCACGCTACCACCTCTTGTCTTTCCCGGTATCCAGCAACGGCCGCAGCTCGCCCGCGATCGCCTCGCGCGCCCGGAAAATCCTCGAGCGCACGGTGCCGATCGGGCAATCCATCACTTTCGCGATGTCCTCGTAGCTCATGCCTTCGATCTCGCGCAACTGGATCGCCGTCCTCAGTTCCTCGGGCAGCCGCTCGATCGTCGCGTTCACCGTCTGCGCGATCTCATTCGACAGCAGCACGCTTTCCGGCGTGTTGATGTCGCGCAACTGCTCGCCCTCTTCAAATCCTTCCGCCTCTTCCGCCTCTATCTCGGTCGAGGTCGGCGCCCGCCGACCCATGGCCATGAGATAGTTCTTGGCCGTGTTGATTCCAATCCGGTACAGCCAGGTGTAAAAGGCGCTGTCGCCACGGAATGCGGGGAGTGCTCGATAGGCCTTGATGAACGCTTCCTGCGTCACATCTTCGACCTCGGCCGGATCGCGGATGAACCGCGACAGAAGCCGGCCCAGCTTGCGCTGGTACTTCTCGACAAGCAGCTCGAAAGCGCGCTTGTCGCCACGCTGCGCCCGCTCGACCAGCTGCCGGTCGATATCGCGCTCAGACATCGCGTGGCAAGGGCTCCCCACCCCCGGACTGCGCCGTTACACCTGCGGTCCGTATGCAACGTCTATGTGCCATAGACGCGCCCGCGGTCAAATAGTTCGACGCCGCCAAGGGTATTCCCTCAGGCGGCCAGTTGCTTCGCCGCCACGGCGGGCAGCTTGTCCCACAGCGCCCAGAGGCGCAAGCGCCGGAACTGTTCTCGACTGAGCATGTCGGCGGTGACGAGGAGCGTCGTTCTGAAAGGAGTGGTGAGCGGAAGCGCGACCAGGTAGCGGGTGACGTAGCGGCGCGGCGCAACCACGGCGCGGAACCTTTCGCCCCCCGCGAGCTCTATGGCCGGCTCCGCGCCTCCGATCTCGATGACGCGCACGGAGCCGGACGCCGCGAGAAGCGCACGGCGCCACGCGCTCGCGAGCCCAAGCAGGAAGAGCATCCCGGCGAGGAGCGCCGCCATGAGCCCAGTGATCGCCACGTAGGCGGCAACGGCCGCAGCGGCGTGCGCGACGAGGATGGCCGCAGCAAAAGTTCGCGAAGCCTTCAGCTCGAGGCGCAGTGCGCCGCTCACACCCGCGCCAGGGCGATGGTGCCGTTGGTGCCGCCGAAGCCGAACGAGTTCGAGAGCGCGACCCGGATCGGCATCTTGCGCGCAGCATTCGGCACGTAGTCGAGATCGCACGCCGGGTCGGGCGTACGCAGGTTGATGGTCGGCGGCGAGACCTGGTCGCGGATCGCAAGCGCCGTGAAGACGGCCTCCACGCCGCCTGCCGCGCCGAGCAGATGACCGGTCATCGACTTGGTCGAATTGACCGCCACCTTGGGCGAGCGGCTGCCCAGCAGGCGCTTGACCGCGATCGTCTCGGCGACATCGCCGAGCGGCGTCGAGGTGCCGTGGGCGTTGATGTAATCGATCTGGGCAAGGTCGATGTTGCCGTCGCGCACCGCATTGCGCATGGCGCGATAGCCGCCGTCGCCATCTTCCGGAGGCGCCGTCATATGGTGGGCATCGGCGGAAGCGCCATAGCCGAGCACCTCGCAGTAGATCCGGGCGCCGCGGGCCTTGGCATGCTCGTACTCCTCGAGCACTACGGCCCCCGCGCCCTCGCCCAGCACGAAACCGTCGCGATCCTTGTCCCAGGGACGGCTTGCGCTCGCCGGATCGTCATTTCTCGTCGAAAGCGCGCGCGCCGATGCAAAGCCGCCGATCGCGAGCTCGGTCACCACCGCCTCGGCGCCGCCGGCGATCATCACGTCGGCCTCGCCGTAGCGAATGGACTTGGAGGCCTCGCCGATGCAGTGCGTCGAGGTCGTGCACGCCGTCACCATGGCGAGGTTCGGCCCCTTGGCGCCGATCTCGATCGAAAGCAGCCCCGCGATCATGTTGATGATGCTGCCGGGGATGAAGAAAGGCGAGATGCGCCGCGGGCCGTTCTTGATGAGCTCGTCGTGCATCGACTCGATGAGCGGCAGCCCGCCGATGCCCGAGCCGAAATTGATCCCCACCTGCTCCGCATTCTGCGGGGTGATGGCGAGCCCGCAGTCGCGCCAGGCCTGCAGGCCCGCGGCCATGCCGTAGTGGATGAAGAGGTCCATGCGCCGCGCTTCCTTCGGCGACAGGTACGGCGAGAGGTCGAAGTTCTTCACCTCGCCCGCGATCTGGCTCGAAAGGCGCGACGCATCGAAGCGCGTGATGCGCGTAATGCCCGACTTCCCGGCAAGCGCGTTGTCCCAGGCCTCGGCGACGCTGTTGCCGATCGGACAAACGATGCCGAGGCCGGTGACGACGACTCGCCTGCGGCTCACGTGTTCTCTACCTTCTGGGGAAAGCTCAGGCCTTGGCGTGCGCCTTGATGTAGTCGATGGCCTGCTGGACGGTGGTGATCTTCTCGGCTTCCTCGTCGGGGATCTCGGTCTCGAACTCCTCTTCGAGCGCCATGACGAGCTCGACGGTGTCGAGCGAGTCAGCGCCGAGGTCGTCGACGAACGAAGACTCGTTCTTGATCTCGGCCTCGTTCACGCCAAGCTGCTCGGCGATGATTTTCTTGACTGCTTGCTCGATATTTTCCGCCATTGCTGTCCTCCGAAAGGGGGCCGTATTTTACGACATATACATGCCGCCGTTGACGTGCAGCACGGTGCCGGTCACGTAGCTGGCGGCAGGCGAAGCGAGATAGGCGACGGCCGCGGCCACGTCGGCCGCATGCCCGAGCCTGCCGAGGGGAATCTGCGCGAGCAAGGCGCTCTTCTGCTCTTCGCTTAGCGCGCGCGTCATGTCGGTATCGATGAATCCGGGCGCCACGCAGTTCACCGTGATGTTGCGGCTACCGAGCTCGCGGGCGAGCGACTTGGTCATGCCGACGACGCCGGCCTTGGCGGCGGCGTAGTTCGCCTGCCCGGCGTTGCCGGACTCGCCGACCACGGAGGTGATGTTGATGATGCGCCCCCAGCGCGCCTTCATCATGCCGCGCATCACCGCGCGCGAAAGGCGGAACACCGCGCGCAGGTTGGTCTCGATCACTTCGTCCCAGTCCGCGTCCTTCATGCGCAACGCCAGGTTGTCCTTCGTGATGCCGGCGTTGTTCACCAGGATCGCGATGTCGCCGACCTGCTTCTGGGTCTCTTCAATGAAACCATCCACGGCGCCCGCGTCGCGCACGTTCAGGACCTTTCCGATGCCCGGCACCTTGGCCGCGCCTTCGGCGCTGGTCGAGGTGCCGACGACCTTCGCGCCGTGCCTTGCCAGCTCCTGGGCGATCGCGTGGCCGATGCCGCGCGACGCTCCCGTCACGACTGCCACCTTGCCTTCCAGCATTGTCATTTCAGCGCTTGCAGCGCCGCCTCCAGCGATGCCTTGTCATGCAGCGTCAGCGACTGGACGTCGGGCGCGATGCGCTTGGTCATGCCGGCGAGCACGCGTCCCGGGCCGCACTCGATGATGTGCGTCGCGCCCTCCTCCACCATCTTGCGGATCGTCTCCACCCAGCGCACGGGCGAGGCGGCCTGGCGCACGAGCGCATCCTTGATGCGGTTCGGATCGGACTCGATCCTCACGTCCACGTTGTTCACGACGGCGAACTGCGGCGGCGCCATGTGCACATCGCGGATGTGCCCCTTCAGGCGCTCGGCCGCAGGCTGCATCAGCGTGGAATGAAACGGCGCGCTCACCGGCAAGGGCATGGCGCGCTTCGCGCCGCGCGCCTTGCATTTCTCGATCGCACGATCCACCGCCGCCTTCTCGCCCGCGATCACGACCTGCCCCGGCGCATTGAAATTGACCGCTTGCACTGCGCCGCCCGCTTCGGCGCACGCGGCCACGACCTGTGCGTCATCGAGGTTCAGGATGGCGGCCATCGCGCCTTGCCCCTGCGGAACCGCCTCCTGCATCGCCTGCGCTCGGAAGTGCACAAGCGGTAGCGCATCGGCGAACTTGAGCGCGCCCGCCGCCGTGAGGGCCGTGTATTCCCCGAGACTGTGTCCCGCCGCAAGCGCGGGCGCCGGCCCGCCAAGCCCGCGCCAGGCGCGATAGGCCGCATAGCCTGCCGTCACCATTGCCGGCTGGGTATTCACGGTCTGATTCAGCGCTTGGGCCGGACCTTCGTCGAGCAGCGGCAGGAAATGATCGCCGAGCGCGCCGCGCGCTTCGGCGCGCACCGCGTCGATGGCAGGCAGGCCTGCATAGCCCTTCAGCATGCCGACGGCTTGCGAGCCCTGACCCGGAAAGACCATGGCGAGCTTCATAGGGTCACGAGCGAGGAGCCCCAGGTAAAGCCGCCGCCCACGCCTTGCAGGAGCACGCGGTGGCCGGCGCGGATCTTCCCGGCGCGGACGTATTCGTCCAATGCAAGCGGTACCGAGGCTGCGGAAGTGTTGCCGTGGTGGTCGACCGTCACGACGAGCTTTTCGCGCGCGAGGCCAAGCTTGCGCGCGCTCGCTTCGAGTATTCGCACATTCGCCTGGTGGGGTATGAGCCAGTCGATGTCCTCCAACGACATCGCGGCCGCCCGCACGGTCTCGCGTGCCGATTCGTCCAGCACGCGCACGGCAAACTTGAAGACCGCCTGCCCGTCCATCTGGAGGAACGGCGAGCCGGTGATCGCGCCGCCGCACACGTTGCCCGGCACGGAGAGGATGCCGGAGTAGCTGCCATCGGCCCGCAGGACGCTCGCGTGCACGCCGGGCCGCTCGCCCGCCGCGAGCACCACCGCACCGGCGCCGTCGCCGAAGAGCACGCAGGTGCCGCGATCGTTCCAGTCGAGGATGCGCGAGAAAACCTCCGCGCCGACGACCAGCGCGCGCTTGTACTGGCCCGACCGGATGAAGTTGTCGGCGGTGGCGAGCCCGTAGACGAACCCGCTGCACGCCGCCTGGAGATCGAAGGCCGCGGAGCCTTTGACGCCGAGCTTCGCCTGGAGGAGGCACGCGGTGCTGGGAAAGACATAGTCGGGCGTGGAGGTCGCGACCACGATCAGGTCGATCGCCTCGGCCTTCGTATCCGCCGCCTTCAGCGCTTGCCGGGACGCTTCGAGCGCGAGATCGCTCGAAGCCTGCGATTTCTCGGCGATGTGCCGCTCGACGATGCCCGTGCGTTCGCGGATCCACGCGTCGCTCGTCTCCAGGCGCGCGGCGAAGTCGTGATTGGTCATCACGCGCGGCGGGAGGTAGCTGCCCGTGCCGACGATGCGTGAATAGATCATGCGGCTTGCACGGCGAGAGTTTCCATCTGCCGTGCGATGCGCTGCGGCACGTCGTTGCGCACTTCCTCCAGCGCGGCTTCGAGCGCGTGGGCGAATGCGCGCACGTCGGCGGAGCCGTGGCTCTTGATGACGATGCCTTTCAAGCCGAGGAGCGTGGCGCCGTTGTAGCGGGCCGGGTCCATGCGCGCGCGCAGCGCATTGATGACGGGCGTCGCCATCAGAGCGGCGAGCATGTTCCAGGGATTGCGCTTGAACTCCCCGCGCAGGAAGTCGGTGATCATCTTCGCCACCCCTTCGGAGGCCTTGAGGAGCGAGTTGCCGACGAAACCGTCGCAGACCACGACGTCGGTGGTGCCCTTGTAGATATCGTCGCCTTCGACGTTGCCATGGAAATTCAGGCCGCTGGAGCGTAGCAGCTCGCCGGCGCGCTTCACGGTCTCATTGCCCTTGATGTCTTCTACGCCGATGTTGAGCAGGCCGACGCTCGGCCGCTCCTTGTGCTCGACCGCCGCCACCAGCATCGCGCCCATCACGCCGAACTGCATGAGCTGCTCGGGCGTGCAATCGACGTTGGCGCCAAGGTCCAGCACGTAGGTGAATGTGCCTTTCCGGTTCGGCAGCACGGTGGCGATCGCGGGACGGTCGATGCCGGGGATCGTCTTCAGCACGAACCGCGAGATCGCCATCAAGGCGCCGGTATTCCCCGCGCTGATGGCCGCCTGGGCAACGCCCTCCTTCACGAGGTCGATCGCGACGCGCATCGAGGAGTCCTTCTTGTAGCGCATGGCCTGGGCGGGCGGCTCGTCCATCGCCACCACCTCGCTCGCCGCGTGCACGCGCAGCCGCTCGCCCGCAGCTGCGCCGCGGGCCTTGAGCTGCGCTTCGATAGGCTCGCGCAATCCGACAAGGATGAGGGCGACGTCGGCGGCGCGCGCCTGGAAGTCCAGCGCAGCGGGCACCGTCACATGGGGGCCATGGTCGCCGCCCATGCAGTCCACCGCCAAGGTGACCTGAGGCGTTCCCAGCGCGGCTTACTCGCCCTTGCTGCGGACGACTTTCTTGCCGCGGTAGAAGCCGGTGGGGCTGATGTGATGGCGCAAGTGCGTCTCCCCGGTCGTCGGCTCGATCGCCACGGCGGGCGCGCTGAGATGGTCGTGCGAGCGGTGCATGTTCCGTCGCGACGGCGATTTCTTGTTCTGCTGGACTGCCATTTAAAGCTCCTTTTTGATCACTCAATGCTTGCGCTGCATCATGCCGCGCAGGCCTGCGAACGGCGAATTCATCGCACGCTCGCCATTCAAATCCGCGGCCTCGTGCTGCGGCTCGCAGTCGTCGTGCCGTGGCGCATAGGGCAGCGACAGGATCAGCTCGTCTTCCACGAGATCGCGCACCGACATTTCCTTCCCCGCCACCACGCGATCCGGCTCATCCACTCCTGCCGGCTGCGCATCGATCTCTTCCTGCGAGCGGGCGAGCACCAGAAGCTGCCCGGTATCCACGCCGTGCGGCAACGCGCCGAGGCAACGCTGGCAACGCAGCTGCAGCTCGCCATGCACCTCGAGCTGCAAGCTCGGCCGGCCGCGTGCATCGCGTACGCCTCGAAGCGCGTACGTCACGTCGCCGACATCGGAGACCAGCTGATCCTTCAGGCGCGGAAAGCCCGCGAGCGGCAGCTTCCCTTCCTGTGTCGCACCGGCCGTTGCGAATTCAAAGCCGTCGATGACCGGCTGGTGCGGCATAAGGGGGCGGATGATATCATCCCATGAATTCCTTCGTCAAAACAAAGCTATAACAGATATGCGGGGCACATCGCGGCGCCTCGTTCTGGCTTCGACTTCCGCCTACCGGAAGTCACTTCTGGAGCGCCTAGGCATCCCTTTCGAGGTCGCTGCGCCCCACGCTGACGAGCGGCCGCTCGCCGGAGAAGCGGCGCCCGACACGGCGCTGCGCCTCGCCAAGCTGAAGGCGCAGTCCGTGCGCGCTGCACACCGCGACGCGCTGATCATCGGCTCGGACCAGGTTGCGACGAGTGCCGGAGGGCTTCTCAACAAGCCCGGCGACCATGCGACCGCGGTGCGCCAGTTGCGCTCGGTGAGCGGCAAGAGCGCCGATTTCCACACGGCCGTGGTGCTCCTCGACGCGGCGAATGGCTCCGTGCAGTCGAAGGTGGTCCCTTGCCGGGTGTCCTTCCGGGCATTGGACGACGAGCGGATCGAGAGCTATCTGCAGCGCGAAAGGCCGTACGACTGCGCCGGCAGCGCCAAGGTCGAGGGACTCGGCATCGCGCTCATCTCGCGCATCGAGACCGACGATCCGACCTCGCTCATCGGCCTGCCCTTGATCGCGCTGACCGAGATGCTCGAGCGCGCAGGCCTCGCCGTCATTTGATCCTTTACGCCATCCCCACGCCGCTCGGCGGCGCGCCGCAAGAGGCGCTGCCCGGGCCGGCGCTCGAAACCATCCGCAGCTTGCGCGACTTCGCCGTCGAGAACGCCAAGTCAGCGCGTGCGTTCCTCGGCGCTCTTGGCATGCCGGTGCGTGAATTGAGCATCGTCGCCATCGGGGAAAAAGCCGATCTGCTCGCGCCGCTGCGCGCGGGGCGGGCGCTGGGTCTTCTTTCCGAGGCGGGCTGCCCGGCGCTCGCCGACCCCGGCGCGCAGCTGGTCGAGGCGGCGCATCGCGAAGGATTTCGCGTCGTGCCGCTCATCGGCCCGTCGTCCATCGTGCTTGCGTTGATGGCCTCGGGACTCGAGGGCCAGCGCTTCGCGTTCTGCGGCTACCTGCCGCGTGATGCCGGGGAGCGCGCACAGCGCATCCGGCAGCTCGAGCAGCGTTCACGACGCGAGCGGGAGACCGAGGTCTTCATCGAGACGCCCTACCGCAACGAGGCACTCCTCGCCGCTTTGCTGGAGTCCTGTGCGCCGGCGACCCGCCTTTGCGTGGCGGCCGACCTGACGCTCGGCACCGAATCGATCCGCACGCAAAGCGTCGCTGAATGGCGCCGGTCGAAAGGCACCATCGGCAAGCGACCCGCCGTATTCCTTCTCCTTGCCGCCTAGCGCGGCATCGACCAATCGGTCGCGAGCAGGATCTGCGCTAGCGAGCTCGCGACGGAGGCGCCAAGCCGCTTCGCGACTTTTTCGGCAAAGCCTTCCCTCACCGTGTAGTCGACGATGTCCTCGGCCTTGACGACGTCGCGCGCCACGGAGTCGAGGCTGCCGAAGCCGTCCGCAAGGCCGAGCTCCACGCTCTTGTCGCCGGTCCAGAAGAGCCCGCTGAACATGTCCGGCGTCTCCTTCAGGCGCTTGCCCCGGCCTTCGCGCACCGCGCCGATGAACTGCTCGTGGATGTCCTTCATCATGCCCTCGATGTAGACCTTGTCCTTCTCCTGGAGCGGCGAGAAAGGATCGAGCATGCCTTTGTTCGCCCCCGACGTGATCAGGCGGCGCTCGACCCCGATCTTGTCCATCAGGCCGGTGAAGCCAAAGCCGTTCATCAGCACGCCGATCGAGCCGACGATGCTCGCTCTTCCGACATAGATGCGGTCGGCGGCGGAAGCGACGTAGTAGCCGCCGGATGCGCAGATGTCCTCGACCACGACATAGAGAGGGATGTCCGGGTACTTCTTGCGCAGGCGGCGCATCTCGTCATAGATGGTCTGCGACTGCACCGGGCTGCCGCCCGGGGAATTGATGCGCAGGATCACGCCTTGCGTGTACTTGTCCTTGAACGCAGCGTCCAGCGAGGCGTTCACCTTCTCCGCGCTCGCGTCGGTGCCCGGCGCGATGACGCCGTTCAGGTCGACCATAGCCGTGTGCTTCTTGCTGCTCGCGAAATCGCCGGGACTGGACCACTCGACCATCAGGACGAGGACGAACGTGATGTAGGCGAAAGTGAGCAGCTTGAAGAAAATGCCCCACCGCCGACGCCGGCGCTGCTCGATCAGCGCGTCGCGCGCCAGCTTGGTGATGAGATCGCGTTCCCACGAACCGTTGCCGTCAGTCATCTTCGAACCCCGTGAAATAGACCTTGCCGTCGCGCTCCTCGACGAGGAGCTTTACGAGCGGCGTGCCGTTGCACGGCCCGCCCATGCAGTGTCCGCTCGACGCGCTGTAGATGGCGCCGTGCGTCGAGCAAAGCAGATCGCGCCCTGCCGAATCGAAAAATACTCCTTCCTGCCAGTCGAGTTCCATCGCGACATGCGCGCAGCGATTGAGGTACGCATGCACCCGGCCCTGGTAGCGGATGGCGAAGGCGGGCGCGCTATCCCCGAAATACTCGACTTCGAAGCGTACGCCGCGCCCCGCATCGACGAGCGCGTGCGACTCGCAGATCATCCCTGCTCGATCAACCAACGCTCGAGCTCCGCGACGCTCGCCACGCAGGCGCGCGGCTGACAGGAACGCAAGCCTTCTTCCGCATGGGCGCCATAGGTTACCGCCAATGCATCCACGCCGGCGGCACGCGCCATCTCGAGGTCGTGCGTCGTGTCGCCGATCATGAGGGCGCCTTCCGGCGCTACGCCGAGCTCATCCATCAATTCGAGCAGCATCGCCGGATGCGGCTTGGGGTGCGTCTCGTCGGCGCAGCGCGATGCGCGGAAATAAGGCCGCAGCCCGGTCGCGTCGAGCGCACGGTCCAGGCCGCGGCGGCTCTTGCCGGTCGCGATGGCCAGCGTTCGGCTTGGATGGAGCGAAACGAGCAGTTCCCGCATGCCGCCAAAGAGGCCCATCGTGTGCTCGCTCGCACGGAAATGCTCGCGGTAGCGCTCGACGAACTGCGGGATGCGCTCCGGCGGCAGCGACGGCACTGCATGACGCAATGCGTCCTGCAGGCCGAGACCGATCACATGGCTTGCCCGCTCCTTGCTTGGAACCGGCAACCCCACGTCGGCCGCGGCCAGGCGAATGCATTCGGCAATGGTGCTCGCCGAGTCGATGATCGTCCCGTCCCAGTCGAAAACGATGAGCGGGTACCTCACAGGCTTTCGGCGAAAGCCTTCATGTCCGGCGGCACCGGCGCCTGCAGGCGCACCCGCTCGCCTCCCAGCGGGTGCGCGAAAGCGAGCCGCGCCGCGTGCAGAAAAAGCCGCTTGACCCCGCGCTTGGCGAGCGCCCGATTCAGCTCGAAATCCCCGTACTTGTCGTCGCCCAGCACGGGGTGCCCGGCGTGCGCCAGGTGCACGCGGATCTGGTGCGTGCGGCCGGTGAGTAGACGGATCTCGAGCACGCTCGCTTCCCGGCCCCTGCGCATCACCTTCACCCGGGTCAGCGCGGTCTTGCCGCCCTCGCGCACGCTCACGCGCCGCTCGCCGGCACCGGTGACATATTTGTGCAGCGGCTCGCTGATCTCGAAAGCGTCCGGCTCAGGCACGCCTTTTACTATAGCCGCGTAGATCTTCTCCACCTCGCCCTCGCGCAGCTGCCGATGCAGCTCCACCAGCGCACTGCGCTTCTTGCACACGATGAGCAGACCCGAGGTGTCCCGGTCCAGGCGATGGGCAAGCTCGAGAAACTTCGTCTGGGGCCGGCCGGCGCGCAGCGACTCGATGACGCCGTAGCTCACGCCGCTCCCACCATGCACGGCCACCCCGGCCGGCTTGTCGACGACCAATAAGGAAGCGTCCTCGTGCACCACCGGAAACTCGGCCGGCCGGGCCGCCTTGACGGCAGTGGAGACGCGGACCGGCGGGACCCGCACCCGGTCGCCGATTTGCAGCCGGTAGTCCGGTCCGACCCGTCCGCTGTTGACGCGCACCTCGCCGCTCCGGAGGACCCGGTAGACGTGGCTCTTCGGCACGCCACGCAGCGTCCGCAGCAGGAAGTTATCGATGCGCTGGGCCGCGCTCTCTTCGCCGATTTCCAGCGTCTGGACCTGGGGACGGGAAGCGGGCTTGTTTAAGTCCTTCATTCTCCAGTATGATCTGACGGTCGCTTCGAGTTGCGAGGCACAGGAGAGCCGGCAGTGCCGGACCCTGCAACCCGCCTCCTGCCCGGCCACAGCCGGGCCTGAAGCGCTGGTTAATTTCGCTCACCGGAAGTAGCGATACTACTAGTAGCGCGCACAGGGTTAGCTCCGAACGGACCTCATCGCCCATTGAGACAGGGCGCTCATTGCATTTAGGAGAGTCGAGACCGCAAGTCTCCTGCGCGCGCAGGAGAACAAAAAGTGAAGAGGATGTTATTCAACGCGACGCAGCAGGAAGAGCTGCGGGTCGCAATAGTCGACGGCCAAAAGCTGGTCGACCTGGACATAGAGTCGGCATCAAGGGAGCAGCGCAAAAGTAATATCTACAAGGGCATCATCACCCGCATCGAGCCCAGCCTCGAGGCGGCGTTCGTCGATTACGGCGAGGAGCGCCATGGCTTCCTCCCGTTCAAGGAAGTCTCCCGCAGCTATTTCAAGGACGGCATCGACGTAGGCCGCGCCCGCATCCAGGATGCGCTGCGCGAAGGCCAGGAGCTGATCGTCCAGGTCGAGAAGGATGAGCGCGGGACCAAGGGTGCCGCCCTCACCACGTTCATCAGCCTGGCGGGCCGCTACCTCGTCCTCATGCCGAACAATCCGCGCGGCGGCGGCGTTTCGCGCCGCGTGGAGGGTGAAGACCGCAACGAGCTGCGCGACACGCTCGACCAGCTGCAGCTTCCCGACGGGATGAGCGTCATCGCACGCACGGCGGCGATCGGACGCACCTCCGAAGAGCTCACCTGGGACCTGAACTACCTGCTGCAGCTCTGGCGAGCGGTCGAAAGCGCCGCGAGCGACCAGTCGAAGAAGCCTTTCCTCATCTACCTCGAGTCGAGCCTCGTCATCCGGGCGATCCGCGATTACTTCCAGCCCGACATCGGCGAGATCCTGATCGATACCGAGGAGATCTTCGAGCAGGCGAAGAGCTTCATGCAGACGGTGATGCCCGGCAACGTCAACAAGGTGAAGCTCTATCGCGACGACATCCCGCTCTTCTCGCGCTTCCAGATCGAGCACCAGATCGAAAGCGCGTATTCGCGCCAGGTGGCGCTACCCTCCGGCGGCGCGATCGTCATCGACCACACCGAGGCGCTTGTCGCGATCGACGTCAACTCCGCCCGCGCCACCAAGGGCGGCGACATCGAGGAGACGGCGCTCAGGACCAACCTGGAGGCGGCCGACGAAGTCGCTCGCCAGTTGCGGCTGCGCGACTTGGGCGGCCTGATCGTCATCGACTTCATCGACATGGAGTCGCAGAGAAACCAGCGCGAGGTCGAGAACCGCTTGCGCGACGCGCTCAAGTTCGACCGCGCCCGCGTGCAGATCGGCAAGATCTCCCGCTTCGGCCTGATGGAGCTCTCGCGCCAGCGCCTGCAGCCATCGCTGGAGGAGACCGCGCACATCAACTGCCCGCGCTGCAGCGGCACGGGCTTCATCCGCGGCACCGAGTCCACCGCGCTGCACGTCCTGCGGATCATGCAGGAGGAAGCGATGAAGGAAAACACCGGCGCCGTGCACGCCCAGGTACCGGTCGACGTGGCGTCCTTCCTGCTCAATGAAAAGCGCGCCGAGATCCAGAAGCTCGAGTCGCGCCTCAAGGTCAATATCGTGCTGGTGCCGAACCAGCACCTGGACACGCCGCACTACAAGGTGCAGCGCCTGCGGCACGACGAGCTGAACGAGATGGAGCACGTGCCCTCGAGCTACGAGATGGTCGAGCAGCCCGAGGAGCCGAAAGCGCCCGGCGTGGAGACCGCCGAGGCGAAGCTCGAGCGCCAGCAGCCCGTGGTGAAGAGCATCACGCCGTCGCAGCCCGCACCGATGGTCGACGACGCCACGCGCGTGCGCCAGCCGCGCCCCGCCCCGCCGGCGCCGCAGCCGGCGCCGCAGCCGGTGCAACAGGTCGTGCAACCGGTCGCCGCTGCCGCCGATGGTTTCCTCGCTCGGCTGCTCGGCCTGTTCAAGCCGGCGCCGGCTCCGGTCGCCGCGCCGGCCCCCGCTCCGGCTCAGGCGCAAACGCAACAGCAGCAACGCGAGCATCGCCGAGACCAGCAGCAGCGGCGCGATCGCGACCCGCGGCGCGACGGTGGTCGCGACGGCAGGAGAGACGGTGGGCGTGAAGGTCGTGGCGGCGATCGCCAGCAACATGGGCGCCTGGAGCAGCGACGCGGCAACGGCCAGCCCCAGCAGCGCGATGGCCAGGGTCAGCGCCACGATCGCCGGCCCGACAGGGGAAGTGAGCGGGGACCGCGTCCGGACAGGAATGAGCGCGGCCAACAGCAGCAGCGCCAGCCGCAACAGGCGCAGCCGCCGCGCCCCCAGCCGCAGCCCGCCCCGGGCGGCGAAGCTCCGCAGTTCCATCAGCTTGCGCCGGAAGGCCAGGCTCCACGGCCCGAGCGCGAAGGCGAAGAGCATCGCCGCGGCCGGCGCAATCGCGGCGGACGCGACCGCGATCGCAATAGAGGGGACCGCGGCGGCGATCGTCCGCGCGACGAGCACTCGGCCACCGCCGCGTCGCTCGCCGAGCAGCAGCGTCGCATTCACGAGCTCGAGTCACGCGCCGAGCAGTCGGGGCACGAGGAACCTCGGCACCATGAGGAACCGCAGCGCCACGAGGAGCGCCCGCCGGAGCCGGCTCGCCATGAGCCCGCGGCGCCGCAGCCGCGCACCGACCCGAAGCAACTCCTGGATGATTCGGGCCTCGTAATGGTCGAGAGCAAGGCGCCGTCGCAACCGATCGTCGAGGAGCAGCAGCCGCTCGGCCGTCCCCGCCGCGAGCGGCCGAAGGCCGCGCAGCAGGACGACGAGCTGGTCCAGATCGAGACTAGGAAGTAAGGCGCTTCAGCTCTCGTAGGAGGTCGCGGCAAGCGGCCTCCACGAGGTCGAGCACCTGCTCGAAGCCTTCCGGCCCGCCGTAGTACGGGTCGGGCACATCGCGTCCCGCGACGAAAAGCCGCACCTTCAGCCGCGCCTCGTGCGGCGCCATCCGTTCCAGGGCTCGAAGGTGGCCTCGATCCATCGCCAGGATCAGGTCGAACTCGACAAAATCGCTCGCTCGGACCTGCCGCGCCCGTAGCGTGCTGAGGTCGTAGCCCCTGCCCTTCGCATGGCGCTGCGCGCGCTCGTCCGGAGGACTGCCGACGTGCCAGTCGCCCGTGCCCGCCGATTCAATGCGCAGCTCGATGCCTTCCTGCTGTGCGAGGTGACGCAGCACGCCTTCGGCGGTAGGAGATCGGCAGATGTTGCCGGTGCAAACGAACAAGACCGAGCGCTTCAGTACAAATCCTTCGACATGTGCATGCCGGTGTACCGGTAGCCGCACTTCTCGTAGAGGCCGCGGGCCGCGAGGTTATGTCCGAAGACGTGCAGGTCCACCGTCACGGCGCCAAGGACCTTCGCCTGCTGTTCGATGGCGGACATCGACTGGCCGCCGAAGCCCTTGCCGCGCTGCGCCTTGTTGATCGCGAAATCGAAGATGAACGCCTTGCGCTTGCCGTGGCGCTGCTTCAGCTCGAACCACGCCATGCCGATCGGCTTGCCGTTATCGGCGAGCGTGATCGTATAAAGATGGTGGCCCGGGGTCGCCAGTCCCTTGGGTAGCAACTGGGCATAGTCGGCCTTGGCCCTTCTCAGCGCCTGCTTGGGTTCCACATCGCCCGCACGAATGTGCATTTGCGCGTAGCCCCGAATGGCTGGCTTGAGATAGCGCTGGAATTCGCCGGGCGTCATGGGTCGCAACGCGATCGAAGGGGCGGGCATCGGGTGCCCTAAGATACGTGAATGCCGGCAGCTCTCAAAATCCGACGCGCGACGGCGCGCGACGCCGCCGTGCTCGTCGAGTTCAACCGCGCGATGGCGCTCGAGACTGAGCGGAAGGACCTCTGGCCGCGGGTGATCGGCGCCGGCGTGCGCGCGCTGCTGCGCCGGCCCGATTCCGGCTTCTACAGCGTGGCCGAGCTCGACGGCGAAGTGATCGGCGCGCTGATGGTGACCAAGGAATGGAGCGACTGGCGAAACGGCGACTTCTGGTGGATCCAGAGCGTCTATGTGCGGCCGGAGTTTCGCCGGCGCGGCGTCTACCGCCGCATGTATGCGTACCTGCACACGCTCGCTGCGCGAGACGGCGCCGTAGTGGGGTTCCGCTTATACGTCGAGCGGAACAACCGGCGCGCGCAATCCACCTATCGCGCGTCGGGGATGGAACGCACGCGCTACCTCGTGTACGAGCATTTAAAACCGCACGTGCGCTTCTTTACGCCGGTCGCAGACGCGTCTTCTCGACGACGCCCGAAGGCGCGAACAAGACGCTGAATTCGGTCTTGCCGTAGCGGTAGGACCAGACTTCGTAGCCGGTGTCGAAACGGATCGATGGCGCAGCGCCATAGGTGCTCTGCACCTGCGCTTTGCTCTCTCCGGCAAGGAGGGCGTCGTTGGCCGCATCGGCCGCCGTCGGTTCGGCGGGCGCATCCATGTACTCGAGCTCGACCCGGGTATCGTCCGGCCAGCTCTTGTCGCCGAGCGGCAGCACGTAGGCGCGGTCGAGCAGCGCTTCGCAATCGCAGTGCCGCAGCTCGTCCTTCTTGCAGCCGTTGATGGAAGCGGCGTAGAGCTTCTCGATCGGCAGGGCCTCGCGCCGATCACCCGATTCGAGCGTGACGCTGAAAAGCGGCCGCTCGGCAAAGAACAGGTATTTCTGCCCCTGGCCGCTGCAGTACTCGCGGCCGTCTTGCAGGAGATCGAAGAAGCGATCCAGGAGCGAGTATCGAGAAACGAGCCCGGCCTCCATGCCGACCTCGCATTCCAGGCGCAGGTCGCCGAGGCGGCGCGTGCCGGATGGGAGGCCCGGCGTGCGCACATCCGCGCGCCAGGTCATCGTCTCCGCCTTGCGCTCGGACTGTACGACCGCGTCTTCGTCGAGCGCCTTGCGCTCGCGCGGCAACGTGAAGGTGTGGTCTGCCGCGACGCGAACCGGCTGCGTGAAGCTCCTGCCGACGATCTGGATCGGCGCGTGCTCGATGCGGCCCCCGGGCTTGCGCTGGAGCAGCTTGTACCGAAGGGCGGCCTGCGGCGCGAGCGAATGGGCGCGCTCGAAGAGGTCCATGCCTTTCACCATCTTGCGGTAGGACTTGTCGACCGGGTGCTTCAGCGCCGTGACCTCGATCGACATCGTGTCGGCCCAGCTCGCGCTCGCTGCCAGCGCGGCGAGCGCCGCGCTATTCCGCAGCCACGACACCAAACACCTTCTTCCTCAGCTCCATGAGCTGATCGCGCGCCCTTGCCGCCTCCTCGAACTCCAGGTTCCTGGCATGCGCGAGCATCTTCTTCTCGAGCGCCTTGATCTCGCGCGCGAGCTGCTTCTCCGACATGGACTCGAAGCGCGCTTCCTCGCGCTCCTCCTCGGCCGCATCGGCGTCGTACACGCCGTCGATCAGGTCCTTGATGCGCTTCATGACGCCCTTCGGCGTGATGCCATGGACTTCGTTATAGCCCTCCTGCTTCGTGCGGCGGCGATCGGTCTCGGCAAGCGCGCTCTTG
This sequence comes from Burkholderiales bacterium, assembly GCA_035632415.1. Classification (GTDB taxonomy): domain Bacteria; phylum Pseudomonadota; class Gammaproteobacteria; order Burkholderiales; family SG8-39; genus SCGC-AG-212-J23. Next base: position 24,340 of record DASQGW010000075.1, on the reverse strand, counting down.
ATGGAGTCGGTTACGCGATCGGCGTAGAGGATCGCCGTGCCGTTGATGTGGCGCGCGGCCCGGCCGATGGTCTGGATCAGCGAGCGCTCGGAACGCAGGAACCCCTCCTTGTCCGCATCCAGGATCGCGACCAGCGAAACCTCCGGCAGGTCGAGGCCTTCGCGCAGCAGGTTGATGCCCACCAGCACGTCGAATTCACCGAGCCGCAGGTCGCGGATGATCTCGACCCGCTCCACGGTTTCGACCTCGGAGTGGAGATACCGCACCTTCACGCCGTGCTCCGCGAGGTACTCGGTCAGCTCCTCGGCCATGCGCTTGGTGAGCGTCGTCACGAGGACGCGCTCATGCTTCTTCACCCGGAGGTTGATCTCGGACAGGAGGTCGTCGACCTGTGTCGACGCGGGGCGCACGATGACCTGCGGGTCGACGAGCCCGGTCGGCCGCACGACCTGCTCGACGACCGCGTCGCCCGACTTCTCCCGCTCGTAGTCGGCCGGCGTGGCCGAAACGAACACCGTCTGCCGGACCACCTTTTCGAATTCGTCGAACCTGAGCGGCCGATTGTCGAGCGCCGAGGGCAGCCGGAAGCCGTACTCCACCAGGTTTTCCTTGCGCGAGCGGTCGCCGCGGTACATGCCGCCGAGCTGCGGGATGGTGACGTGGCTCTCGTCGATGATCATCAATGCGTCTGGCGGGAGATAGTCGATCAGGGTCGGCGGGGGCTCGCCCGGCGCGCGGCCGGAGAGGTGCCTTGAATAGTTTTCGATGCCTTTGCAGAAGCCGAGTTCCGCAAGCATTTCGAGATCGAAGCGGGTGCGCTGCTCGATCCTCTGCGCTTCGACCAGGCGCCCTGCATCCTGGAAGAACTTGATCCGCTCGCGCAGCTCGATCTTGATGGCATCGATCGCGCGCAGCGTCGTCTCGCGCGGCGTCACGTAGTGGCTCGATGGATAGACCGTGAAGCGCGCCATCGGATGCTGCACCCGGCCGGTGAGCGGGTCGAAGACCTCCAGCTTCTCCACCTCGTCGTCAAGGAGCGAGATGCGCACCGCGTGCTCGGCATGCTCCGCCGGGAAGACGTCGATCACGTCGCCGCGCACACGGAAGGTGCCGCGCCGGAAGTCGAGGTCGCTCCTCGTGTATTGCATGGCGACCAGGCGAGCCAGCACGTCGCGCTGCGAAAGCTTCTCGCCCTGCCGCAGGTGCAGGATCATGCCGTGGTACTCGGACGGATCGCCGATGCCGTAGATGGCCGACACCGTCCCCACGATCACCACGTCGCGGCGCTCGAGCAGCGACTTCGTCGCAGATAACCGCATCTGCTCGATGTGGTCGTTGATCGAGGAATCCTTCTCGATGTAGAGGTCGCGGGCTGGAACGTAGGCCTCCGGCTGGTAATAGTCGTAGTACGAGACGAAATACTCGATCGCGTTCTCCGGGAAGAACTCCCGGAACTCGGAGTAGAGCTGCGCAGCCAGTGTCTTGTTCGGCGCGAGCACCAGCGCCGGGCGCCCGAGCCGGGCAATGACGTTGGCCATCGTGAAGGTCTTGCCCGAGCCGGTCACGCCGAGCAGCGTCTGGAACGCGAGCCCGTCCTTGATGCCCTCGGCAAGCTTGTCGATCGCCTCCGGCTGGTCGCCGGAAGGCGAATAGAGCTCGGCGAGCCGGAAAGGGCTATTGGGGAACGTGAGGGCCACGGTAGAATGCGATTGTTGCAGTGCGAAACCCACCATTTTAGACGATGAACGCTCCCCACTCACCCTCTTTGCTGGCTCAGGTGCCGATGGCGCCGAGCGATCCGATCCTCGGCATCACGGAAGCGTTCGTCGCGGACCAGAATCCGAAGAAAGTGAACCTGGGCGTCGGCGTCTACACAGACGACGACGGCAAGGTGCCGCTCCTCGAATGCGTCCGTCGCGCGGAAAGCGAGCGCGTGAAGGCTGCGCCGCCGCGCAATTACCTGCCGATCGACGGCCTGGCGGCGTATGACCGCGCGGTGCAGGAGCTTCTCTTCGGAAGCGACTTCCCTGCCCTCCGGGAGAAGCGCGTCGTCACGGTGCAGGCGCTCGGCGGCACCGGCGGCTTGAAGATCGGCGCCGATTTCCTGAAGCGCATCACGCCCCAATCCGAAGTCTGGATCAGCGATCCGAGTTGGGAAAACCACCGGGCGCTCTTCGAGGCGGCCGGCTTCACCGTGCGCAACTACGCGTACTACGACGCGAAAACGCATGGCGTCGACTTCGCCGGCATGAAGAACGCGCTCGGCGGCCTGCCCGCCGGCGCCATCGTGGTGCTCCACGCCTGTTGCCACAACCCGACAGGAGTCGACCTCAACGCCGGGCAGTGGTCCGAAGTCCTCGGCATCGTCCAGCGCCGGGGCCTGATCCCATTCATCGATCTCGCCTACCAGGGCTTCGCCGACGGCCTTGACGCCGACGCGCATGCGGCACGCCTCTTCGCCAAGGCGATGACGCCCGTGTTCCTTTCCAGCTCGTTCTCCAAATCGTTCTCGCTTTACGGCGAGCGCGTCGGCGCCTTCAGCCTCGTCACGGCGAGCCCCGACGAAGCAGCGCGCGCGCTATCGCAATTAAAGCGCATCGTGCGCACGAACTATTCCAATCCTCCGGGCCATGGCAGCCAGCTCGTCGCCGCGGTGCTCGCCTCCGCCGAGCTGCGCGCGCTGTGGGAGCAGGAGCTCGCCGCCATGCGCGAGCGCATCAAGCGCATGCGCCTCGACCTCGTCTCGAAGATCAAGGATCGCGTACCGAAGTCCGACTTCGCCTTCATCCTCCAGCAGCGCGGCATGTTCTCCTACTCCGGCCTCACCAAGGAGCAGGTCCAGCGCCTGCGCAAGGAGTACTCGATCTACGCGATCGAGACCGGTCGCATCTGCGTCGCCGCGCTGCGATCGGGCAACGTCGATTACGTCGCAGACGCGATCGCGCAGGTCATCCAGTAAGGTAGAATCGCCGCCTTCTTTCGGGTCCCCGATAGCTCAGTTGGTAGAGCGACGGACTGTTAATCCGCAGGTCCCAGGTTCGAGCCCTGGTCGGGGAGCCACCTAATTACAAGAACTCAGCTCTTCGCCACAGTTCTCTTCGATTCCGAAACGTGGGAAAACGTGACGTAAATTGGATCACGTTGCTTCCATTTCCCTCCGCTTCGATCCGCGAGGCAGCAACGGAAAGTTCTCCGTCGCGAACTTCGCGTAGCGATCCACCATCACTCGCGACTTCCAGCCGCCCAGGTCCTTTAACTCATCGGTCGACTTTCCCGCCTGCCGATGCCAAGACGCCCAGGTGTGCCGCAAGTCGTGAAAACGGAAGCCCGCCAGCCCCGCCCGCTCCACGTGGTCGCCGCGCCCGACCGCTACGTCACCATTCCCGCTAGTAACGTGCTCCGCGCTGAACGTCCCGCGCCGCCCTCGCAGTCGGCTTCGTCCGGCTGTGCGGTCGGCTGTGGCGGCTTCTCTTCCCCTTCGGCACTACCTTGAACTCCAAGCCGGACGCTTCGAGGATCTTCGTAAGGCTGCGCAGCTCGGGGTTTCCGGCCCCGGAAAGCGCTCGGCTGAGCGCGACTCGGTTCATGCCGGTCTCGCGCGCCATGGCTGCGACACCGCCCCGCGCCCTGGCGACGTTGCGCAGCGCCAGCATGAACGCAGCTTGATCGCCCTCGGCCAGCGCGGCGTTCAGATAGGCGACGCAAAGCTCTGGGTCACGAAGCTGCTCAGTGAGCCACTCACCTTGATCTTCCGCCGGCAGATTTCTTCCGCGCTTCATAGTCTCTCCAGTACCTCTTCGCCCGTCTGGTGTCGGCGTCCTGCGAGCGCTTAATGCCGCCGCAAAGCAGGATCACCACCGTATTCCCGTCCCGGCCGAAATAGACGCGGTAGCCGGCGCCGAGGTGGATGCGAAGCTCGCATACTCCTTCGCCGACTGCCTTCCAGTCGCCGAACGTGCCGAACGCGAGGCGGTCAACTCTCGCGAGGACCGCGGCGCGCGCCGCATTGTCGGCGATCGACTCTACCCATTCGCGGTACGGGAACCGACCCTCGACCGTCCGATAGTGCAGAATCGAGACGTCGGTCATCTTTTGGCAGTGTAGCTTATAAGCATCATACGATCAACCCTCCGCCGTTGAGGGCGGGCCAATTTGCAGCCCTGGTCGGGGAGCCAACAAAGTCAAGTAGTTGATCGAGCTTCGGCGAATCACCGCCGTGTTTCTAGCGCCGCTGCTCGACATGGTCGGCGGCAGTTAGACTGCCGCATGGATGCGCTCACCTTGTTCGGCATCGTCGCCGTATCCGCGATGATGCTCTTCTATGCCGTCGAGGATCGCAGCCCGCACTTCGTGCTTGCGTTCGCCGTCTCGTGTCTGCTGGCCTCAGCCTACGGCTTTCTCGAAGGCGCGTGGCCTTTCGGCGTGGTGGAGCTCGTCTGGTCCGGCGTTGCCTTGAATCGCTGGAGACGGCGTCTTAAGCCGGCTCGACCCGGTCAGGTGCATTGATGGATCTCGATCGTCGCGTGCTGCGCGATCCGGTTCCTCACGTCGCTAGCAGTGAGTTTGCTGTCGTGAGTCACAACGCTCAACGCGCACGCGCAGGCACTCTCGCCGACCCGCAAGACGTGGCAGATCCGCGACCCGCGGCGTACGACGCAAGCGATCCTTCCAGCTCTTCAGAGACACTATGCCGCGCCGCCGTACCCCAGCATTGATTTTCTGACCGTCGACAACCTGCTCTCCAGCTTGCTAACGTTATCCCGCAAGCTGGCATAGACTACAGACGGACCTTCAATCCGTTCGCCCTTGGGTCCGTCGGCCGCGCGGACTTGTATCGGCAGACTCAGTCTGTGCGTTCCGAGCCACTTTAAAAAACGAGCAGCCGAGGCGAATGACACGCGCCTCTCACGATATCGGCCTTGCCGGTCAGAGTACTCAATCCAACAGAAGTGGCCGCGCTGGACGGTCCTCACTTTATCCGGCGCGACTTAGGCCGGCGTTAGGGCGTGCCGCGCCGCTGCCGGTAGCGGAAGACGAGCCCGCCGCCCGGCCGCTCATGCAGGCTCAGCTCCGCGCCGAGGCGCGACGCGGCATCGCGCGCGATGGCAAGGCCGAGCCCGCTGCCTTCGCCCGGCACGCCTTCCAGGCGATGAAAGGGCTGGAAGGCGCGCTCGCGCTCCGCGGCCGGAATACCCGGTCCGGTGTCGACGACCTCGATGACCGCGTCCGGCCCCTCGCCGAAGAAGCGCAGCGTAACCTCGCCGCCCGAGGGCGTGTAGCGCAGCGCGTTGTCGATCGCGTTCCGCAGCACGAGCTGCAGCAGCTCGGGGGCCGCCGCCAGCTCGAACGCATCCCCGGACGGCTCTATGCCGAGATCGATGGCGCGCGACTCGGCTAGCGGCAAACAGTCGGCGACGAGCTCGCGTGCGAACGCGGCCAGATCGACACGCTGCGTCGCAGCGCCGGCGGCCTGGGCGCGGGCGAGGGTCAGGAGCTGGTCCGTCAGCCGGCGCGCCCGCTCGATCCCCGCGCGCAGCGGTGCGACCCGCGCGCGCATCGCCTCGACCGTGGCGGCGTTCTCCAGGTTCTGCGCTTGAAGCGACAGCGCCTGCAGCGGCGTGCGCAGCTCGTGCGCCGCGTCGGCGACAAAGCGCCGCTGCTCGCCGAGGAGCTCGGCCACGCGCTCGAGCAGCTCGTTGATCGCGCGCAAGAACGGCGCGATCTCCTCCGGCACCCCCGACGCAGAGAGCGCCGCGGGCCGCTCCGCGGGCTGCGCCTTCACGATGTCGGCGAGCCGGCGCACCGGCGCGAGCTCCCGCCGCACGATGTACGCGGCGAGCCAGGCGAGGAGCGGCAGCAGAAGCAGCAAGGGTATGAGCGTGCGCAGCGCGCTGTCGAGCGCCAGCTCGTCGCGCACGTCGGTCGACTGCGCCACGGCGATGCGGCCGGCGCCCTCTGCGGCGCGCACGTAGACGCGCCAGGTTTCGCCCCCGCCGCTCAGCGTGTGCAGCCCGGGCGCGAGCCCTTCGGGCAGCCACGCCGGACGCGGATCCGCCGCCAGGCGCACGATCAGTACGCGCGACTCCGGGTCCGCGACGCGCGCGCTGCCATCGTAGGTTGCTCCGCCCGCCTCGCGCCCGGCGAGCGCGGCGATCTGGCGCAGCGTGTCGTCCTGGAATTCCTCCGCCTCGGAATAGGCAAAGAAAAACGAGGCAGCGGCCGCCGCCAGCCCCCCGGCCAGGATGGCCGCCGCAAGCGCGAGAGAGAGCTCGCGCTGCAGGGATCGCGCCATCAGGCACCTTCCGCCGAGCCGAGGACGCGATAGAGAACCGGCATCGCGACGAGCACGAGCGGAAGCTGCACCGCGAGCCCCGCGATGATCGCCACTGCGAGCGGCTGCTGCATCGCGGAGCCCTGGCCGATGGCGAGAGCGAGCGGCAGCAGGGTGAGAATCGCCGCGAAGGTGGTCATGGCGATCGGCCGCATGCGGTTGCGCCCCGCGTCCACCAGCGCCTGGGGCGCCGGAACGCCGGCGGCGCGCAGGTCGCGGTATTCGGAGAAGTAGAAGATGGCCACCTCGGTGACGATGCCGACGATCATGGTCATGCCCATCATCGCGGAAATGTTGAGCTCGATCCCGGTCAGCCAGAGGCCTATGAAGACCGCCGCCACCGCAAGGAGCGGCATGGCGAGGATAGCGAGCGCGATGCGGAAGCTTTCGTAGAGGAAAAGCAGCAGCAGGAATACCAGGCCGACCGCGGCGGCGAACACGGCGACGAGGCCGCGGAAAGCGATTCTCTGCTGCTTGTAGAGCCCGCCCAGCTCGTAATACATGCCCTGCGGCAGCATGCCCGGCGCGTCGAGCGCGCGGCGCACCTCGGGAATGACCTTGCCCATCGAGCGGCCGCTGATGCGCCCGGTCACCGGGATCATCTGCTTGAGGTTGTCGCGCTTGATCTGCGGCTGGCCGCTCACGGGGACAAGCTCGGCCACGCGGCTGAGCGGCAGGACGTGCCCGTCGGCAGCACGCAAGAGGATGCGCTGCACGTCCGGCACGATGGCGCGCTCGCCGGGCGGCGTCCAGACGCGCACGCCGACGAGCTTCGGCCCGAGCTGGATCTGCGTGCCGACGATGCCGGCGAGATGGCCGCTCACCTGCTGCGCCACCGCCTCGGGCGTCGTGCCTTCGAGCGCGGCCTTGACCGGGTCGATGCGGATGTCGAGCGCGTCGCCCGCGGGCGTGATGCCGTCGCGCACGTCCACCACGCCGTTCACCCTGCCGATCGCCGCCGCCACGCGTCGCGCCGCCGCCTGCAGCGCCGGCAGGTCGTCGGCGAAGAGCTTGACCTCGATCGGCTGCGGCACCGACGTGAGGTCGCCGATCACGTCCTCCATGAGCTGCGCGAGCTCGATCTTGAGCCCCGGCACCTCGCGCTCGACCTGCGTGCGAACCGCGTCCATGACCTCGCCGATCGCAGGGCGCCGGCCGCCTTTCAGGCGCACGAAGAAGTCGCCCTCGTTCGCCTCGGTGAGGCCGCCGCCGAGCTGGGTGCCGGTGCGCCGCGAATAGGTGTCGACGTAGGGATTCGCCTTGAGGATCGCCTCGACCTGGCGCAGGAGCCGGTCGGTTTCCGTAAGCGAAGTGCCGGGCGCCGCGCGGTAATCGAGGATGAAGCCGCCCTCGTCCATCGCCGGCATGAAGCCCGAGCCGACGCGCCCGTAGGCGAGCGCGCCGAGCGCGATGAGCGGCACCACGAGGACGAGCACCAGCGCCGGCCGCGCGAGCATGCGTCGCAGGAGCGCCGTATAGCGCCGGCTCAGCGAATCCGCGAGCCGCCCGCCTTCGCGCTGCGCGGCGTCCCGCTCGCCAAGGAAGCGGTCGGCGAGCAGCGGCACGGCGAGCCAGGTCACGAGGAAGGAGAGCACGAGGCCGGCCGCCATGGTGAGCGAGAGCGCCTTGAAGAAGGCGCCGGTCACGCCGGTCAGGAAGGCGAGCGGCAGGAAGATCACCACAGTCGAGGCCGAGGAGCCGGCGAGGGGCCGCAGGAACTCTCCGGCGGCGTCCATCACGCGGCCGTGGTGCTCGCCCGGCGGCGCGCCGCGCAGGCGCCGCACGATGTGCTCGACCATGACGATCGCGTCGTCGATGATGAGGCCGACCGCCGCCGCCATGCCGCCGAGCGTCATGATGTTGAAGCTCATGCCGAGCGCGTGCAGGAGCACCACGGTCGAGGCGAGCGCCGCCGGCACGACGAGTGCGGCGATGAGCGTGATCTTGAAGTTGCGCAGGAAGGCGAACAGCACGAGCACGGCGAGCGCCGTGCCGATGAGGATCGCGTCGCGCACGCTCGCCGCCGCGGCGACGACGAGCTCGCTCTGGTCGTACCACTTGGCGAGCTTGACGCCCGCAGGCAGCGCGTGCGAGGCGAGCTTCGCGCGGATATCGCGCGCGATCTGCACGCTGTTGCTGCCCGGCTGCTGGTAGACGTCGAGCAGCACTGCCGCTCGCCCGTCGGCGTTTACCTTGATCCACTGCGGCACGATGCCGTCGGTCACGCGCGCCACGTCCTCGACGCGCACGATGCCGCTCGGGTCGCTGCGGATCACGGTGCCTTCGATCTGCCCGAGCGTCCTGAGGCGCGCGTCGGCGATCGCGAGGTAGAGCTTGTAGTGGTCTTCCAGGCGGCCGACCGCCGTGATCGCGTTCGAGGCGCCGATCGCGCGCGCCACGTCGGCGAGCGTCATGCCGTAGGCGGCAAGCCGCGCGGGATCGACGCTCACCTGGAACTCCTCGCGCGCGCCGCCGATCACCTGGATGCGCGCCACGCCGTTCACGCTGGACAGCAGCGGCCGCAGCTCGTACATCGCCAGGTCGAAGAGCGCCGTCTGCGACTTGGTCGCCGAGGTAAGGCTGTAGGCGAGGATCGGGAACACCGTCGGGTCCATGCGCTTCGTGACCATGCGCGTGCCGGGCGGCAGGTCGGGCAGGATTTGCGCGATCGCCTCGCTGATCTGCGCTGTGGCGAGCGCCATGTCGGTACCCCAGTCGAAGCTGATCGACACGTCGGCCGCGCCGCGGCTCGTCGTCGAGCGGACGTCGAGCACGCCGGGCACGCGCCGCACGGCCTCCTCGACCGGCTGCGTCAGCGCCACCATCATCAGCTCCGCCGGCCGGTCGCCTGCATCGAGCGACACCAGCACGCGCGGGAAATCCACGTTCGGGAACAGCGTCACCGGCAGACGGAACGCCGCCACCGCGCCGCCGAGCGCGAGGAGCGCAACGAGAAAGAGAATCGACCGGCGGTGCGACTGCAGCCACTCGGTGAGGCTCATCGGCCCCCGGTGCGCAAGCGCATGCCGTCCTCGAGCTCGTAGTTGCCGAGGCTTACGACCGGCTCGCGCGGGTCGAACGGCCCGTCGACCTCGACCACGCCGTCGCGCTCCAGACCGGTGCGCACCGCAATGCGCCGCGCTCTCCCGTCGCGTACCTGGAAGAGGTAGGCGCCTTGGGCATCGCGCAGCACTGCCGAGCGCGGCACCGTCCAGACCTCGCGCCGCTCGAGCTCGATGCGCCCGCGCGCCCGCGTGCCGGGCATCAGCCCGTCGCCGTCGATCTCCACCACCACGTCGACGAACTGGGTCTGCGGGTTCAGCATGCCGAACACCTGCGCCACCCTGCCGTGCGCCACGCGGCTCGGCTGGAAGACCGGCGTAACGGTGGCCGCCATGCCGGGCCGCACGCGGCGCACGTCCTCGGGCTCGATGCCGACCACCAACCGCTGGCCGCCGGCGCGCGCGAGCTTGAGCGCCGGCGCGCCCGCGGCGACGCGGTCGCCCTGCGCTGCGGCGAGGCTCACCACCACGCCGTCGAAGGGCGCGCCGATGCGCTCGAGCGGCCGGCCGGCACCGATTCTCTCCTGCGCCTGCAGCGCCGCTTCGGCGTCGGCGAGCGACTTCTCGGCGGCTGCGAGCTGCGAGCGTGTCGCGAGCTGCTGCGTGACGAGCTGCTCGATGCGCGACTTCTCGCCGCGCGCGAACTCGACGGCCTGGCGTGCCTGCTCGAAGCCGCGGGTCGCGTCCGCGCCGGTGGCGAATTCCAGGAGTGGCTCGCCCTTCTTCACCACCTGCCCGGCGGCAACGAAGAGCGTCGCGATCCGGCCCGGGCGCGGCAGGCTGACCGTCGTCACGCTGCGCGTCTGCGGCGCGACGGTGCCGTATCCCGAGACCGTGTCGGCGAGCGCGAGTCGCTTGAGCGGCGCGGTCTCGACGAGCGCAACCGGGGCTTCGGCGGCGCGCGCGAGGGCGGCGAGCGCGAGAAGAAGCGCGAGAGCGGTGCCGCGCATCAGCGCTCGCCCCCGCCGGGCGCCTCGGGCAGGCCGGGGCCGAGCAGCGTCTCGAGCGCGATCCGCTGCTCGGTGAGCGCCTCCTCGAGGTTGATCTCCTCGGTCTGCTTGTCGATGAGCGCGATGCGCAGCCGCGTGTAGTCCGCGGCGGCGAAGTTGCCGGTGCGGTAGGCGGCGTCCGCGCGCTCTGCAACCTCGCGCAGCTCCGCTAGCGCGGAACGCACGCTCGCGAGCTGCCGCTCGAGCAGCGGCTGGTTCTCCAGCGCGACTGCGATCTCGCCATAGGCGCTGTCGAGCCGGTTCTGGTACTCGTCGAAGAGTCTCTTGCGCGTGGCCTTCTCGATCGCGATGTTGCCCCGGTTGCGGTTGAAAACCGGCAGGCTGAGCGTAAGGCCGAAGCCGAGCGTGTAGAGGCCGCTCGTGTCGCGCGCGCGCGTGAGGCCGACGTTGAGCGCCGGGAATTGCGCGAGCACTGCGCCGCGGAACTTCTCCTCCTGCGAGCGGTAGCCGGCGCGCAGCGCCTGCAGGTCGGGTCGCAGCGCGAGGCGCCCCTCGAGCCCGGCGCGCACCGCGGCAGGGTCGAGCGCTCGCGCCTGCGGTTCGCCCGCGAGCGCCAATGGCGTCTCGGGCACGATCCCGAGCAGGGCATTCAGGCGTGCGCGGTCCTGCAGGCGGCTGCGCTCGAGGTCATTCACCTGCTTCTCGATCTTCTGCACCGCGGCGAGGAGCGTGGCTGCAAAATCGATCGTCACGTTGCCCGCGGCGAGCGCGGCGCGGCTCGCGCGGTAGCGCTCGGCGAGGAGCGCGCGCTCGGACTCGAGCTCCTTGCGTACCGCCTCCTCGGCCATGATGCGCGTGTAGAGAAGGCGCGCCTGGCTGACGACCTGCCATTCCTGCCAGAGGAGATCGAGCGAGACGCGCTGCGCGGCAGCCTCGGCGGCGCCGCGGCGCGAGGAGCGGAGCAATAGCGCGCTCGCGTCGAAGGTCGGGTTGAGGTTGAACGCGCTCGTGTTGCCCGCGGCGCCGTTCGTGGGGTGATCGAAGCTCGCGCCGAGCTGCGGGTCGGGCAGCAATCCCGCGGCGAAGGCCTGGGCACGCGCGATGCCGAGATCGTCGCGCGCCTGCCTAAGCTGGGGGTTGTTCGCCACCGCGAGCATTGCCACCTCGTCCATGTCGAGGCCGTCGGCCGGGTCGAACACGTGCGTGGCGAGGCTGCGGAAAGGCAACCGCGCCGCATCGACGGTCACCGATCGCGCATCGGCGGCGAGGCTCACCCGGCCTGGCAGCGGCTGCGGCGCATAGGACGCGCAGCCGGCGAGCGCGAGCGCGACGATGCCGGCCGGGAGCGCACGGGGCTTCATCCGCCCTTCGGCACCATCCAGCCCGCGCCGCGCACGTTGCGGATCGCGTCCGCGCCGAGCTTGCGGCGCACGCCGTGGATCAGGAAGTCCACCGCGTTGCTCTCCACCTCCTCGTTCCAGCCGTAGATGCGCTCCTCGAGCTCCGCACGGGTGAGGATCGCACCGGGGCGAAGCAGCAGCGCGTGCAACAGCGCGAACTCGCGCGCGCTGAGCTCGCACACCGTGTTGCCGCGGCTCGCCTCGCGCGTCGCCGGATCGAGCGACACGATGCCGTTCGTGAGCGCGGGCGCCGCCTGCCCGCCCTGGCGCCGGATCACCGCGCGCAGCCGCGCGAGCAGCTCGTTCAGGTCGAAGGGCTTGACGAGATAGTCGTCGGCGCCATAGTCGAGTCCCTTGATGCGCTCCTCCACCCCGTCGCGCGCCGTAATGACGATCACGGGCAGGTTCATGCCCTGGCCGCGGAGGCGGCGCAGCACCTCCAGGCCGTCGCGCCTCGGCAGCCCCAGGTCGAGCAACACTGCCTGGTGCTCGCCGTGCTCGACCGCCGCCGTCGCCGCGGCGCCGTCCTGCACCCAGTCGACCGCGTAGGCGGCGTCCTTCAAGGCGACGCTCACCGCCTCGCCGATCATGCGGTCGTCTTCAATGAGGAGGATGCGCATGGACCCAAGGTAGCGTAGCGGAATTAGCGAATCGTTAGGGCGCGAGCGGATGCGGGACAACGAGTCCTCGTGCGGCGATTAAGCCTCGTTTAAGGGCCGCGCAGCACACTACCCCGCCCGTCACTCCTTTTCGATCTCTCCAAAGGACCCCAAAATGAAATTCACTCTTTCTGCTCTCGCGGCAGCACTCGTGCTCGCCAGCGCGCCGGCTGCATTCGCCGCGGATGCCCCCGCCGCCGCAAAGACAACGCCGGCGCCGCAGGCTGCCGCCGAGCCGCACTTCGGCAGGGCGACCGATGCCTTCGCGAAGAAGGACTACAAAGCCGCGGCGAGCGAGATCCGCGAAGCAGCGGCTGCGCTGCGCGCCGAGGCGAAGCACGCCGGCGCCGGGGCGCGCCGCGAACTCGACCGGTCGGTCGCCGAGCTCGGCAGGCTCGCGGGCTCCGTCGAAAAAGGCGCGGTGAAAAGCGAGAAAACCCTGCAGGCCGATTTTGCGCGAGCCAACCATGCGCTCGCGCTCGAACACCGGGCGCAAGCGGCCGAGGCATGGAGCCGCAACCAATATGAAGAGACCGGCCGCGCGATGCAGAGCGCCGCGGGCGACCTGGAGAACGCGGCATCGTGGGCCGGCGGCGAGGCGAAATCGGCCGCCGCGGCCTCGGTCGCCGAAGCGCGCACGCTCGGCGGCAAGCTCGCTTCCGGCGCCACCCGGGCGAGCAACGAGGTCGGCAAGGCGCTCGAGTCGCTCGGCCACGGCATCGACGCGGTGGGCCGCAAGGTCGGCAGCCACGCAAAAGCGCAACCGTTCCATGCCGCGTAAAGGCACTTTCGCGCCCGCCGGCGAAGAGCGCGTGCTCGTCCTGCAGGGCGGCGGGGCGCTCGGCGCCTACCAGGCAGGCGTCTACGAGGCGCTCGAGGCCGCAGGCGAGGCACCGCGCTGGATTGCGGGCATCTCCATCGGCGCGATCAACGCGGCGCTGATCGCCGGCAATCCGCCCGGGCGGCGGCTCGACCGCCTGCGCGAGTTCTGGGACATGGCGAGCTCTTCCTGCGCTTCATGGGCAGGCCGGCCCGGCGCCGCGCTGCGCGCCGCGATCAACGACGCGGCCGGCTTCTCCGCCCTCGTGCTCGGGGTTCCCGGATTTTTCGCGCCGCGCTTTCCGCCCGCGCCGTTCCACGCGCCCGGAACGCTCGCCGCGCTGAGCTATTACGACACCGCGCCGCTGCGCGCTACGCTCGGGCGGATGGTGGACTTCGAGCTTCTGAACGACGGCCCGCTGCGCCTGTCGGTCGGCGCGGTGAACGTACGCACGGGCAACTTCGCGTACTTCGACACCGCCGAGCGGCGCCTCGATGTGCGCCACGTCATGGCGAGCGGCGCTCTGCCGCCCGGCCTGCCGCCGGTGGAGATCGACGGCGAGTGGTTCTGGGACGGCGGCCTGGTCTCGAACACGCCGCTGCAGTACGTGCTCGACCAGCCCGGCCGCGCGGCGCGCCTCGTCTACCAGGTGGATCTCTTCCCCGCGGCGGGGCCGATGCCGGGAACGCTTGCCGAAGCTGCCGAGCGCGAGAAGGACATCCGCTACTCGAGCCGCACGCGGCTCAACACCGACAACGCGCTCGCGCGCCATCGGCTCGCGCGCGCGGCGCGCCGGCTCATGGCCAAGCTTCCCGAAGCCCTCGTTGGCGATCCGGACGCGCGCGCGCTGGCCGAGGCGAGCCGCGAGCACGCCGTGGCCGTCGTGCATGTCATCTACCGCCGCAAGCCCTACGAAACGCAATCGAAGGACTACGAGTTCTCGCGCCTCTCGATGCGCGAGCACTGGCGGGCCGGCCGGGAAGACATGGCGCGCACGCTCGCTTCGTCCGCCTGGCAGAACCGGCAGGCGCCGCGCAGCGGCGTCCAGATCTTTGACATGACACCAGTGCCCACGGCCGAGCGCGCCGAGGAGACCGCATGAAGATCGACGACGTCCTCGACCGCGCTTTCGCCATGCCGCTCACGAGCCCCTCGTTCCCGCGCGGCCCCTACCGCTTCGTGAACCGCGAATATCTCGTGGTCGCCTATCGCACCGACCCGGCAGCGCTGCGGGCCGTGGTGCCCGAGCCGCTGGAGATCGACGAGCCGCTGGTCAAGTTCGAGTTCATCCGCATGCCCGACTCCAACGGCTTCGGCGACTACACCGAGTCGGGCCAGGTGATCCCGGTGAAGCTCGCCGGCGAGCGCGGCAGCTATGTCCACGCGATGTACCTGAACGACGACGCGCCGATCGCCGGCGGGCGCGAGCTCTGGGGGTTTCCCAAGAAGCTCGCCGCGCCTTCGCTCACCGTCGAGAAGGACACGCTGCTCGGCACGCTCGACTACGGACCGGTGCGCATCGCGACCGCCACCATGGGCTACAAGCACAAGGCGCTCGACGCGGCGGCGGCGCGCGCGGCGCTCACCGCGCCGAGCTATCTCCTCAAGATCATCCCGCACGTCGACGGCACGCCGCGCATCTGCGAGCTGGTGCGCTACTTCCTCGAGGACGTGACGGTCAAGGGCGCCTGGAGCGGTCCGGCCGCGCTCCAGCTCGCGCACCATGCGCTCGCGCCCGTGGCCGAGCTGCCGGTGCTCGAGGTGCTCTCGGGGACCCACATCCTGGCCGATCTCACTCTGGGCCTCGGCACCGTCGCCTTCGACTATCTCGCCCGGGCGCGAGGCGGGCTGCGATGAAGCTCGCGGACAAGGTCTGCATCGTCACCGGCGCGGCGAGCGGCATCGGCCGGGAGATCGCCGGAACGTTCGCGCGCGAGGGTGCCAAAGTCGCCATCGCCGACCTTGACCTGTCTGCAGCCAAGGCCGCGGCCGCGCAGATTGTCGCCGCCGGCGGTCGCGCCATGGCGGTCGCGATGAACGTCGCCGACGAGGCGCAGGTCGAAGCGGGCGTCGCCGCCGTCGTGAACGCCTGGGGCGGCGTGGACGTGCTGGTGAGCAACGCGGGCGTGCAGATCGTGCATCCTGTCGAAGAGTTTCCGTTCGCCGAGTGGAAGAAGCTGCTCGCGATCCACCTCGATGGCGCCTTCCTCACCACCAAGGCCTGCCTGCCGCACATGTACGCGTCCGGCCGGGGAGGCTCGCTGATCTACATGGGCTCCGTGCACTCCAAGGAAGCATCCGTGCTCAAGGCGGCCTACGTCACCGCGAAGCACGGCTTGATCGGCCTCGCCAAGGTCGTCGCCAAGGAGGGCGCGAAGCACGGCGTCCGCGCCAACGTCATCTGCCCCGGCTTCGTGCGCACGCCGCTCGTCGACCGGCAGATCCCGCAGCAGGCGAAGGCGCTCGGCATCTCGGAGGCGCAGGTGATCAAGGACGTCATGCTGAAGGAGACGGTCGACGGCGAGTTCACTACCGTGCAGGACGTCGCCGAGATCGCGCTGCTCTTCGCCGCCTTCCCCTCGAAGGCGCTCACGGGCCAATCGCTCGTGGTGAGCCACGGCTGGTTCATGCAGTGACACGGCGCGACGCCTCGATTCACTTGAGCGCGTTGCGCGCCGCGTAGGCGCGGTCGAGGCGCACCTTCGCCTTGTCAACCGCCCGCTCGAGCTCGCGCAACCGCTCGAAGTACGCTCCAGTGAGGCGCGAGCCTCCGCCAACGTTGCCGCGCCGCTCGCCAGGAAGCGGCGTGCGCCCGTTGCGCAACGAGCGTTCGGCCTGCGCAAGCGCCTTCTGCGCAGCGAGAATCTCGCGATCGACGCGCCGCCACTCGCTTTCCTGCGCACGGATCTCGGCGGCGAGCGCCTTGTCTTCGCGGCGCAGCTCGAGCGCGGCCCGGCGCTGCTCCGGCGAGAGCGAGTCGACTTCGATCGGGACCGATTCGCGCGCCCCTGGGACCGGCGCGGACGAATAGACGACCTCGCCATGGTCGGTCACCGATTTGTAGATCGTCTCGGCGTGCGCCCCCTGAACCGAGAAGAGCAGCACGACCGCTGCGGCAAGCGAGGCCGGATTCATCGTCTTGCCCTGCGCGAGGCCTCGTTGAAGGTCGTGCCGCTGATGCGCGTGAGGCGGCCGTCGCGCGTCACCTCGACCGCCTCGTCGGGGAAGAAAGCGCCGCTGTCGACGTCGAGCGTCTGGTAGCCGCCGATGTCCATCTGCAGCGCGAGGCGATACCTTTCGCTTCCGGGGCTGTGCACCACCGCCACCGATTGAATGACGCCCGAGCCGGCGATGAAGGGTCTAGCGGACACCACACGGCTCTCCGCCGCCGCGGGATCGTCGAAATGGGCACACGCAGCCGCGAGAAGCGCGGCTCCCGGCACTGCGACCCGTCTGCTCATCATCCGCACTTTCGTTCTTTTCATTCGTGTATCCATCCTTTGTTGATGAAACCGGAGAAGAGCGTGCGATGCACCCGCACCAGGGGCGGCATAGCAGCCGCGACGACCGCCGGCGCCGCAGCGCACGCGGCCGCGGCGCTGGCAGCGGCGACGAGCACAGAGCCCGCCATGTCGAGCGGGAAATGCACGCCGAGGTAGATGCGCGCCCACGCCACCGGCAGGCCGAGCGCCGCGAAAGCGGCGCCGATGCGCCGCGCGCGCGGCCACAGCAGCAGGACGAACGCGACTGCCCACATCAGCGCAAGGTGATCGCTCGGAAAGGAGCTGTCGCGCATGTGCGCGAGCCAGGCGTGCCCGATGCCCGCTTCCGCTGGCCGCGGGTGATACCACGCGAGGCCGATGAGCCCGTTCGCGCCGAGCGCGAGCGCGCCCGCGAGCGCCGCGATGAGCACCGCCTCGCGCGCCCCGCGGGCGCCGCGCAGCCACGCCAGCACGAGGCCGGCCGGGACGAGCCAGATCGCGCCCTGCGCCAGCATCCAAGCGACGTCAAGCGCCAGCCGGCCCGGCGGCGACGCCGCATTGAGCAGCAGAAAGAGCTGCAGATTCCAGTGCTCCATGGAATGAGAACGTAGCGGCGCCGAATTAGCGCACCCTTAGCCGCCGCCTGCGTCGCAGCAGGGCAAGGGCGGCGAGGAGCGCGGGCATGCCGAACGCCACCGGCAGGATGCGCTGCGACTCCACCACCGCCTTGCGCTCGACGTGAAAGTCGACAAGCGGGCTGGTGACGGGGCGCGAGGCACCGCGCTGCACGGCGCTGATCACCACGCGGTAGTCGCCCGCCTGGATGAGGCGCATCGGCCATTCGACCGAAAGCTTTGCGCCCGGCGCGAGCTCGCCCTGCGCGAGCGCCTTGTGCGCGCTCCAGTCCTCGAGGTCGACCGGCTGCTCGTGGCCCGGGTCGACCTGGATCAGGCTGATCCACGCGACCAGGCCGCGTGCCGACGCCGCATCGGTGTTGGCGATGACGCTCTCGAACTTGAGGTTGTCGCCCATTTTCGGCTGCGCAGGATTTGCGGGCGCAGGTGCGAGCGAGATCTCGAGCGATGCCCACGCGGGGCTCGCGAGCAGGAACAGGGAGGCGGCGAGCAAGGTCGCGATCTTCGTCATGGAGCGCCTAGATCTCGAGCGCCTGCACGCTGCGCCTCGCGAACCAGAACGCGAGCGCGAGCCATACGAGCGCGACGCCGAGCCGGCCGAGCTGCATCGAGAGCGGCTGCGAATCGATCACGGCGCTGTCGAAGCTGTTGAGCGCGGCGGCGAAGGGGTTCACGGCGTCGAAAATCCGGCCGACGGCGCTCTGGCGCAGGCCCGGACCAAGGACGAGCGGGCTCGCGAGCAAGATCAGCGTGATGAGCGAAGCCGCGAGCGCGCCGCGCACGCTGCCGAAACGCGCCGAAAGCCCGAGCGCGTAGAAACCAAAGCCGAGCACGACCGGCGTACCGAAAAGCGCGAGATAAGCGACCGCCTGCCCGAGGTTCTGTCCGCTGCTCCCGACCGCCCAGACGTAGGGCAGCGCGATGAGGTAGGCGACGGCCCAGGCGGCGAGCTGTCCGCCGATCTTGCCGAAGACGATATCGCCCGTGGAAAGCGGCGCGAGCAGCAGCGGCACGAGACTGCCGCGCTCCTTCTCGCCGGCGATGGCGTCGGCGCCGAGCAAGACCGCGAGCAGCGCACCGAGCGCGGTAACCGTGCCCATCACCATGTAGACGACTTGCGCGTTGTCGAGGAGGCTCAGCTCGGTATTGCTCACGAGCAGCAGGCTCAGAGCCGAAAGCGCAACGCTCAGCGCGAGCAGCCAGGCAAGCCCGCGGCCGCTCTTCACGAGCTCGGCGCTTTCCTTCCGTGCGAGGAGAAGCGCCGCGCTCATGCCGCCGCCCGCGCCGCGGTGAGCTCGAGGTAGCGCTCCTCCAGTCGCTCTCCCACCGGGCCTTCGAAGCGGGTGCGGCCCTCGTGGATCACGCCGATGCGGCTGCAAAGCCGTTCCACGTCGTCGAGCAGATGCGTGCAGAGCAGCACGCCTGCGCCGCGGTCGCGTGCGAGCCCGAGCAGCACATCATGGATCTCGCGCCGGCCGCGCGGGTCGAGGCCGTTGGTCGGCTCGTCGAGGATCACGAGCCGCGGCTCGTTGAGGAGCGCGCGCGCAAGACCGAGGCGCTGCTTCCAGCCGCGCGAGTACGTCCCGATCGCTTTCCGGTTCGCCGCATCGAGGCCTACCCGCTCGAGCTGCGCGCGCAGCGCCGTATCGTCGAGGCGCCGCCCGTACAGCCGCGCGAACCACCGCAAGTACTCCGGCGCGCTCATCCACTCGTAGAAGCCGGACTGCTCGGGCAGCACGCCGATGGCTGCGTGCAAGGCGACGCGCCGCGTCCAGGGATCGAGGCCGAGCACCGAGACTTTGCCGCACACCGGCCGCCGAAGGCCCGTGAGCGCCGCTATCGTCGTGCTCTTACCGGCGCCGTTCGGCCCGAGCAGCCCGTAGATTTCGCCCGCCTCGAGCCGCAGGCGCACCCCGTCGAGCACCGGCCGGTCGCCGATGAAAACCACGAGGTCCCGCACGTCGACCAGCCGAGCCGGCCGCTCAGCGCTCGCTGCGCAATTTGGCGTCATGTATTCGCTCCTTCGTGGCTTGCGCGGTCATTCGCGCAGTTGTGAAGGTAGCGCTGCGCAATTAGGGTAGCGTTAGCGCGCCGCGCGCACGGGCGTCACGAGCAAGCGATCTTTACGCGCCGGGCGACACCGGGACGAACAGCCGCTCTTCGCCACGCTGAACGAGCAGCGCTATAGGGCTGCCCTTTTTCGCCGCCAGCGTGCGGAGCTGTCCTGCGCTGCGCAGCGGCGTCCCGTTCACGGAGAGCAGCACGTCGCCGGGCTGGATGCCGGCTTCGGCGGCGGCGCCGCTCGACTGCTCGACGAGCAGCCCGGAGTCCGCTCGAGCGTCGCGCCGCTCTTGCGGCGTGAGCGCTCTGAGCGCAAGGCCTAGATGCCCCGGCGCGGCTTGCGCGCTCTTCGTCGAACCGGCGGTGGCCGTCTTGGACTCGCCCACCGCCACCGACAGCCGGTGCGATGCACCGTTGCGCCATACGTCGAGCCGCACGGGCGTACCGGGCTTCGTCGCTCCGATACGCGCGGGCAACTCGCCGGAGTCGCCGATCGACGTTCCGTCGATCGCGACGATGACGTCGCCCGCGTTCAGGCCTGCTTTCGCGGCCGGGCCGCCCGGCTCCACCGCGCTCACGAGCGCACCCGCGGGTTTCTCGAGCCCGAACGACTGCGCGAGCGGCTGGGTCACCGCCTGGATCGTCACGCCGAGCCAGCCGCGCGTGACGTGACCCCGGGCGAGGATCTGGTCCTTCACGTTCAACGCCACGTCGATCGGGATGGCAAACGAAAGTCCCTGATAGCCGCCGGTCTGCGACAGGATCTGCGAATTGATGCCGACCACTTCGCCCGCCAGGTTGAACAGCGGACCGCCGGAGTTGCCGGGGTTCACGGCGGCGTCGGTCTGGATGAACGGCACGTAGCTTTCGTCGGGCAGCGAACGGCCGACGGCGCTGACCACGCCTGCGGTCACCGAGTTCTCGAAGCCGAACGGCGAGCCGATCGCCACCACCCATGCACCCGGGCGCAGCGTGCGCGCGTCGCCGAGCTTCACGACCGGCAGATTCTTCGCGTCGATCTTGAGCACTGCTACGTCGGTCTGCGGGTCCTTGCCGATGACCTTGGCCGAGAACTCGCGCCGGTCGGTCAGCTTGACCGTCACCTGAGCCGCGCCATCGACGACGTGCGCGTTGGTAAGGACCACCCCGTCCGGCGAGACGATGAATCCCGATCCCTGACCGTGCATGGGCGCGGCACGACCCGGCATCGGCGCGCCGAAGCGGCGCAGGAGCCCGAGGGGATCCCCTTCCGGGCCCGAGGTGGAGGTCTTCACCTTCTGAACGACGCTGATGTTGACGACAGCCGGGCCATAGCGATCTACGAGCGCGCTGAAGTCCGGCAGCGCGCTCGCCGCCTGGCGCGGCGCGGGCGCGGCGGCCGTGGCCGCAATGGCGGGGCTGCTCCATTCATAGGCGGCGACGCCGCCCGCCGAGAGGGCGCCCCCAACGGCCAGGGCGAGTGCCAGTTTTCGAAATTTCATCGCGCTTCCTTTCGTGTCGATGCGGGCCGGTGGCTCGCTGTCACGCAAAGGATGAGCCGCTTCTCTTAGCGCGCCCTTAAAGCCGGCTCATCGGGAAACAGGACCGTGGCCTTCAGACCTTTTCCGTCCGCGCCGGACTCAAGGCGCACCTCGGCGCCGTGCAGCTCCGCGATGCGTCGCACGATCGACAGCCCGAGCCCGCTGCCGCTCTCCGCGCTGCCCGGAAGCCGGTAGAAGCGGCCGAACACCCGCTCGCGTTCCTCCGGCGCGATGCCCGGCCCCGTGTCGACGACCTGCAGCGCGGCGCGCTCGCCGACGCGCGTCGCGATAACGTCCACGGCGCCGCCCGCGGGCGTGTAGCGCACGGCGTTGTCCACCAGGTTGCGCAGCAGAATGCGCAAGCTTTGCGCATCGCCCCTCGCCTCCACCGCGTCGGCCGCCTCCGCGCCGAGGTCCACTCCTTTCGCCGCTGCGATCGCCGCGTGGTCGCTCACCGCGCCGCGCGCCAGCTCGTCGAGGCGCACCGGCGTGAACGCACGCGCCGCGGCGTCCGGCTCGCTGCGCGCGAGATCCAGAAGCTGCTCCACCAGGCGTGTCGCGCGGTCGACGCCGTCGACGAATTCTGCGCCGGCCGCTTCGCGCTCGCGCGGATCGAGCGTGCGCACGAGCACCTGCGCCTGCAGCCGCAGCGCTGCGAGCGGCGTGCGCAGCTCGTGGGCTGCGTCGCCGATGAAGGCGCGCTGCGCATCGATCGACTCGCCCAACCGGCGCAGCAGGCCGTTGAACGCGGCGACGAGCGGCAAGACTTCTGCCGGCAGGCCGTCCTGCGGCAGGGGTTGCAGTGCCTTTACGTTGCGCCGCTCGACGGCGCCGGCGACGCGCCGCAGCGGGCGCACTGCGCGTGCGACGGCCAGCCATACGGCCGCGACGAGGAGCGGGACGACGATCAGCAGCGGCGCGAGGGTTCGGAGCGCCGCGGCGAACGCCATTTCGCGCCGCACGGCGAGCGGCTGCGCCACTTCGATGGTGCGCGTTCCCCATTGCATGGCGTAGACGCGCCACGCCCCGCTCGCACCGCGCACGTCGGAATAGCCGAGCACCGCGCTTCGCGGCAGCCCCGGGAAGGTGCGCGATGCGTACAGGCTCTCGCCGCTCCCGTCCCGGATGCGCACGGCGAAGTCGAGCGCCTCGTCGTCGGACTCGTCGGGCATCGCGAGCAGCGCGCCGCCGAAGCGCATCGATTGGGCCACGAGCGACACCGCAAGCTGGCGGATCTGGTAGTCGAACAGCGCGTCGATCTCCTGCAGCGCCGCCGCGTACACGAATGCGCCCGCAGCGGCGCCGCCGGCAAGGACGGCAGCGGTCAGCCATGCGAGCAGCGCGCCGCGGACCGAGCGCGTCCGCGCGACTCGCTTCAAGCGCGCTTCCCGGCGGCCTGCGCCTTCGGCACCATGTAGCCGACGCCGCGCACGTTGAGGATGAACTCGTGCCCGAGCTTGCGGCGCAGCCCGTGCACGTACACCTCGACCGCGTTGCTCTCGATCTCCTCGCCCCAGCCGTAGAGCTTTTCCTCGAGCTGGGCGCGCGAGAGCACGGCCCCCGGCCGCGCGAGCAGCGCCTCCAGAATGGCGAACTCCCTGGCGGAGAGCATCACGGGCTCGCCGCCGCGCGTGACTTCGCGCGTCTTCGCGTCGAGCGTGACGCCGAGGTGCTCGAGCACCGGCTCCGCGCGTCCCGCGCTGCGGCGGGCGAGCGCGCGCACGCGGGCGAGGAGAACCTCGAGGTCGAACGGCTTGACGAGATAGTCGTCGGCCCCCGCGTCCAGCCCTCGCACGACGTCTGCGGCCGTGTCGCGGGCCGTCAGCACGAGGACGGGGACCCGGTTGCGCCGCGCGCGCAGCGCCCGGAGCACCTCGACGCCGTCCTTGCGCGGCAGCCCGAGGTCAAGCAGCGCCAGGTCGTACTCGCCCTGCGCGAGCGCAAGCTCCGCCGCGGCGCCGTCGAGCACCCAATCGGCGGCATGGTTCTCGGTGCGCAGCGCGCGCTGCAGCGCCGAGCCGATGTGCCGGTCGTCCTCGACTATGAGTACGCGCATGGCGCGGGATTCTCGCTCCGGCGGCGCCGGGGAGGAAGCGGCTCAGCTTTCCCGCGCGATCGGCATGAGGAACCCTTCACGCACGACATCCTTGCCTTCGAGCATCTCCTCGCAGGAGCGGCGTTCCTCGTCGAACACGACTTGCGCCAGGCGCTTCAGTGTCTCGCGCGCATCGGCGAGGGATCGGCCGTAGGAGTTGAGGCCGGGCAGCTCCTCGATGAAGCCGAAGTAACCGTCGCCGGACTTGAGATACACCGCGGTGAAGGCAATCACGGCTTCACGCGGTCGGCCAGTGGAACAGCACCTGCCGGTCGCCTTTCGCCTTCACGAGGACCGTTCGATGCAGCGCCTTGCCGTCCCTGGTCGCGACGATCGTGTACTTCCCGGCGGGAACCTTGAGCAGCATGAGCGGGCCGCTCGACACCGTGTCGAGCAGCGTCTTGCCCGAGCGGTCCTTGATGGTCACCGGCACATCGGCGAGGTACGCGTCGTGCCGGCCCGCCGAAAACACGAGGCTCAGCGGATAGTTCTTCGCTTCGGCTTTCATCGCCGCGGACTCATCGCTGCCGATGCCGCCGCTCATATAGGTGATGCCGTGCTCGGTCCTGGACTGCGGCAGCGTGTCCGCGAGGACGGGCAGCGCGAGAGCGAGCGCCAGCGCGCCTGCCGAGAGCGTCATTGCTGATTTCATGAGTGACCTCCTGTGTCAGTGTTCTTGCATGGAGAGATGCTGCATGCGCATTCTTAGCGGCCGCTTAAAGGCGCGGCGCTGCCGAGGAGGCGGCGCGCTCGGGTTGCTTCGGCCCCGGTACCGTGCACGAGCAGCAGAATCTGCCCGCCGCGCACGGCCGCCTCGTAGGTCCGCAGCTCGCCCGGCGACATGCCCGCGAGCCTCAGCATCCGGACGAGCGGCGAGCCCTGAGCGCCGGCCTGCTCATGCCATTGGCTGCCGGCCAGCACGCAGGCCGCCGGACCAACTGCGACGACATAGCCGATGAACGGCACCCAGGCGAGCGCCATCCCGGCCGGCGCCTCGGCGAGGCGATTCCAGAGCGCGGCATGCTGACCCCAGACCGTGGCGTGAGCTCCGGCGACCGCGATGCCGAGCTGATGAGCGGCGGACGGTTCTTCCCTGCCGATCAGCGAGAGCTTCGAGATGTCGAAACCGCTGCGCTCGAGGTTGCCGATCGCGGCCGCGGCGTGATCGGCCGACTCGAATACGCGGATGACTGCGACCGCTCGCGAGACGGCGGCCGTGAATTCGTTCGTTGCGTACGTCACGGTTGCTCCTTTGCATTTGCGGTTTCCTCGAGGACGCGGAACTCGCCCTCGTACAGCGAGCCTGATTCGGCGCGACCGCTCCT
>DASQGW010000074.1:0-6399 GCA_035632415.1 Burkholderiales bacterium | reverse complement strand
GTAGTGGATGTGGAACTGGTCGCGCCAGCCGCAATCGATGTAGATGCCGCGCAGGCTTTTCAGGTTTTTCCGGTAGCGCTCGACGAGATTGACGGGATCGTGGCGCCGCCAGTTCGCCCAGCGGCCGGTCGGCTCGCCCGTCTCCATGTTGAACGGCACGCGGAAGCCGAGCGGCGCGCGCGGATCGGGGTCGTAGCTCGCCGCCATGCAGAGGTTCATGATGCACATCACTTCCTTGGCCGGCACCTTCTCTTTCTTCCACACCGCCTGGAGGAAGCGCTTGATCCGGCCATCGTCCTTGCCTTCGGCGAGCCCCTTGCGGCGCGATTCGGCGAGCGCGTCGTACTTGCCGGCGTGGCGCTTCGGCAGCCGATGCTTCTGCAATTCGTTCAGCGTGTTCGGCCAGTCGTGCCAGTAGACGAAGTCGAAGTACGCGTCGCCCGAGTGGTTGGCGATGGCGCCCCAGTATCGCGCGTACTTCATGCCGTGGATGATGGCGCCGTAGCCGCCGGATGATTTGCCGAAGCAGCCGCGATGATCGCGGCCGGCAGCCGTGCGGAACTCGCGGTCGACGAACGGGATCAGCTCGCGCGTGAGGTAGTCGGCGTAATTTCCCACCGCCGAAGAGTTGATGTACTGGTTGCCGCCGAGCGCGGTGAAGCAGTCGGGCAGCACGAAGATCGCCGGCCCCATCTTCCCTTCGTGGATGAGGCGCGCCGCGCGCTCGGGCACGTTGTAGCCGAAGCTCTTCCACCCGACGTGCGCGAGCCCGGAGCCGGTGAATCCGGTCAGGTCGTAGAGCACCGGGAAGCGTCGCCGGGTTCCATCGTCATACTGCGGCGGCAGCCACACGGCGAGCTTGCGCACGTGCGGATCGCCCCACGGGTTCGTTTTCAATGCTTGCGAGACGTGCTCCAGCACTACGGTCGTGCCGGACGGTCCCCTGGGTCGCTTGAGCATGGCGGCATGCATTTTGCTGAACTTGGGGACCTTTGAATATGGTCGGAGAAAAACCATGCTCAGCTTCGTATTCTTCATCCTCGGGGTGGCGACGGCTGCCGCCGGGTTCTTCCTGCTGCCTGCCGGTGTCCAGCAGGTAGGCGCGTTCGTCGTCGCCGCGCTCTTCCTCGTGCTCTTTGTGTCCGGGATGGTGCGCCGCTCCAACGGCCGGTCCTGGCGGACGTAAGCATTCCTGTACAGGAATCGCTACACTGAGTTCCTAGGCTCCTTGGGGAGGAGCGAGCAGCACAAAGGGGGGATCCTGGAGCGCGCGCGACGTGAATATGTCACACGTGCGGGCTGCAGCGGGTCACTGCGCGGCCTGACTAGTGGCGCCCAAACTGCCCTCCGTTTCAACTTTCGCAGACGTCTACAAAAAGGGGAGGGGGGCTGACGATGCGCAAATTGACCTTAGACGAGATCCAGGCCGACGCAGCGCGCCGCGGCGGGCGCTGCCTGACCGAAACCTACGCCGACAGCCTGACGCTGATGGACTGGGAGTGCGCGCAGGGGCACCGCTGGCGCGCGGTGGCGCACTCGATCCGGCAGGGACACTGGTGCAAGAAGTGCGCGGACGAGAAGCTGCGCCATTCGGTGGCGGCGCTGCATGCGATTGCGGCGGAGCGCGGCGGCAGGTGCCTCGCCGAGCGCTATGCGAACAGCCAGACCAAGCTCGAGTGGCAGTGCAAGCGCGGCCACCAATGGCGCGCGACGTTCAACTCCATCAAGCAGGGGAGCTGGTGCCCGGAGTGCCGGGCGGCTTCGCGCGCCGAGTCCTTCGTCGCACCCGTGATGGGCGCCATGTCTTCCGCCGACTAGCCGGGCGCGCCCATGCGGGTATCCTTCCGGCATGGGCATGAAGACCATCGCATGGGCCGTCGGCATCGTTGCGGCGGCCGCCGTGGCGCTGATCGGCTATTCCTTTTATGCCGCTTCGCAGAAGCGCGCCCAGCAGCGCCAGGTCATCGCCATGGTGCAAGACGCGACCGGCAAGCTGCGCCAGGCGCTCACGCAGAAGTCCTCGCCTGAGCTCGTCGATGCGCTCGATGCGGACCTCAAGGCCGCGCGCGCCCCGCGCGATCCTCAGCTCGCCGATGCCGCCGAGCACTACATCCTCTCCGCTCGCGAAATCGCGCGCCGGCGCTCCGACACCGATCGCTTCTGGGCCACCGCGTACGAGAGCCGCAACGCCCTGGCCGGCCACATGCGGCGCGCCGAGCGGCGCAGCGAACCGTGGCTGCGCGGCGCCGTCACGCTCAAGAAGCGCGTGGACGACGACTACTTCCAGGTCGACATCACGCTGAAGGCGCTGGACGAGCTGCTCTACAAGCTGCCGGAGGAGGAGAAGCGCCTCGATGGGCGCATCGATGCCGCCTTGCTCCTCGAGCGTCCCGCTATCGACGTCGCGCGCGCACAGGCCCAGGCCGATCTCAAGCGTGCGAGCGACGAAGTCGCCGCCACGCGGCGCATGGTCCCCTGATTCCCGCTTAATTCCGGACAACGTCCTTAATTCTTCGTGGCGCTCTGGAAGAAGCTCTGGATCCTCTTCACCGTCATCTGGGTGGTCGTCGCGGCACTTAACGCGGGCACCATCATCGCCTTCTCCGACGAGCCCGAGAAAGCGGTGCGGCCGATCGTCGTCGGCCTCGTGGTGCCGATCGCGCTTTTCGCCGTGCTCTGGGTGTGGCAGCGCCTGCGGCGAGAGCCGCCCGAATAATTAAGGACGTTGTCCGGAATTAGGCTGCTCTCGCCGCCGCGAGCGAGATGATCAGGTTCTCGAGCTTGCGGGCGTCGGCGTCGAAGCGGCGGATGCCCTCGGCGAGCTTGTCGGTCGCCATCGGGTCTTCGTTGTGCATCCAGCGGAAGGTTTTCTCGTCCATCCGGATCTTCGCTTCGCCCGCCTTCCGCGCAGCCTCCGGCGAGAGCTTGCGCTCGACCGGTCCCGGCGCCTTGGCGAGCTTGTCGAGGAGATCGGGCGCGATGGTGAGGAGGTCGCAGCCGGCGAGCGCGAGGATCTGCTCGGTCTTGCGGAAGCTCGCGCCCATCACCTGCGTCTTGTAGCCGTGCTTCTTGTAGTACGCGTAGATGCGCGTGACCGACGCGACGCCCGGATCCTCGGCCACCGGGATGTCGTCGACCTTCCGGGCGGACTTGTACCAGTCGTAGATGCGCCCGACGAAGGGCGAGATCAGCGTGACGCCGGCATCGGCGCACGCGACGGCCTGCGCGAAGGAGAAGAGGAGCGTCATGTTGCAGTGGATGCCCTCTTTCTCGAGCTTCTCGGCGGCGCGGATGCCTTCCCAGGTCGTGGAGAGCTTGATCAGGATGCGCTCGCGCGAGACGCCCTGCTTCTCGTAGAGGGCGATGAACCGCCGCGCCTTGGCGATCGAGCCTTCCTCGTCGAACGAGAGCCGCGCGTCGACCTCGGTCGAGACCCGGCCGGCGACGTGCTTGAGGATTTCCCGCCCGAACTGCACGAAGAGGCCGTCCATGGCGAGGGAAGCGTCCCCGCGCGCCTCCTTGATGGCGGCATCCACGAGGTGGCGGAAGCGCGGATCCTGCGCGGAAGTTAGGAGGAGCGAGGGATTGGTGGTAGCGTCCTGCGGCTTCCAGCGGGCCACCGCCTCGATGTCGCCGGTATCGGCGACGACGAGCGAGGCTTGGCGCAGCGATTCGAGTTGCGTGATCATTGAAAAATTATACGGGGGGTGTTTTTGCAGCAAGGCGTGGGCCTCGAGCTGGTGCGCACCGACCGCGCGGTGCGTTCGGCCTCCTTTGCCTACGCCATTCTTCCGATAGGGCTTTACCTGTGGGGCCGGGACGCCGGGATATGGTCGTGGACGCTCCTCCTTTTCCAGTTCCTCGTCTACCCGCAGCTCGTCTACTGGCGCGCGATCCGCTCGGCCCGGCCGGCAAGGGCCGAGCTTGACAATCTTTTTCTCGACGCCGCCTTCCTCGGCGCGTGGGTCGCCTTCCTCGGCTTTCCGATCTGGATCACCTACGCGCTGATCTCGGCGGCCGCGCTCAATGCCGCGGTGAATCGCGGCTGGCAGGGCCTCGCTCTCGCGATCGTGTCGAGCGCGGTGGGCGCGGCGCTGTGGGCAGCGGTGGGCGGCTTCACGCTCACGTTGGAAACGTCCCATCCGGTGACGTTCCTCGCCGCGGCAGGCTCGCTCGCCTACGTGTCGGCCGTCGGCATCGTCGTCTGGCGCCAGAACCGCCGGCTCGCGGCCGCGCGCGACGAGCTGCGGCGGAGCGAGGAGCGCTACCGGCTCATCGCCGAGAACGCGGACGACCTCGTCGCCATGCTCGACCACGAGGGGCGCTGGCTCTACACGAGCCCGTCCTACGCGCGCGTGCTCGCGCCTGCGGAGCTCGCGCCGGGCGGCGACGCCTTCAAGCACATCCATCCCGACGATGCCGACCACGCGCACATGGTGATCGGCCGCGCCGCGGCCACCGGCAAGCCGCGCGAGCTCGCGCTGCGCATGGTCGACCGCGAGGGCCGCATCCGGCAGTTCCGCTCGCACGTGCGCGCGGTGATGAGCACCCCGGCGCCGTACAAGGTGGTCCTCGTCTCGCGGGACGTCACCGATCTCAAGGAGAGCGAGGAAAGGATGCTGCTCGCCGCGCATGCCCTCGAGGGCATGACCGAGGGCATCATGATCACGAGCGCCGACGGCACCATCGTCACCGTGAACCGAGCCTTCTCGGAGATCACCGGCCACACGCGCGACGAGGTGCTCGGGCAATCCGAGAAGTCGATCAGGAGCGGCCTCCTGCCGCCCGAGTTCTACGACGAGGCCTACGCCGCCGTGCATCGCGACGGCTACTGGTCGGGCACAAGCTGGGCGAAGCGCAAGAACGGCTCCGTGTACCGCGAGTGGCGGAGCGTGCGCGCCGTGAAGGACGAAAAAAGCGGGGCCATTACCCACTACGTCCACGTGTTCTACGAGGCCGGCAGCCCCCGCACGAGCGCCGGCCAGGCCGTCTCATAAAGGGGTCAATAAAGGGGTCAGAGCAATTTTCCGGTAACACCTACGCGCGTTAGTAGTTACAGGAAAATTGCTCTGACCCCTTTTCCAGGCTGTCTCGTAGCTTTCGCGCCAAAGAGAGCCCCAAACAGCCGTAGGGAATTGAAATCTAAGCTGTATCCGGCTGTCTTATGGAGGTAAACTGCGTCGCACAATAAAACCGCCCTCGTAAGACAGGAGTTTCGTGCAGCCGACCGATATCAAGCATCCCGACTACTTCCATAAGGTTGTCGATTGCCAGTGGGCCTGTCCTTCCCACACCCCGGTTCCCGAATACATTCGATTGATCGCCGCCGGCCGCTACGGCGACGCGTATATGGTCAATTGGAACTCGAACGTCTTCCCGGGCATTTTGGGAAGGACCTGCGACCGCCCCTGCGAGCCCGCGTGCCGCCGCGGCCGCGTGGAAGAGGAAAACCAGCCGAAGCCCGAGCCTGTCGCGATCTGCAGGCTGAAGCGCGTCGCCGCCGACTACAAGGACGCCGACGAGATCAAGAAGCACATGCCGCGCCCCGCCAAGAAGAAGAACGGCAAGAAGATTGCCTGCGTCGGCGCCGGCCCGGCCTCTCTCACCGTGGCGCGCGACCTCGCGCCGCTCGGCTACGACGTCACGGTGTTCGACCAGGACCCGCGCGCCGGCGGCATGATCTGGTCGCAGATCCCGCGCTTCCGCCTGCCGCTGGAAGTGATCGACGAGGAAGTGGGATACATCCTCGACCTCGGCGTGCACTTCAAGCAGCGCAAAGTGGATTCTCTCAAGCGCCTCATGACCGAAGGCTGGGATGCCATCTTCATCGGCTCCGGCGCGCCGCGCGGCCGCGACCTCGACATCCCCGGGCGTAAAGAGGCGGCGAAGAACATCCACATCGGCATCGACTGGCTGTCATCGGTTTCTTTCGGCCACACCACCAAGATCGGCAAGCGCGTCATCGTGCTGGGCGGCGGCAACACCGCCATGGACTGCTGCCGCACCTCGCGGCGCATTGGCGGCGAAGACGTGCGCGTGATCGTCCGCTCCGGCTTCGACGAGATGAAGGCGAGCCCGTGGGAGAAAGAGGATGCGATGCACGAAGGCATCCCGATCCTCAACTTCCTAGTGCCGAAGACCTTCCAGCACACGAACGGCAAGCTCACCGGCATGACGTTCGAGAAAGTCAAAGCGGTCTACGACGAGAAGGGGAAGAGAAGCCTGGTCACCACCGGCGAGCCCGACCAGTTCTTCGAGTGCGACGACGTCCTCGTCGCGGTGGGCCAGGAGAACGCCTTCCCGTGGATCGAGCGCGATTCAGGCGTCGAGTTCGACAAATGGGGTCTGCCCCAGCTGAACAAAGCGACTTTCCAGTCGACCGTCCCGAACATCTTCTTC
>DASQGW010000073.1:0-3549 GCA_035632415.1 Burkholderiales bacterium | reverse complement strand
AGAGGCCTTCGCCGAAACCGGTCTTCTTGATGGACGCCAGGTACTGCTTGGGGATGATCTGGTCGGTGTCGACGTTCGCGCGATCGAGCGGTGCGACGAGGCCGTTCAGGACGGTGAACTTTTCCATCGCTAGCTCCAGCGTCTGATATCGACAAAGTGTCCCGCGATCGCTGCGGCTGCGGCCATCGCGGGACTGACGAGGTGCGTGCGGCCGCCGACGCCCTGGCGACCTTCGAAGTTGCGGTTGGACGTGGAAGCGCAACGCTCGCCGGCATCGAGTCGATCGGGGTTCATGCCGAGGCACATCGAGCAGCCGGGCTCGCGCCACTCGAATCCCGCTTCGCGGAATACGCGATCGAGGCCTTCCTTTTCCGCCTGTTCCTTAACCAGGCCGGAGCCCGGAACCACCAGCGCGAGCTTTACATTGGATGCCACGCGCCTGCCCTTCACCACCGAGGCGGCAGCGCGCAGGTCCTCGAGGCGCGAGTTGGTGCACGAGCCGATGAAAACCTTGTCGATGCGGATGTTCGTGATCGGCGTGCGCGGCTTGAGCCCCATGTACTCGAGCGCGCGCTCCATGCCTTCGCGCCGCAAGCTGTCTTTCTCCTTGTCCGGATCGGGCACCGTGTCGTCGACCGGGACGACCATCTCGGGCGAGGTGCCCCAGGTCACGTGCGGCTTGATATCGCGCGCGTCGAGCGTCACTTCGCGATCGAACTTTGCGCCAGGGTCGCTCTTCAGCGTGCGCCAGTAGACGACCGCCTGGTCCCAGTCGCGCCCCTTGGGCGCGAAGCGGCGGCCGCGCAGGTACTCGATGGTGACCTCGTCCACCGCGACCATGCCGGCGCGGGCACCGCCCTCGATCGCCATGTTGCAGACCGTCATGCGGCCTTCCATCGAGAGGGAGCGGATCGCGCTGCCGGCAAATTCGATCGCATGGCCGGTACCCCCGGCCGTGCCGATCTTGCCGATGATGGCGAGGACCACGTCCTTTGCGGTCACGCCGCGACCGAGCGGCCCTTCGACGTTGACGCGCATGTTCTTCATCTTCTTCGTCACAAGGCACTGCGTGGCGAGCACGTGCTCGACTTCAGAAGTGCCGATGCCGTGCGCGAGGCAGGCGAACGCGCCGTGCGTGCTGGTATGCGAGTCGCCGCATACGACCGTCATCCCCGGGAGCGTTGCGCCCTGCTCCGGGCCGATCACGTGCACGATGCCCTGGCGCTTGTCGAGGTACGGGAAATACACCTTGGCGCCGAACTCCTTCATGTTCGCGTCGAGGGTCTCGATCTGCAGGCGCGCGAACCGATCCTTCACGCCGCCGATGCCTTCATCCCAGTTTGTGGTCGGCGTGTTGTGGTCGGCCGTGGCGACGACCGAATCCACTCGCCAGGGCTTGCGGCCGGCGAGGCGCAGCCCTTCGTAGGCCTGCGCGCTCGTCACTTCATGGACCAGGTGACGGTCGATATAAAGGAGCGCCGTGCCGTCGTCCTCAACATGGACGACGTGGCTGTCCCAAAGCTTGTCGTATAGGGTCTGCGGCATCCGAGATTTCCGCACTGCGGAAACCTCGGATTATGCCATCTGACAACTACTTGCCGGCGGCCGGACTGCCTTTTGCGGCGGTGTATAGCGCCATCACCTTGTCGGCGTCCTGGGTGACGTCGGCGATGCGGCTCGCGTTGGACGGGTGGGTCGACAGGAACTGCGGCGGCTGGCTGCCGCCGAGCTTGTTCATCTTCTGCCAGAGGCTGACGGCCTCGTGCGGATCGTAGCCCGCGCGCGCCATCAGCTCCACGCCGATCCGGTCGGCCTCGGTTTCCTGCTGGCGCGAATGCGGCAGGCTGATGGTGACGTCGGCGATGGTCTGTGCGAGCTGGGTGTTTACGCCGGTGAACGCGCCGAGCAGGCCGACGCCTACCTGCTCGAGCATCTGCTGGGACGCCTGCTCGCGCCCGTGCTCGCGCAGCGCGTGGCCGATTTCGTGGCCCATCACTGCGGCGAGCTCGCCATCGGTGGGATGCAGCTGATCGATCAGGCCGGTGTACACCGCGATCTTCCCGCCCGGCATGCACCAGGCATTGACTTCCTTCGACGAGAGCACGTGCATCTCCCACTTCCAGCCGGGCGCATCGGCGCGCAGTGCACCCGTAGCGGGAATCAGCCGGCCGGCGATTGCTTTCACCCGCGCCAGGGTGGCCGGGTCCTTGTCGAGCGCGTTCTGCTTCTGCGCCTGGGAGAGCACATCCTGGTAGGCCTTTTCGGCGCTTTGGTTCACGGCGTCGGCCGAAACCATCATGTGCTGCTTCCGATCGACCCCAACGGCGCTTTCCTTGGTGGTCTCGACGGTCTGGCACCCCGCGGCGAGCGCCGCGACGACTAGCGAAATCAGTAGCTTGTGGTTCATGCGGTCCTCAAACGGTTCATAAGCCCTTTCGTTTGAGGGGATAGGCAAAAAGCAGGCCCGCGGCGGCGGCTACCGACGACACGGTAAAGGCGAAACCCGGCCCCGCCGCTTCCCAAGCCCAGCCGGCCGTCACGGCGCCGAGCGCCCCGCCTGCACCGTAGCCGATGCTCGAGAAGAGGCTTTGCCCGCGCGCCTGCGCCTGCGGTGGAAAGACGCGGTGTACCGCCGCCACTGCGGCCGCATGGAAGGAGCCGAAGGTCGCGGCGTGAAGAAGCTGCGCCGCAAGCAGCACGATCAGCCAGTCGGCGGCCCAGCCGATCGCGAGGAAGCGAGCGACCCCGCACGCGGCGCTCGCGACGAGGATCGTCGAGAGGTCGAAGCGCCGGAAGAATGCCGGCAGGAAGAGAAACACGCCGATCTCGCCAAGAACGCCCAGCATCCACAGAAAGCCGATGAGCGAGCCTTCATAGCCCAGCCGCTGCAAGTGCAGCGTGAAGAAAGCGTAGAGCGTGCCGTGCGCCACTGCCATGAAGAACGCGGAGCCGAGCAGCAGGACTGCGGCGCTGTTGATCGCGAGCGGGCCCGACACCGCGGTGCGCAGCGCAGGCGATGGCAGGGTGAGGCCGACGAGCAGCGCCGCGCCGACGAAGACGAGCATGGCGTAAGGCAATGCCTGCGTCGACTCGAAGTCGAGCCACACGCCGCCGGCGAAGACGGCGATCATGAAACCGATCGAGCCCCACAGCCGAATGGGTCCATAGCGGCCGGTCTGGCCCGCCAGCGCGCCGAGCGTGATCGATTCGACGAGCGGCAGCGCCGCGGTCCCGAGAAGGCTGGTCAGTCCCATCACCCAGGCAAAGCCGGCGAAGCCACTCACCACCGGGAAAAGCGAGTAGCACACGATACCGGCGCCGCAGCTCAGGACGACGATCGCGCGCTGCGCGGCGAACCGATCAGCAATCGTCGCCCATACCGTGGGCGCGACGATGCGCGCAAGCTGAGGCAGCGCGAGAACCCACGCGATTTCGGCGGCACCGAGACCGCGTGCGGCGAAATAAGGCGGCAGATAGGCGACCCACAAGCCTGCGCCGGCAAAAAACAGGAAGTAGAAGGCGCCAAGCCGATATGACACGGGCATTGCC
>DASQGW010000072.1:0-14708 GCA_035632415.1 Burkholderiales bacterium | reverse complement strand
CAGAGCGCGAGGACGTCCTGCTCGGTGGCCGCTGCAAGCGCGCGAATGTCGGGGAACCGGGCGAGGAAGCGCTCATAGTAGGGAATCACCGAAGCGACCTGCGTCTGCTGCAGCATCACTTCGGAGAGCCAGATGCGGTAGGGATCGCGCGTGCCCTGCCAGGGCAGGTCCTTGCGACCCGACCGGCGGTGCCAGGCAATGAGCTTTTCAGAGAAGGATTGCCGGTGGGGCATGGAGTAACTATTCTCTCAAAGTCATGGCGGCGTTCATCCTGAGGCGGCTCGGCCAGGCGGTGCTGGTGATGCTCGCGGTCGGGCTGATCGCGTTCTCGCTGTTCCGCTTCGTCGGCGACCCGGTGCTGTTCATGCTCGGCCAGGACGCGACCCCGGAGCAGCGCGCCGACGTCACGCGCCGGCTCGGCCTCGACCGGCCGTTCTACGTGCAATACATGCGCTTCGTCGAGAACGCGCTGCACGGCGACTTCGGCCTGTCGCTGCGCCAGGTGCAGCCGGTATCGAGCCTGATCGCCGACCGGCTGCCGGCCACGCTCGAGCTTTCCCTCGTCGCCGCATTGCTCGCCTTGCTGATCGGCATTCCGCTCGGCGTTTACACCGCGCTGCGGCCGCACTCGTGGGTTTCGCACGCGATCCTCGGCGCTTCGCTGGTCGGCGTGTCGCTGCCCACTTTCCTGATCGGCATCCTGCTCATCCTCGTGTTCTCGGTACAGCTCGGCTGGCTGCCTTCCTTCGGCCGCGGCGACACGGTGCAGATCGGCTGGTGGAGCACGGGGCTATTGACCGCTTCGGGTCTCAAGTCGCTCATCCTGCCCTCGATCACGCTCGGACTCTTCCAGATGACGCTGATCCAGCGGCTGGTGCGCTCGGAGATGCTGGAGGTGCTGCGCACCGACTACATCCGCTTCGCCCGCGCCCGCGGGCTCACCGACCGCGCCATCCACTTCGGCCACGCGCTCAAGAACACGCTCGTGCCCGTCATGACGATCACCGGACTGCAGCTCGGCGCCATCATCGCCTTCTCCATCATCACCGAGCAGGTGTTCCAGTGGCCGGGCATGGGACTGCTTTTCATCCAGGCCATCAACTTTGCCGACGTCCCTGTCATGGCCGCCTATCTCTGCCTGATCGGGCTTTTTTTCGTGATCATCAATCTCGCGGTCGATCTCCTCTACTATGCGGTCGACCCGCGGCTTCGCGTGCAGACCGCATGAACTCCCCGATTGATCGCATCCGCGCCTACCACCGCGAGCTCACCGCGGTGCGGCGCGACATCCATGCGCATCCCGAGCTCGCCTTCAACGAGGACCGCACCTCGAGCCTGGTCGCGGACAAGCTTGCCGCCTGGGGCATCGAGGTGCATCGCGGCCTCGCGAAGACCGGCATCGTGGGCGTCATCCCCGGCAAGAGGAAAGCGAGCGGGCGCGGCATCGGCCTGCGTGCCGACATGGATTGCCTGCCGATGCACGAGCGCAATACCTTCGAGCACAAGTCGCAAGACGAAGGGCGCATGCATGCCTGCGGGCACGACGGCCATACGACGATGCTGCTGGGCGCTGCACGCTACCTCGCCGAGACGCGCAACTTCGACGGCACCGCCTACGTGATCTTCCAGCCGGCCGAGGAAGGCGGCGGCGGCGGGCAGGTGATGGTCCAGGAAGGCCTTTTCGAGCGCTTTCCCGCGAACGAGATCTACGGGCTGCACAACTGGCCCGGCCTGCCGCCGGGCAAGATGGCGGTGCGGGCCGGCCCGGTAATGGCGGCCACCGACGAGGTGCAGATCACGGTGCACGGCCGCGGCGGCCACGGCGCCATGCCGCACATGGCAGTCGATCCGGTCGTCGTCTCGGCGCACGTCATCACCGCGCTGCAAAGCATCGCCAGCCGCAGCGTAAGCCCGCTCGAATCGGTCGTCGTCAGCATCTGCTCGATGGCGACGAGCCAGGTCGGCGTGTTCAATGTGATCCCGGATCACGTCAAGCTGGTCGGCACCGTGCGCAGCTTCCAGCCGGAAATCCGCAGCCTCGCCGAGCGGCGGCTGCGCGAGATCGTCACCAAGACCGCCGAGGCCTTCGGCGCCGCCGCAGAGATCACCTACGCCCGCGGCTACCCCGCCACCGTCAACAGCGCACGCGAAGCGCATTTCGCCGCGCAGGTCGGAAAGCGGCTCTTCGGAGCCGAGAACGTCATCACCGAGCACGAGCCGACCATGGGCGGCGAGGACTTTTCCTACATGCTGCAGGCGCGGCCCGGCGCCTACGTGTTTCTGGGCCAGGGCGGCGCTCAGGGCGGCTGCCTGCTGCACAATCCGAACTACGATTTCAACGACGAAGTCATTCCGCTCGGCGCCGGTTACCTGGCGGCGCTGGTGGAGGAAGCCTTACCGCTCAAATAAAGGAGGGGAGATGAGAGCACTACTGCTGGTCTTGGCGCCGCTCTTGACACTCGTCGCGGCGCCCGTACAGGCGGTCACGCTGCACTGGGCCGCGCAGAACGACATCCTGACCTTGGATCCGCACTCGCAGAACCATGCGACGACGCACGCCATCATGCAGTACACCTACGAGGGCCTGACGCGGTACAGCAAGAACTACCAGGTCGAGCCCTGCCTCGCGACGAGCTGGGACAAGATCTCCGAGACCCAGTATCGCTTCCACCTGAGGAAAGGCGTCAAGTTCCACGACGGCTCGCCCT
This sequence comes from Burkholderiales bacterium, assembly GCA_035632415.1. GTDB lineage: Bacteria > Pseudomonadota > Gammaproteobacteria > Burkholderiales > SG8-39 > SCGC-AG-212-J23. The sequence goes on along the minus strand of DASQGW010000072.1, from coordinate 12,000 downwards.
TCACCGCCGACGACGTGGTCTTCTCCTACAACCGCATCAAGGAGCCGCAGGGCACGAACCAGATCTACGTCGCCGACATCAAGGACGTGAAGAAGGTGGACGACCACACCGTTGACCTGATCCTCGACGGACCGCATCCGCTGCTCCTCAAGAACATCATCGACTTCCGCATCATGAGTAAAAGCTGGTCGGAGAAGAACCGCTCCGAGCACATCCAGGACTACTCGAAGAAGGAGGAAACCTACGCCTCGCGCAACACCAACGGCACCGGGCCCTACATCATCAAGGGCTGGGAGCCCGACAAGCGCATCGTCATGACGGCGAACAAGGACTGGTGGGGCAGGCTGGACGGCAACGTGGATGAGGTGATTTACACGCCGATCAAGTCCGACGCGACCCGCGTCTCGGCGCTCCTCTCCGGCGAGGTCGATCTCGTCACCGACCTGCCGACCCAGGACGTCGACCGCCTGCGCAAGGAACCGGCGCTCAAGATCCTCGACGGCCACGAAGTGCGCACCATCTTCATCGGGCTCGACCAGCATAACGACGAGCTCAAGTACTCGAGCGTCAAGGGCAAGAATCCGTTCAAGGACGTTCGCGTGCGCCGCGCGCTCAACATGGCGGTCGACCGCGAAGCGATCCGCCGGGTGACGATGCGCGGCCTCTCGATCCCCGCCGGCATCATGATCGCGCCGGGGGTGCACGGCCATACCATGGACCTCGACAAGGTGACGAGATTCGACCCGGCCGGCGCCAAGAAGCTGCTCGCGGAAGCCGGCTACCCGAGGGGCTTCGAGTTCACGCTCGACTGCCCGAACAACCGCTATGTCAACGACGAGAAGATCTGCCAGGCGCTCGTCTCGATGTGGGCCAAGGCCGGGCTCAACGTCAAGCTGAACTCGATGCCGTTCGCCACTTACATCCCCAAGCTGCTCAACCTCGACACCAGCGCCTACATGCTGGGCTGGGGCGTGCCGACGTTCGATGGCCTCTACACGCTGCAGTCGCTCGTGCGCACGAAGACCAAGGGCGCCGACGGCAGCTTCAACCAGGGCCGCATCAGCGACCCGAAGCTCGACGCGATGATCGACCAGATGAAAGTCGAGACCGACACGAAGAAGCGGGACGCGCTACTCAAGGAGGCGCTCGAGATCACGCGCGACCAGGCCTACTACGTGCCCCTGCACCACCAGATGCGGCCGTGGGCGATGAAGAAGAATGTCTCGATCGCCTATAGCCTCGACGACCGGCCGCAGGCGAGATTCGCGACGGTCAAGTAAGCGGTGATCCTCCGCCGGCTCTGGGAGCACGACCTCGCCTGGAGCTTTAGGCGCTCACCCGTGACGATGGTCGCTGCGGCGCTGACGCTCATCTGCGTCGGCGCCGCCTTGCTCGCCCCCTGGATCTCGCCGCAGGACCCCTTCAACATGGCGGCGCTGAATCTGAACGACGCCTTCACGCCGCCCGCCTGGGAGGAGAACGGCCTCGCGCAGTATCCGCTCGGCACGGACAACCAGGGCCGCGACATCCTCTCGACCATCATGCACGGCGCGCGCATCTCGCTCAGCGTCGGCGTCGCTTCGGTGTTCTTTGCCCTGATCCTCGGCGTATCGCTCGGCCTCCTCGCCGGCTATTTCGGCGGCCGCGTCGACGCCATCATCATGCGCATCGCCGATGTGCAGCTCTCCTTCCCCGCCATCCTGATCGCGCTCCTCATCGACGGCGTGGCGCGCGTGGTGCTGCCCGGCGACCAGCACGACCAGCTCGCCGTCCCGGTGCTCGTGCTCGCCATCGGCTTCGCCGGCTGGGTGCAATACGCACGCACGGTGCGCGGCTCGACCATGGTGGAGAAGTCGAAGGAGTATGTGCAGGCGGCGCGGGTGATCGGCCGCCGCCCGCTCGCCATCATGCTCGCCCACGTGCTGCCGAACGTGCTCGGGCCGGTGCTCGTCATCGCCACCATCCACATCGCCACCGCGATCATCACCGAGGCGACGCTCTCGTTCCTCGGCGTCGGCGTGCCGGCGACGCGTCCCTCGCTCGGCACGCTGATCCGCATCGGCAACGAGTTCCTCTACTCGGGCGAATGGTGGATTACGGTCTTCCCGGGCGTTGCGCTGGTCGTGCTCGTCCTGTCGGTCAATCTGCTCGGCGACTGGCTGCGCGACGCCTTGAATCCGAAGCTGCGATGATCCTGGAGGTCGAGGGACTCAAAGTCGAATTTCCGACGCGGCGCGGCACGCTTACCGCGCTCGATGGCATCTCGTTGTCCATCGCGCCCGGCGAGGTCCTGGGCGTCGTCGGCGAATCCGGCGCGGGAAAGTCGATCACCGGGCTCGCCGTCATCGGCCTGCTCGAGCCGCCGGGACGCATCGCCGGCGGCGAGGTGCGCCTCGAGGGGCGTCGGATCGACAACCTCCCGCACGAGGAGCTGCGGCGGCTGCGCGGCCGCAAGATCGGCGTCATTTTCCAGGATCCGCTCACCTCGCTGAATCCGCTCTACACGATCGGCCGGCAGCTCGAGGAGACCATCCTTACGCATTTACCCTTGAGCAAACAGGCGGCGCGGGCGCGTGCCCTATCGCTACTGCGCGAAGTCGGCATTCCTGCGCCGGAATCCCGCTATTCGAACTATCCGCACCAGTTCTCCGGGGGCATGCGCCAGCGCGTGGTCATTGCGCTCGCGCTCGCCGCAGAGCCGAAGCTCCTCATTGCCGACGAGCCCACCACGGCGCTCGACGTGTCGATCCAGGCGCAGATCATCGCGCTGCTCAAGCGCCTCGCGAAGGAGCACGGCGCGGCGGTGATGCTGATCACGCACGACATGGGCGTGATCGCGGAGACGGCGCATCGGGTCGCGGTGATGTACGCGGGCCGCATCGTCGAGGTCGGCGACGTGCGCGACGTGATCCATTCGCCGCAGCATCCCTACACCGCCGGCCTGATGGGCTCGATCCCGAAGATCGGCCTTCGCAAAGGAAAGCTGATCCAGATCGAAGGCGCCATGCCGCGCCTGAACGCGATTCCAGCGGGCTGCGCGTTCAATCCGCGCTGCCCGCGCCGCTTCGAGCGTTGCATGGTCGAGCGCCCCAATCTCATGCCTGCGGCTTCCAGTCAGGCCGCGTGCTGGCTCCATGCCGCTCCTTAAGCTCGACCGCGTCAGTCGCGACTTCGATGTGTCGCGGCCCTGGCTCCACCGCGTCATCGAACGGGAGCCGCGGCGGTTCCTCCGCGCCGTCGACGGGGTGAGCTTTTCCGTCGAACCCGGCGAAACACTTGCCCTGGTCGGGGAATCGGGCAGCGGCAAATCGACGGTCGCGCGCCTCATCGTGGGGCTTTATGCGCCGACCCACGGCACCGTCGCCTTCAGCGGCCGGCGCATGCAGATGATCTTCCAGGATCCGTACGCAAGCTTGAACCCGCGCTGGCGCGTGCGCGACATCGTCGCCGAGCCGATCCGTGCGCTGCACACCAAGAACCGAGTGGCGGAGCTGCTCGTCCAGGTCGGCCTCTCGGCCGACGACGGCGAGAAATACCCGCACGAGTTCTCCGGCGGCCAGCGGCAGCGCATCTCGATCGCGCGCGCGCTCGCCGGCGAGCCGGATTTCCTCGTCTGCGACGAGCCGACTTCGGCCCTCGACGTGTCGGTGCAGGCGCAGATCCTCAACCTGATGACCGACTTGCAGAGCCGGCTCGGCCTCACCTATCTCTTCATCTCGCACAACCTCGCGGTGGTGTCGCAGGTCGCCGACCGGGTCGGCGTGATGTACTGCGGGCGCATCGTCGAGCTCGCGCCCGCGGCGCAGATCTTCAGCCGCCCGCGCCATCCCTATACGCGCATGCTCCTCGATGCCGTGCCCGACCTCGAGATGAGCGGCAAGCCGCGCACGCCGGTCGCCGGCGAAGTGCCCAATCCGCTCGCGCCCCCGCCGGGCTGCACGTTCCATCCGCGCTGCCCGCATGCGAACGAGCGCTGCCGCAGCGAGGTACCGGCGGTCATCAACGAGGTCGCTTGCCATGCCGTCCAAGAAGGCCGCATTTAGTCTCTTTCTCTTCGCCCTCGCTGCAGTGCCGGCACAGGCACAGGACGCCGGTGCCGGCGTCTTCGACGAGTACGGACCCAATGCCGCCGAGACGTTCGGGCGCGACACCCAAGCGCGATGGCGCTTCGCGCTCGGCGGTGGCGTGGCGACCGATCCGAATTTCCAGGGGAGCGACAAGTACCGAGTACATCCGACGCTCTTCATCTTCGCCGGGTACGGGCCGTTCTTCATCGGTTTCGGCGGCGCGGGCGTCAACCTCTATCGCGTGCCGGGATTGCGCATGGGCGCACTCATCTCGCTCGGCGCGGGCCGCAATGAATCGACCGACGCCCGTCTCGCGGGACTGGGCGATGTCGATCGCACCGTGCTCGCAGGTCTCTTCGCGGTCCATGCGACTCGCAGCTTCCTCACCCGCGTCGCCACCTATACCGACATCGGCGGCGAGCACCATGGCACGCTGGCGCGGCTCGATGTCTTCGGACGCTTCCGCACCGGCGAGCGCTTCGGCTTCTTCGCCGGCCCAGGGCTCACCTGGGGCAACAGCCCGTACAACCAGACCTTCTTCGGTGTTACCGACGAGCAGAGCCTGCGCGCGGGCTTCCCGGCTTTCTCAGCAGGCTCCGGAATCAACAATGTGCGGCTCACCGCCGGAACCAACTACCGCGTCGCGCCGAATTGGCGACTCTTGGGTGGCCTGACGGCGTCGCGCCTGGCTGGCGATGCGGCCGCGAGTCCGATCACGGAAGACAAAATGCAGTACCGCGCCTTTCTCAGCGCGATCTATCTATTCCGCTAGCGGAGGTTTGCTACCCCAAAGGGCACGTGGCCCGCGGCAACGAACGCGCGCGCCGAGTCGACGTGGCCGCGCTGGTCGTCGAAGTAGAAGTCCGGCTCGAAGGCCCTGAGGAACTCGCCCTTGTCGAGGCCGCCGAGGAACATTAGCTCATCGACGCCGATATTCCATTGCATTAATGTGTTCACGGCGCGCTCGTGGGCAGGCGCACTGCGAGCGGTCACGAGAGCAGTGCGGATCTTTACTGGACCATTCTTCTCGCTCTGTAAGCGGTGGAGCGCTTCAAGCAGCGGCTTGAAGGGTCCCGGCGGCAGCGGCTGGAGCGCCCGCTCGGTCTCATGCACGGTAAACGCGTCCAGGCCATCGCGCTGGTAGACGCGCTCCGCCTCGTCCGAAAAGAGGACCGCATCGCCGTCGAAGGCGATGCGCAGCTCGTCGGCATGGCGGCTCGCCGCCTGCGTGGATTCCGGATAGACGCGCGCCGCCGGGCATTTCGCCTCGAGCGCGCCCAGGACATCGGCCTCGTTCGCCGAGAGGAACAGGTTTGCCTTCAGCGCCTCCAGGTATCGGTACGGTGAGCGTCCGCGCGTAAATACCCCGCGCTCGATCGCGAGGCCCGCGAGCTTCGCCGACCTGAATACCCTTAGCCCGGACACCGGGTCATTCTTGGAGAGAACAACGACCTCTACCCGCTGCGCCTGCGGCGTGTTGAATGCCAGCAGCTTTTTGACGAGCGGAAATGCCACACCCTCGCGCGCCGGCACGTCGAGGCGCCCGTACTGGAGCGCGATGTAGGCCTGCTCGCCGTCCTTCTCGAAGACGCGGTTTTCCTCTTCGAAGTCGAACAGCGCCCGCGAGGAGATGGCCACCACCAGCTTGCCTTCGACCGAATAGGGCATCGGCTTCCTTTGCGCCACGATTCTAGGCTAGGCGGCGAAGCGCGCCTGTTCATGCGCGTGGGCGAGCCAGGCCTGCGCGGCGGCGGACACATGCGCGCCGCGGCGCCAGCAGAACGCGATGCTCCACTCGCAGGCCGAGTCTCTCAGCGCCACGCTGCGTACTGCGCGGTGGCGGTGCTGGTGGGCGAGAACCCGGGGCAGGAAGGCAATGCCGAGCCCGGCCGCGACCAGCTCGAACATGAGATCCGCGTCGTGGCAGCGGGTGGCCACCCGCGGCGTGACGCCGGCGCGCTGATAGGCGGCGCTGATGACCTTGTGCAGGACGGACTCTTCATCCGGCATGATGGCCGGCATCCCGGCGAGGCGGCCCAGCGTGACCGCGGGCCGTGCCGCCGCCGGATGCTCGCGCGGCAGCAGCACCATGATCGGCTCGGCGCGGATTTCCTGCCGCTCGAACTCCGCCTCGATCGGGTTGCCGAGCACGCCGAGGTCGAGCTCGCCCGCGCGCATAAGCTCGCGCATCTTCTGCCCGGAATGCACGCCGACGGCGACCTCGATGCCAGGATAGCGGCGCCGGAAGAGGGCGAACATGCGCGCGAAGAGCGCGCTTGCCCCGAGGCGCGGGACGCCGATGCGCAGCACGCCGCTCTTCAGACCGCGCAACTCGGCCAGCTCGGCCACTAGGTCGTCGCTTTGCGCGAGCAGCGCCACGGCGCGCCGGTACACGAGCTCGCCGGCGGCGGTAAGGGCGATGCGCCGGCCGACCCGGTCGAGAAGCCGCACGCGCAGTTCGCTCTCCAGCTGCTGCACCGCCTTGCTGACCGTGGGCTGTGTGGCATGCAGGCGCTCGGCGGCGCGCGAGAAGCCTCCCTGGCGTACCACTTCGACGAAGACCCGCAGGCGCCGCGAGTCGACCGCTATTCCCATTTGGAATGCATTCTATAGCTCGAATTCATTTTCCCGTCCCTCCGGCCGGCGCAGAATGGCCACGTGCAAGGCGTGCTACACAAGAAAAGGCGGGAGGCCGCGGCGCTCGAGAGCTTGAGCGGGCGCGAGCGCGAGGTGCTGCTGCTCGTGGTTCAAGGCCGCACCAGCAAGGAGGTCGCACGCATCGTGGGCGTCCAGCCGTCGACCATCGACACCTACCGCAGCCGCATCATGGCGAAGCTCGACGTGACCGATATCTGCTCGCTCGTGCGCTTCGCCATCCGCCAGGGACTGCTGACGCCTTAGTTTCCGCTCGCCGGCGCCCCGCGCCGCGACCCGGCTTTCGCATCACTAATGATGTATGGTATGTTAACTATCAGTCTCAGAACGTCTTAACTCAAGTGATTCAATGATCACGTCCCGGCAGCTGCGAGCGGCCCGGGCGCTCGCCGGCATCGACCAGCGCGCACTCGCCAAGGCGTCGCGCCTCTCGCTGCCGACCATCCAGCGCATGGAGGCGAGCGAGGAGGTGATCCGCGGCAACGTCGAGTCGCTGATGAAGCTCATCGCCGCGCTCGACCGCCTGGGCATCGAGCTCATCAACGAGGGAACGGTGAGCGACGGCGGTGGCCGCGGCATCCGCCTGAAGAAGCGAGCCTGACATGGGCCTGGAGATCTTTCTGGGGTGCGTGGCGGCTTTGCTCGCCACGGGCCTCGCGGCCTTGCTTCTCGCAGGCAGCCGCGTGGCAACGAGCCTGGTCTATGGCGTCTGCCTTGCGGCGAGCTCCATAGCGCTCTTCGCCGCAGTACTGGCGCTGCTCCACCCGGAGGTTCTGGGCGCCGAGCTGACTCTGCCGATCGGACTGCCGTGGGTCGGCGCGCACTTCCGGCTGGATGCCCTCTCGGCGTTCTTCCTCGTGGTCGTCAACCTCGGTGCCGCGACCGCGAGCCTTTACGGCCTGGGCTACGGCCCCCACGAGGAGGCGCCGGCCCGCGTGCTGCCGTTCTTCCCGGCATTCCTCGCCGGCATGAACCTCGTCGTGCTGGCGAACGACGCGTTCACGTTCCTTTTCGCGTGGGAATTCATGTCGCTCTCGTCGTGGGCGCTCGTCATGGCGCATCACCGAAGGGCCGGCAATGCCGCCGCGGGCTACCTCTATCTCTTGATGGCGAGCTTCGGCACGCTGGCGCTCATCCTCGCCTTCGGCTTGCTCTCGGGTCCCGCGGGCGGCTATGCCTTCGGCGACATCCGCGCCGCGACGCCGGCCGCGTGGATGTCGGGTGCGATCCTCGCGCTCGCCCTTGTCGGCGCCGGCTCGAAGGCCGGCATCGTGCCCTTGCATGTCTGGCTGCCGCTCGCACATCCGGCCGCGCCGAGCCACGTCTCGGCGCTGATGAGCGGCGTGATGACGAAAGTGGCGGTGTACGGCTTCGTGCGCATCGCGTTCGACCTGCTCGGCGCGCCGCTCTGGTGGTGGGGCGCCAGCGTCGCGCTGATCGGCGGCATCACCGCGGTGATGGGCGTGCTGCACGCGCTCATGGAGCACGACCTCAAGCGCCTGCTCGCGTATCACACGGTGGAGAACATCGGCATCATCTTCATCGGCCTCGGCCTCGCGCTCGCCTTCGAGGCGAACCAGATGCCGGCCGCCGCGGCGCTCGCGCTCACGGCGGGGCTCTTCCACGTCTTCAATCACTCGCTCTTCAAGAGCCTGCTCTTCTTCGGCGCCGGCGCCGTGCTCGGGGCCACGGGCGAGCGCGACATGGAGAAGCTCGGCGGCCTCATCCACCGCATGCCGAAGACGGCGTTCTTCTTCCTCGTCGGCTCGGCGGCCATCTCGGCGCTGCCGCCTTTCAACGGCTTCGTCTCCGAGTGGCTCACGTTCCAGGCGATCCTGCTCAGCCCGGCGTTGCCGCAATGGCTGCTCAAGTTCCTCGTGCCGGCGATCGGCGCGCTGCTCGCCCTTTCCGCGGCGCTCGCGGCCGCGTGCTTCGTCAAGGCCTTCGGCGTCACCTTCCTCGGCCGGCCGCGCAGCCAGGTCGCGCGCGACGCCATGGAGACGGACCGCTTCTCGCTCACGGCAATGGCCGTGCTCGCCGCGCTTTGCCTCCTGGCGGGCATCCTGCCCGGCTATTTCATCGACGCGCTCGCCCCCATCGCGCAAGGGCTCGCCGGCGCGCACCTGCCGGAGCAACACCAGCTCGACTGGCTGACCATCGTGCCGATCGGCCACAGTCGCAGTTCGTACAACGGATTGCTCGTCTTCCTCTTCATCGCCGCCTCGGCGGGGATCGCGGCGGAAGCGATTCACCGCCTGGCGTCGAGCGCGCTGCGCCGCTCCGCGCCCTGGGATTGCGGCTTCCCCGACGCGAGCCCGGCGACGCAATACACCGCGGGCAGCTTCTCGCAGCCCATCCGGCGCGTGTTTGGCAGCGTGGTCTTCCGCGCGCGCGAGGAGGTCCACATGCCGTCGCCCGGCGACCTGCGCCCGGCCGTGTTGCATGTGCGCCTGCACGATGTGCTGTGGGACACGCTGTATACGCCGCTTGCGCGCTTGGTCGGCTATTGCGCCGGCATCCTCAACCGGGTGCAGTTCCTCACCATCCGCGCCTACCTGTCGCTCGTCTTCTCAGCGCTCGTGCTGCTCCTCATGGTGCTCGCGGTATGGCAATAGTGGCCGACCTCGGCGTCCAGTTCCTGCAGATGATGCTGGTGCTCGCGCTGGCGCCCCTCCTCACCGGCTTCGTGCGCAAGGTGAAGGCGCACCTCGTGCGGCGGCAGGGGCCGCCGCTCGTGCAGCCGTACCGTGACCTCGCGCGGCTGCTGCGCAAGGAAGTGGTCCTCGCCGAATCCGCCTCGTGGCTCTTCCGCGCCGCGCCCTATCTCGTGTTCGCAGCGACCTGGGTGGCCGCGGCGCTCGTGCCGACCTTCGCCACGGGACTCATCTTCAGCTACACCGCCGATCTCATCGCCATCGTCGCGCTGCTCGGCAGCGCGCGCTTCATGCTTGCGCTCGCCGGCCTCGACGTCGGCACGAGCTTCGGCGGCATCGGCTCGAGCCGGGAGATGATGATCGCCTCGCTCGCCGAGCCGGCGATGCTGATGGTGGTGTTCACGCTCTCGCTCATGGCCGGCTCGACGCAGCTCTCGTCGATCGCGGCCTCGATGCAGAGCCCCGAGGTGGGTCTGCGCGTCTCGCTCGCGCTCGCGCTGGTCGCGCTCATCATGGTGGCGATCGCCGAGAACGGCCGCATCCCGGTGGACAACCCGGCAACCCACCTCGAGCTCACCATGGTGCACGAGGCGATGATCCTCGAGTACTCCGGGCGGCACCTCGCGGTGATCGAGCTCGCCTCGTATCTCAAGCTGCTGCTTTATGTCTCGGTCATCGGCTGCGTCTTCTTCCCCTGGGGGCTTACGCAGGCCGGCCAGGGCGCCGCGGCCTATCTCGGCGCCATGGCCGTCTACGTGCTCAAGCTCGCCGCCGCCGGCTTCGCCCTCGCCGTCTTCGAGACCGCCATCGCCAAGATGCGCGTATTCCGCTACAGCGATTTCCTCGGCGCGGCGCTGATGCTGGGCCTGCTCGCCACGCTGCTGCTCTTCGTGTCGCAGGTGACGTGATGGACCATCTCGCGCTCGACGTCGCCCATCTCTGCGCCGGAGGCCTGGTGCTGGTGAGCTTCATGCTGCTCTACCAGGATCGCATGACGGGCCTCATCAACACGTTCGCCCTGCATGCGCTTGTCGTCTCCTTCTCGGTCGCATGGCAGGCGTACATCCAGCTCGCGCCGCACCTCTACATCACTGCCGCCATCGCGCTCGGCGTGAAGGCGATCGTCATCCCGCTCGTCCTGCATCGCATGGTCGTGCGGCTCGGCATTCACCGCACGATCGAGCCCGTGGTGAGCATCGGACAAACCATGCTGGCCGGCATCGGCCTCGTCGCGCTCTCGATCATGGTCATGCTGCCCGTCACCGCGCAGGCCGGGACGCTCGCGCGCGAGGACCTGGCGTTCTCGCTGTCGGTGATCCTGCTCGGCCTCCTGATGATGATCTCGCGCAGGAACGCCGTGAGCCAGGTGATCGGCTTCATGTCGATCGAGAATGGCCTGATCCTCGCCGCGACCGGGGCGAAGGGCATGCCGCTCGTGGTCGAGATCAGCGTCGCGTTCTCGATCCTGGTTGCGCTGATCGTCATCGGCGTGTTTCTCTTCCGCATCCGGGAGCGCTTCGAGACGGTCGATGTGCATCTGCTGCACGAGCACCGCGGGGAACAGCCCTGATGGACATCGGCTTCTATGCCGTCGTCGCCATCCTGACCGTGCCGGTCGTCGGCGCGGCGGCTCTCGCTCTCCTGCCGGACGATCGCACCACCGCCTGGCTTAACGTGCTGGCTTCCCTCAGCACATTCGCCTCTGCGCTCGTGCTCCTCGTCAAGCGGCCCGAGCCGGGGCCGTTCCTCATCGTCGACGACCTGAACGTGGTCTTCATCCTGCTCAGCACGTTCGTCGGCTTTACGACCAGCGTGTTCAGCCGCAGCTATATCGGGCACGAGCTCGAGACCGGGCGGCTCACGCCGAAGTACCTGCGCTTCTATCACGCGATGTACCAGATGCTGATGTTCGGCATGAACCTCGCGCTGCTCTCGAACAACCTGGGCCTCATGTGGGTCGCAGTCGAGCTCGCCACGCTCACCACCGTGCTGATGGTGGGCATCTACCGCACCGAGGCGGCGCTCGAAGCCGCATGGAAGTACTTCATCCTGGGCTCGGTCGGCATCGCGCTCGCCCTTTTCGGCACGATCCTCGTGTACCTCGCCGCGCGCGCCGTCGTCGGCGAAGGCCTCGACGCGATGGCATGGAGCGTACTCGTGCAGAAGGCGGCTGGCTGCGATCCGGCGCTCTTGAATCTCGCGTTCCTGTTCCTGCTGCTCGGCTACGGCACCAAGGTGGGACTGGTGCCTTTGCACGCCTGGCTGCCCGACGCCCACGCCGAAGGCCCGACGCCGATCTCCGCCGTGCTCTCGGGCCTCCTCCTCAACGTGGCGCTCTTCGCCATCCTGCGCTTCAAGAGCGTGATGGCCGCGAATCCGGGAGCGCTCGCCCCCGGTCCCCTCATGGTGACGCTCGGGCTCATCTCCGTCGTCTTCGCCGCGTTCATGCTCTACCGGCGCCAGGACATCAAGCGCCTTTTCGCCTACTCCTCGATCGAGCACATGGGGATCATCACCTTCGCCTTCGGCATGGGCGGGCCGCTCGCCAACTTCGCCGGATTGCTGCACATGACGCTGCACAGCCTCACCAAGTCGGCGATCTTCTTCTGCGTCGGGCATATCGC
>DASQGW010000071.1:0-53689 GCA_035632415.1 Burkholderiales bacterium | reverse complement strand
AAACCTCCGCCCATCGGGCCGGGCCGGCGAGCCTGCGAAACCAGCGCGACCCGCTCGCCCGCGAGCGCGAGCGCCGCGGCCGCGCCGATCATGGCGCCGCCCGCGATGGCAACGTCGTATTGCGCGTCCGGATTGAAATGTGCGTTCAGTACGCCACCTTCAACTCTTTGACTTCAAGACCCTTTTCGGCGAAAATTGCCGTTCATCACCGGGGCGAATTAGCTCAGCTGGTTAGAGCAGCGGAATCATAATCCGTTTGTCCGGGGTTCGAGTCCCTGATTCGCCACCATTTCCTTTTCTGTAGACTGGCCTTGATGATCCGCAGCCTTTGCGTCGCCGTTCTTCTCGTCTTTGCCGCGCGCGCCGCGCCGGCGCAGTCCGTGTTGCGGACCATTCCGGCCGATACCAAGCGCGGCACCATGAGCCACGTGCAGAGCATGACCGTCAGCATCGACGGCAAGAACGTCGATCTCGCGGCTGGCGCCCAGATCCGCGACGCCCGCAACATGATCGTGGTGCCGACGGCGGTGCCGGCCGGCGTGCTGGTGAAATATCAGCTCGGCGAGGACGGCAAGTTGACGCGTGCCTGGATCCTCTCGCCGCAGGAAGCCGCGCAACCGGATCCGAAGAAGTAGCGCGCGGGTTGCGACCATGGCGGGTAAGTTCTACATCCGCACTTTCGGCTGCCAGATGAACGAGTACGACTCGGAGAAAATCTCCGCCGTGCTCGCCGCCGCCGACGGCCTGGCGCCGGCGGCCAGCCCCGAGAACGCCGACCTGATCGTCTTCAATACCTGCTCGGTGCGCGAGAAGGCGCAGGAGAAGGTCTTCGCCGATCTCGGGCGCGTGCGGCACCTCAAGCGCGCGAAGCCCGAGCTGATGATCGCGGTCGGCGGCTGCGTTGCGAGCCAGGAAGGCGCCGCCATCGTCGAGCGCTCGCCTTTCGTCGACGTGGTGTTCGGCCCGCAGACGCTGCATCGCCTGCCGGAGCTCATCGAGCGGCGGCGAACGAGCGGCACGGCGCAGGTCGACATCAGCTTCCCCCTGATCGAGAAATTCGACCGCCTGCCCGAGCCGCATGCCGAAGGCTCGCGCGCGTTCGTCTCGATCATGGAGGGCTGCAGCAAGTACTGCACCTTCTGCGTCGTGCCTTATACGCGTGGCGAAGAAGTCTCGCGCCCGTTCGCCGACGTGATCGCGGAAATCTCGGCGCTCGCGCGCCAGGGCGTGAAGGAAGTGACGCTGCTCGGGCAGAACGTCAATGCCTGGCGGCGGCCAATCGGCCAACACCCCGGCGACTTCGCCGAGCTGCTGCACTTCGTCTCCGAGCTTCCGATCGAGCGCATTCGATACACCACCTCGCATCCGCGCGAATTCACGCAGCGGCTGCTCGAGGCGCACGCCTCGCTGCCCAAGCTCGCGCCGCACGTCCATCTGCCGGTCCAATCAGGCTCCGACCGCGTGCTGGCGGCGATGAAGCGCAGCTACACGGCGCTCGAATACCGCTCGATCGTTCGGCGCCTGCGCGCCGCGAGACCCGGCATCAGCGTGAGCTCGGACTTCATCGTCGGTTTCCCGGGCGAGACCGACGCCGATTTCGACGCGACGCTCAGGCTTGCGCGCGAGCTTGAGTTCGACGACTCGTACTGCTTCGTCTATAGCGCGCGCCCCGGAACACCGGCCGCCGAGCTGCCCGACCAGGTTCCTGCGGACGTGAAGAGCGAGCGGCTGCAGCGACTGCAGGCCCAGATCCAGTCGCAAGCCGATGCCGTCTCGGAGCGCATGGTCGGCACGACCGAGCGGGTCCTGGTCGAGGGCCCGTCGCGCAGGCGCAGCCACGAGCTTGCGGGCCGCACCGGCAATAACCGCATCGTGAATTTCGCCGGCCCGGTAGCGCTGGTCCATCAGTTCGCGCAAGTGCTCATCACCGGGCGCCAGCCGCACTCGCTGAGGGGCGAGCTAGCAGGATGAGGGCGAAGCCGGTCGAGGTGCGCCTCGATCCCGTCGACAACCAGCGCCTCGCGCGGCTGTGCGGCGCGCTCGACGAAAACCTGCGGCAGATCGAATCGGCGCTCGACGTGACCATCGCGCGGCGCGGCGCCAAGTTCACCGTACGCGGCGAGCAGGCCAATCGAGCCGCGCAGGCGCTCGAGCATTTCTATGACCGCGCCACCGGCGATCTCACCGTTGATGACGTGCAGCTTGGCCTGACCGAGATCCTGCGCGACGTCAAGCCGCCCGCCGAGGGGCCGCAGCTCCTCACGCGCCGCGCCGATCTCCATGGCCGCACGCCGCATCAGGTGGATTACATCGATAAAATCCTCGCGCACGACCTCACCTTCGGCATCGGCCCCGCCGGCACCGGAAAAACCTATTTGGCCGTCGCATGCGCGGTCGACGCCCTCGAGCGCGACAAGGTGAAGCGCATCGTGCTCGCGCGGCCGGCGGTCGAGGCGGGCGAGCGCCTCGGCTTCTTGCCGGGCGACCTCGCGCAGAAGGTCGATCCTTACCTGCGACCGCTCTACGACGCGCTCTACGATCTCATGGGCTTCGAGAAGACCGGCAAGCTGCTCGAGCGCGGCACGATCGAACTGGCGCCGCTTGCCTATATGCGCGGCCGGACGCTGAACCATGCCTTCGTCATCCTGGACGAGGCGCAGAACACGACGCCCGAGCAGATGAAGATGTTCCTCACGCGCATCGGCTTCGGCGCGAAGGCGGTGGTGAACGGCGACATCACGCAGATCGATCTCGCTCGCGGGCAGAAGAGCGGCCTCATCGAGGCGCGGCGCATCCTCGACGGCGTGCGCGGCATAGCCTTCACCCAATTCGGCGCTCAGGACGTGGTGCGCCATCCCCTCGTCGCGCGCATCATCGACGCGTACGACGCGAACGCTGCAAAGGAATAATGTCGTAGTGCAGTACGCGGTGCCGCGGCGCGGCGTGCCGGGTGCCGCGGCGCTTCGCGCGTGGGCGCGCGCGGCGGGCTCGCTTGCGCTCACCATCCGGATCGTCGGCGCCCGCGAGGGTCGCTCACTGAACCGCCGGTATCGGCGCCGCGACTATCCGACCAATGTGCTGAGCTTCCACACCCACGACATCGTGCTGTGTCACCCGGTGATCGCGCGCGAGGCACGCGAGCAGGGGAAAAGCGTGCGAGCGCACTACGCGCATCTTGTCGTGCACGGCATGCTGCACCTGCGTGGTCTTGCACACGGCAAACGCATGGAGGCGCGCGAGATCCGCTTGCTGCGCCGCTTGGGCTTTCGTAATCCTTACACTGTAGAATCAGCCGGCACGGAATGAACGATCCCGCGCGTCCCAGTTTGCTCGAGCGGCTCTCGGCGCTCTTGATGCGCGAGCCGAGCGACCGCGAGCAGCTGGTCGAGCTCCTGCGCTCGGCCTATTCCCGCAACCTGCTCGACGCCGACGCGCTTTCCATCATCGAGGGCGCGCTCACCGTTTCCGAGATGCAGGTGCGCGACATCATGATCCCGCGCGCGCAGGTCGACTTCATCGACATCAACGAGCCGGTCGAAACGTTCATCCCGCGCGTGATGGCTACGGCGCATTCGCGCTTCCCGGTCATCGACCGCAACCGCGACGACGTGATCGGCATCCTCCTGGCGAAAGATCTGCTGCGGCACTACGCGGGCGCCGAAGAGTTCAACGTGCGCGAGATGCTGCGTCCGGCGGTGTTCGTGCCCGAGGCGAAGCGGCTGAACGTGCTCTTGCGCGAGTTCCGCGCGAGCCGCAACCACATGGCGATCGTGGTGGACGAGTACGGTGGCGTGTCCGGCCTCGTTACCATCGAGGACGTGCTCGAGCAGATCGTGGGCGAGATCGAGGACGAGTACGACTTCGACGAGGCCTCGGACAACATCATTCCGGAGCCCGGCGGACGCTTCCGCGTCAAGGCGCTCACCCAGATTGCCGATTTCAACGCCGCCTTCGGCACGCGCTTCTCGGATGAAGCCTCCGACACGATCGGCGGCGTGGTGATCGCGCAGCTCGGGCGGCTGCCCAAGCGCGGCGAGATGGTCACGATCGAGGGCATGCGGTTCCAGGTGCTGCGCGCCGACAGCCGGCGCGTCTACACGCTGCTCGTCGACAAGCCCAAGACGTGAGCGCGGTAGAAGCGGCGCAGCTCGCGCACCTGGTTGTCGACGCTGAACACCCGCTCGGCTTTCAGCCGGGCGTTGCGGCCCACCTCGGCTAGCGCGGCCGCATCGAGACCGAGGAACCAATCGATCGCCTCGGCGACACCCACGGCGTCGCCGACTTCGACCAGGCGGCCATTCAGCCGGTCGTCGACGTTTTCGACGAGCCCGGCATAGTTCGAGCTGATGAGCGGCTTGCCCATCGCCATCAGCTCGCGCGCCGCAAAGGAGATTGCCTCGATCGACTCCGACAGGAGAAAGCCCACATCGATGAGCGAAAGGTAGCCGCGCGGATCCTGCTCATAGCGCACATAGACCGTGTTCCCGAGCCCGAGCTGCGCCGCGAGGCGCGAGCTCGCCTCGATCTCGCGCTCGTTGCCGCGCAGGAGGATCTTGAAGGGCCGGGCGCCGCGCTTGAGCGCGATTGCCGCGCCGTGCAGGAAAAGGTCGGTGCGCTTGTGCGCTCCCATGCCGGCGTGAGAGCCGAAGACGAAGTCCGGCGGGCTCACGCCGTATTTCGCCATGAAGCTGGGGTCCTTCGGTGCCGGCTTCCAGAAGTTCACGTCGACGCCGTTCGGGATGACGCGCGCGTTCGGTACCTTGAGCGAGCCGTCTGCCCAGGAAATGTTGCGCGCGCTATGTCCCACGTAGATGTGTCCCTGCAGCATGGCCCGGTACGCCCAGCGGTTGTAGACGTTATCCGGAATGTTTCGCACCGCATGATGGGTGCGTATGCACGGCACAGCGCGCCGGCTCAAGGCCTTCCACAGCACGACGATGTTCTGGTCGCGCGACCCGTTCGTATGGATGAGATCGGGTTGCCACTCCCCACAGATCGCGCCGAACCGGCGCACCGCGCCGATCATCTGCGGGATCTCGGTGATGTGGCCCGGAAAGGAGCATGCAAACGTCGTCGCGCCAAGCTCGCGGCCGCTCGCCCACACGCCGGAGCCTTCGGGCGCCGCGACGCCGAAGTCGAAGTCCTGCCGCAGGTCACTCTGCAGGATCGTGCGGATGTAGCGCGCGTGCCCGCCGCCGCCGTGCTGGTGCGGATGGAAGTTCGTGAGGAGGATCTTCTTCATTAG
Source organism: Burkholderiales bacterium (assembly GCA_035632415.1). Lineage (GTDB taxonomy): Bacteria > Pseudomonadota > Gammaproteobacteria > Burkholderiales > SG8-39 > SCGC-AG-212-J23. The sequence goes on along the minus strand of DASQGW010000071.1, from coordinate 48,444 downwards.
GGAAGGGCGTGAGGCTAGCGGCACGATGAATCCTGTCAAGATCGACCCTTGATGCGCCGAGACCTGATCGCTTTTATCGCCGGAGGAGCCAGCGTGGCCGCATTCGCGCCGCTCGGCGCCTATCCGCTGCTCATCGCAACGGCCGCGCTCCTCATTCACCTGTGGGTTCCAGCATCGCCGGCCGCCGCCGCACGCTCGGGCTTCGCCTTCGGTCTCGGGCTCTTCGGCGCGGGCGTCTCCTGGATCTACGTGAGCCTCCACGACGTCGGCGGCATGGCGATGCCGGTGGCCGCGCTCGCGACCTTCCTGGTGTGCGCGTTCATCGCCCTCCTCCCGGCCGCCGCAGGCTGGCTGCAGGCGCGCATCCCGGTCCATCCCGCGATCCGTGCGTGTTTGCTCATTCCTGCGTCATGGGCGCTCTTCGAATGGATTCGGTCATGGATCTTCTCCGGCTTCCCGTGGCTCTCATTCGGCTATGCCGCGGTCGGCTGGCCGTTGCAGGGATACGGACCGATCGGCGGCGTCTTCCTGCTTTCCTTCCTCACCGTGAGCCTCGGCGGCCTCATCTCGCTCCTTGCCACGCGCGCGGCGAGAACGCTCGTCTGGGCGAGCGTGTTCGTGGCGGTATTCGTGGCCGGCGAAGCGCTTCGCCATGTCGCATGGAGCACGCCGCACGGCGCGCCGATCAGCGTGGCGCTGCTGCAGGGGAACATTCCCCAGTCGCTCAAGTTCGACCCCGTACGGTATGCGCACACGCTCGAGACCTATGAACGGCTTGCAGACGAGAGCCGCGCGCGCCTCATCGTCCTTCCGGAGACCGCAGTGCCCCGCTTCCTCGATGCGGTGGATCCGGCCTATCTCAGGCGGCTCGACGCGATCGCGCAGCGCAACCACGGCGATCTGCTCCTCGGCGTGCCGACGCGGCGCTCGTCCGAGGAGTTCTATAACAGCGTGGTCGCGTTCGGCGTGTCGCGCACCCAGGCTTACCACAAGGAGCATCTCGTGCCCTTCGGCGAATTCGCGCCTCCGGGCCTCGCCTGGACGCTCGAGCTCGTCAACATCCCGCTCTCGGACTTCTCGAGCGGGAAAGCGAGCCGGCCCCTCGACGTCGCCGGCGAGCACATCGCCGTGAACATCTGCTACGAGGACGCGTTCGGCGCGGAGATCGCCCGACTGCTGCCCGCGGCGACGGTGCTCGTGAACGTCTCAAACGTCGCCTGGTTCGGCGATTCGCTCGCGCCCGCGCAGCACCTCCAGATCGCCCAGATGCGCGCCATCGAGACGGGCCGCATGCACCTCACGGCGACGAACACCGGCATCACGGCCGCCATCGATCGCGATGGACGGGTGCTCGGCCGGCTGGCGCAGTTCACCGAAGGCCGGCTGGAAGTCAGCGCGCAGGGTTACGTCGGGACAACGCCTTTCATCTGGTGGCGCGACGGGGCTGCCGTCCTCCTTTGCGTGGCGGTCCTCGCTGGATTCACGTTGATCGCTCGGGCAAAACCCAGCCGGTAGAATCCCGTGGCTTCATGCTGAGCTTCCAACAACTGATCCTGCGGTTGAACGACTTCTGGGATCGCCAAGGCTGCGTGCTATTGCAGCCCTACGACATGGAAATGGGCGCGGGCACGTTCCACACCGCGACGTTCCTCCGCGCCGTCGGCCCCGAGCCCTGGAACGCCGCGTATGTACAGCCCTCGCGGCGGCCGAAGGACGGGCGTTATGGCGAGAACCCGAACCGCCTTCAGCACTACTACCAATACCAGGTCGTGCTCAAGCCCTCGCCGGCGGACATTCAGGAGCGTTACCTGCAATCGCTAGTCGCCCTCGGCGTGAATCCCCAGGAGCACGACATTCGCTTCGTCGAGGACGACTGGGAGTCGCCCACCCTCGGCGCGTGGGGGCTCGGCTGGGAAGTGTGGCTCGACGGCATGGAGATCACGCAGTTCACGTACTTCCAGGAAGTCGGCAGCCTGCCCTGCAAGCCGGTGCTCGGCGAGATCACCTACGGTCTCGAGCGTCTCGCCATGTACCTGCAGGGCAAGGAAAGCGTCTACGACCTCGTGTGGGTAGACGGCGTCAAATACGGCGACGTCTACCATCAGAACGAGGTCGAGCAGTCGCGCTACAACTTCGAGCTCTCCAACACCGAGATGCTCTTTCGCCACTTCAACGAATTCGAAGGCGAGGCGAAGCGGCTGATCGAAGCTCAGTGCGTGCTGCCCGCCTACGAGATGGTGCTGCGCTGCTCGCACAGCTTCAACCTGCTCGATGCGCGCGGCGCGATCTCCGTCACCGAGCGCGCCGCCTATATCGCGCGCGTGCGCGCGCTGGCGCGCGCCGTGGCACAGGCCTACTACGATTCGCGCCACGCACTGGGTTTTCCACTGGCTAGATGAACCAAACCCTGCTCGTCGAGCTCCTTACGGAGGAGTTGCCGCCGAAATCGTTGCGCGCCCTCTCGGAGGCCTTTGCCGAGCACGTCGCGCAGGCTCTCGCCAAAGCGCAGCTCGCGAGCGCATCGCCCACCGTTTTTGCCACGCCGCGCCGGCTCGCCTTCGCCATCGCGGAGGTCGCAGCCAGCGCGGCGGGGCGCGAGACCGAAGTGACCGGGCCCGCCGCCAGTGCACCGCCGCAGGCGATTGCCGGCTTTGCCCGCAAGCACGGGCTCACCGTCGAGCAGCTCGAGAAGCGCGACACGCCAAAGGGACCGGTGATGCTTGCGCGTGTGCGCACCAAGGGCGCCGTGCTCGATCAAGTCCTCGGGGGCATGGTCGAGGAAGCGCTCAAGGCGCTGCCGATCCCGAAGATCATGCGTTGGGGCAATGGCGAAGCGCAGTTCGTGCGCCCGGTGCATGGCCTTGTAATGCTTCATGGCGAACGCGTCGTCACCGGCAGCGTGCTCGGCATAAGCGCCGGGCGCAGCACGGCGGGGCATCGCTTCCTCGGCAAAGATTGCATTTCGCTAAGCAGCGCTACCGCCTATACCGAGCAGCTCGAGAAGGAAGGCAAGGTCATCGCCTCGTTCGCCGCGCGGCGCGCCGAGATCGAGCGGCAGCTCAAAGCGGCGGCGGCGAAGGAATCCGCCGATCTCGGCGGCCATGCCGATCTGCTCGATGAAGTGACGGCGCTCGTCGAGTTCCCGCAGGTCTATGGCGGCGGATTCGACCGCGCCTTCCTCGAGGTGCCGGCGGAGTGCCTGATCCTGACGATGCGGCAGAACCAGAAGTATTTCCCGCTCTTCGACGGAAGCGGGCACCTGCTGCCGCGATTCCTCATCGTCTCCAATATGGTCGTCGCCGACCCGCGCCACATCGTCGGCGGCAACGAGCGGGTCGTGCGGCCCCGGCTCGAGGACGCTCGCTTCTTCTACAACCAGGACCGCAAGACCCGGCTCGAGGCGCGCGTGCCGCAGCTCGCGAAGGTCGTCTATCACGCAAAGCTCGGCAGCCAGCTCGAGCGCGTCGAGCGGATCCAGCTCCTGGCAGGGAAAATTGCCCGCGCTCTCAAGGCCGATGCGCTGGTCGTGGAACGTGCCGCCTGGTTGTCGAAAGCAGATCTCCTGACCGGAATGGTCGGTGAATTCCCGGAGCTGCAGGGCGTGATGGGACGCTACTACGCCACGCACGACGGCGAGCCGCGAGAGGTCGCCGATGCCATCGAGCAGCACTATCGGCCGCGGTTCGCCGGCGACGCCCTGCCGGAAACCCCGGTCGCGTGCTCGGTTGCGCTGGCCGACAAGCTTGACGCATTGGCCGGCCTTTTCCGCATCGGCCAGGCGCCGACCGGCGAGCGCGATCCGTTCGGTCTGCGCCGAGCAGCGCTCGGCGTGGTTCGCATCCTGGTGGAGCGCCAGTTCCCGCTTCGCCTGGCGGACTTCGTCAATGCCGACGTGCAAGGCTTCATCCACGAGCGAGCCCGCGGCTATTTCCGCGAGCAAGGCTACTCGGCAAACGAAGTCGAAGCCGTTTTCAGCGTCGGTCCCTCCGAGCTCGCGCTGGTGCCGAAGGCGTTGGAGGCCGTGCGCGCGTTTTCCGCGCTCCCCGAAGCGGAGAGCCTCGCCGCGGCGAACAAGCGCATCGGCAACATCCTCAAGCAGGCGGGCTCGGTCCCGGCGGAGTTCGATGTCGCGCTCATGAGCCTGCCCGAGGAAAAGACTCTCGCCAGCACGTTCGGCCGCCTGCAGCCCGGCGTCGACGAGGCGTTTCGCGCGCTCGACTACACCGGCGCACTGCGCGCACTGGCGAGCCTCAAGGCGCCGGTCGACGCATTCTTCGACAAAGTCATGGTGATGGACAAGGATCCGCAGGTGCGCGCGAACCGCATCGGCTTCCTCGGCAGGCTGCATGGCACCATGAATCGCATCGCCGATCTCTCGAAGCTTGCTACGTGAAACTCGTCATCCTCGATCGCGACGGCACGATCAACCACGACAGCGAGCACTACATCAAGTCGCTGGACGAGTGGCGCCCGATCAAGGGCTCGATCGAGGCGATCGCGCGGCTCACCCAGGCCGACTACCGCGTGGTCGTGGCGACCAACCAGTCGGCCATCTCGCGCGGCCTCATCACCACACGCGGCCTCTTCGAAATCCACGACGCGCTGCAGCGCGCCGCCGTGCAGGCGGGAGGGCGCATCGACGCGTTCTTCTTTTGCCCGCATACCGACGCCGCGAACTGCCAATGCCGCAAGCCCAAGCCCGGGATGCTCCTCGAGGTGGCGCAGCGCTTCAACGTCTCCCTGAAGGACACCTACATGGTGGGCGACGCGCTGAAGGACGTGCAGGCTGCGGCGGCTGCAGGCGCGAAACCGGTGCTGGTCCTCACCGGCAAGGGCAAGAAGACGCAGGCGGAAGGAAACCTTCCGCCGGGCACGCTGGTCTTTCCGGATCTCGCCGCGTTCGCCGAACATCTTGCGCCATGACCTGGCTGCGATCGGCGCTTTTTGCGGCGGCGCTCGCGCTCGTCACGCCGCCCTACGCATTGATCGCGCTCGCCACCTTCCCGCTGCCGCGCATGCTGCGCTACCGGATCATCTCCGGCTGGTCGAAGCTCGTGGTCTGGCTGGCGAAAGTCGTGCTCGGCATCCAATGGCAGGTCCAGGGGCGCGAGCACCTGCCGGCGCGGCCCGCGGTCATCCTCGCCAAGCACCAGTCGGCATGGGAGACGATGGCCTTCCAGCTCATCTTTCCTCCGCAAGTGCATGTGCTGAAACGTGAGCTCCTCTGGATCCCGTTCTTCGGCTGGGGCCTCGCGCTGATGAGCCCGATCGCGATCGACCGCTCACGCGGCGTCGCCGCGCTGCGTGCGATTGCGCGCCGCGGCCGCGAGCGGCTAGAACAGGGTTTTTGGGTCGTCGTGTTCCCGGAGGGAACGCGCGTGCGTCCCGGCGAGCGCCGGCCCTACCAGCTCGGCGGCGCGTGGCTCGCCGCGGCTGCGGGCGCACCGGTCGTGCCGGTCGCGCACAACGCGGGGCTTGTCTGGCCGCGCAATGCGTTCGTCAAGCGCCCGGGGACCGTGATCGTGCGCATCGGCCCCAGCATCGACGCCGCCGGGCGCGACCCGAAAACGGTCAACGACATGGCGCAAGCATGGATCGAGGAGCAACAGAAGGCACTCTGCTGATCGAGCTCGGCGGCCGCGCCGTCGAATACCGCTTCGCGCGGCGTCGCCGCCGCACGCTCGGCCTCACAATCGATGCGTCCGGGCTGCGCGTCGCCGCGCCGCTGCGCGCCTCCTGGCGCGAGATCGAGCGCTTCCTGCGCGACAAGCAATCGTGGATCGTCCGCAAGCTCGACGAATGGGCGAGCACGCCGCGCGGCACCGTCCTTTGCGGGACGACGGGCGAGATCATTCCCGTGTTCGGTGTGCCCCATGTGCTCGAGGTGCAGCGCGGCCGCCGTTCGGTGCAAGCGCTCGATGGACGGCTGATCGTCTCATCACGCGGGCGCGTGGTGGAGGTGCTCGTCGCCTGGCTGAAGGAACAAACCCTGGCGGCGCTCGGCCCGCGAGTGGGCCACTACGCCGCATTCCTCGGCCTGCCCACGCCGGTCGTCGGCATCTCGAATGCACGGACCCAGTGGGGGGTGTGCACGGAGGGGGGCATCATCCGCCTCTCCTGGCGCCTCGCGCATGTCGCGCCGGCGCTCGCCGACTACGTCGTGGCGCACGAAGCGGCGCACCTCGTCGAGATGAATCATTCGCGCCGCTATTGGGCGCTGCTCGAGCGGCTCTATCCCGGCTGGCGCGTGGCGCGCGAGCGGCTCGAGCTCTCCGCCCGTACACTGCCCATCCTGAGAGGAAGACGATGAGACTCCTGCACACCATGCTTCGCGTCGGCGACCTGCAGCGCTCGGTGAAGTTCTACACCGAGGTGCTCGGCATGAAGCTCCTGCGCACCACCGAACGGCCCGAGCAGAAATACTCCCTCGCCTTCGTTGGCTATGAGGACGAGAAGCGACAGGCGGTCCTCGAGCTCACCTACAACTACGGCGTCGAGCGCTACGAGCTTGGCACGGCCTTCGGGCACGTGGCGATCGGCGTGCCGGACGTGAAAGGGGCCTGCGACAAGGTGCGTGCCAACGGCGGAAGGGTGACGCGCGAGCCCGGGCCGGTGAAGGGCGGCACCTCGGTCATCGCCTTCGTCGAGGACCCCGACGGCTACAAGATCGAGTTCATCCAGACGAGCTGATGCGCGCGTAGTCCTGCGGCGAGAGATTCTCGGGCCTCAGTTGCGGGTCGATGCCGGCGCGCGCGAAATCGACGCCCGGTAGTGCGTTGCGCAGCTGCTTGCGTCGCGCGGAGAACGCCTTGCGCAGGAGATCGTCATCCACGTGGAGCGGCTGCGCGAGCGGCAGGAGGCGCACCACGGCTGACTCCACTTGCGGCGGTGGGCGGAACGCACCCTTCGCCACGTTGAAGAGCTTCTCCATCGCAAATCGCGCCTGCAGCGCGACCGACAGGCGCCCGTACTCGGCCGTGGACGGCGCTGCAACCATTCGCTCCACCACCTCGAGCTGCAGCATGAAGTGCATGTCGCGCACGCGGTTCGCGTACTGCGCAAGGTGAAAAAGGAGCGGGGTCGAGATGTTGTAAGGCAGGTTGCCCACCAAGCGCAGCCCCGCGGGCAGGCGACTGAAGTCGAATTCGAGCGCGTCGGCGCAGTGCACGGTCAGCTTGAACGGTGGAAAGCGGGCCGCGAGATCGGCCGCGAGGTCGCGGTCCACCTCGATCGCTTCGAGCTTTCCGGCCTGCTCGATGAGCGGCGCGGTAAGGGCCCCTTCGCCGGGTCCGATCTCCACCAGGCGATCGCCCGGCGCAGGAGCAACGGCGTCGACGATGCGCGCAAGCACGCGCGGGTCATGCAGGAAGTGCTGACCGAACCTCTTACGAGGACGCCGTTCCGACATCGGCGAGGTCGATCGCAAGCTTGAGCGCTTCGGCGAGGCTCGTGTGATCGGCGCGGCCGGTGCCGGCGAGCTCAAGCGCGGTGCCATGGTCGACCGAGGTACGGATGAACGGCAGGCCGAGCGTGATGTTCACGCCGCGGCCGAAGCTCGCGTACTTGAGCACCGGCAGGCCCTGGTCGTGATACATCGCGAGCACGGCGTCGGCCCGCCGCACGCGCTCGGGCACGAAGAGCGTGTCGGCCGGAATCGGACCCTTGGCATCGATGCCGGCCGAGACGGCATCGGCGATCGCCGGCGCGATTCTCTCAATGTCCTCGCGGCCCATGTGACCGGATTCGCCGCTGTGCGGATTGAGCCCCGCGACGAGAATGCGCGGCCGCGCGATGCGAAACCTGCGCTTGAGATCGGCATCCAGTATGCGCAGTGAAGCGAGCACGCCCTCGCGCGTGATCGCGCCGGGTACCTCGGTGAGCGGCAGGTGAGTCGTGGCGAGCGCGACACGCAGGCCGCCGCCGACGAGCATCATCACCACCTGTGCCGTGCCGGAGCGCTCGGCCAGATATTCGGTGTGACCGGTGAACGCGATGCCGGCGTCGTTGATGACGCTCTTCTGCACCGGCGCGGTCACCATCGCGGCAAACTCGCCCGTCATGCAGCCGCGAATCGCGCGATCGAGCACGGCCAGTACATAGCGGGCATTCGCGGCCTCCAGGCGACCGGGCACCGCCGGACGCGTGAGCGGGACATGCTCGATCTGCGCTGCGCCTGCGAGGAGCGACTTGTCGCCTATGACGACGACATCGGCTTCGCGGGCAAGGCGCACGCACAGCTCTGGACCGATGCCGGCGGGCTCGCCGGAAGTAAGTGCGATGCGTCGCTTAGCGTTCGTCAAGCCGCAGCTCGACGTAGGTCGAATCGCGCAGCTGGCGCAGCCACTCCTGGTAGGCCTCGTCGGCCTTGCGGTCACGCAGCGCCTGGCGCGCCTGCATGCGCTTCCTCTCGGGAGAGACGTCGCTCGAGCGCCGCTCGAGCACCTGGATCAGGTGATAGCCGAACGGCGTGCGCACCGGCTGGCTCACTTCGCCGATCTTGAGGGCCTCATAGGCATGCTCGAATTCGGGCACCGTGTCGCCCGGGTAGACCCAGTCGAGCTCGCCGCCGCGCGCCGCGGTGCCGTCGTCCGAATACTGTCGTGCGAGCTCGCCGAAATCGGCGCCGCCGTTGACGATGCGATCGCGCAGGTCGAGGAGCTTGCGCCGCGCCTCGCTCTCCGACACCGCCTCGTTCGTGCGAATCAGGATGTGCCGCAGCCGTGTCTGCTGCACGGGGGCTTCGGTTCCCGCTCCTCGCCGGCCGACGAGCTCGAGAAGGTGGAAGCCGGCGGGGCTGCGCAAGGGCTCGCTCACCTGCCCGGGCTGCATCTTGGCGAGGGCACCGGAGAAGAGCTCGGGCAGCCGGTCCTGGCTGCGCCAGCCGATCGCCCCGCCCTGCAGCGCATCCGGGGCATCGGAATAGCTTGCCGCGACGCGCGCGAAGGGGGCGCCGCCCTTGATCTCGCCGAGCGCCTGCTCCGCGCGCTCGCGCGCCTGGCGAATGCGCTCGGGGCTAGCGCCCTCCGGCACGCGCACCAGGATGTGGGCGATGTTGTATTCGGCGTTGTCGGGGCGTGACTTGGCCTGCTCGAGGAAGGTGTCCACTTCGCTCTCGCTGACCTGCACGCGGTTGTCCACCTCGCGCTCGCGCAGGCGCGCGAGGATCATCTGCTGGCGAATGTCGTTGCGCCAGGCGTCGAAGGCGACGCCATCGGCTTCGAGCGTGCGGCGAAAATCGGCAAGCGTCATGTTGTTCGACGCCGCGATGCGCTCGACCGCGCGGTCGACCTGCAGATCGTCGACGCGGACGCCCGAGTCCCGCGCGAGCTGCAGCTGCGCCTTCTCGAGGATCAACCGCTCGAGCATCTGGCGCTCGAGCACCGGCCGATCCGGCGCGGGCGTCCCGCGGCGCCGCAGCTCGCGCTCGGCCTGGCCCACCGCGGTGTAGAGCTCCGAGTAGGTGATGACGTCCTTGTTCACCACGGCGACGATGCGGTCGACCAGCGTGACGGCATGGACGGGGACAGCGAACAGCGTCGCGACGGCGGCGACAAAAAATGCAATCTTGCGCATCAGAATACCTGTGAAAACGGCAACCGCGGCTGCATGCTCGGCGGCATCAGCGCCGGGTCGGTGCGGTTGAGTACCGAATAGCCTGGCACGTCTCTCCTTAGTAACTGCGTTGGGTCGGCAGTTCCGACCTGGCCGACGCCGGTGAACTCCAGCTGGAAGATGATCGCCGTGTTCGTCACGTCCGCGGCGGCCTGCAGGCGTTGCACGACGAAGCGGAAGATCCAGCAGCCGGCATTGTATTCAGCGCCGGCGAGTCCTTCGAGAAGCCGCCGGTCGAGGAAGGAGTAATTGTAGCGTCCGACGGCGTACCAGCCCTGCGCCACCGGCCACTGTCCCGAGAGATCGATCTGCCGCAGGATGTCTCGTTGGAAGCGGTAGCTGAAGTTCAACACTTTCGCGATCTCGGGGGAGTATTTCAGCGCGAGGCCGTAGCGCTCGGCGCGGCTCTTGTAGGGGTTGTACTGGGTGGTGGCGTCAAAGCTGAAGGCTTCCGTCGCGTGGCCGCCAATCGAGGCGAGGACGTCGGACTCGCTCGCAAGCCGCAGCGTAGACCCCGGGGCTAGCGCGACGCGCTCCTCCTCGAAGTAGAAGCGCTGGCCCAGGGTGGCGCGGAACCGCTCCTGCCCGTCGGTCTGGAGGAAGCGCGTGGTGAAGGCGAGCGTCGCCTGGTTGGCGTCGCCGAAGCGGTCGCCGCCGACGAAGCGGTTCTCCGTGAAGAGCTGCGGATAGTTGAAGTCCGCGAGCGCAGTATCGAAGAGCGGAATGTTGTCCTGGTTGTGGTAGGGCACGCGCACGTAGAAGAGCCGCGGCTCGAGCGTCTGGGTATAGCCCTCGCCGAACCAGCGCGCCTGGCGCTCGAACACGAGCCCGCTGTCCACGCTGAACCAGGGGATGGCGACATAGGGATGGGTCGACACGGCGGAATCGGCGCGGTCGAGCTCGTAGCTCGTGTAGCGCACGCCCGCCTTTGGGGTCACGTGCCAGCCGGGCGAAATGCGCGGCATGCTGAGGATCGGTGCGAAGGTGGCGCGCGATCCTTCGATTAGCGTCGGATGCTGGAAGCGAACGTATTCGCCGGGCAGGACGGTATCGAAGAGGCCGACGATGTCGTTATAGCTCGCCGAGGCGTTGAGCTGCGGCAGGCGCCAGTACGGCGGCAGGATCGGCGCAAGCGGATCCTGCAGCGTCTGGAAACGCTCGAGACGGGCCTGGGCGTAGTACGAGCCGCCGCGAAAGAGGCCGTTCTTCACGGCGAACATGTCCTGCGGCAGGTTGCCGGTCGATACCTGTTTCACCTGGCTCGAAAGATCGACGAAGTAGCGCTCGTCCGAGACCTTGTTGTAGTCGATCTGCCCCATGAAGCCGGGCGAGAAGTTCTGCGTATGCACCCACGAAAGACCGGTGCGCGTGCGCCCGAACACGGGGTCGTCGGGCAGGTATTCGTAACGCAATTCGCCGACGTGCTGCGGCTGCATGTAGCGAACATCGCTCTTCAACTGGAACCCGCGCCGCGCCATCAATACGGGCGTAAAGGTCGCATCCCGTTCGGGCGCGATGTTCCAGTAATACGGAATGCCGAATTCGAGGCCGCGCTGGCTGGTCTGTGAGTAGTAAGGCACGAGGAAGCCGCTGCGGCGCCGGTTCTCGAGGGGAAAGCCGGCATGCGGGAAAGCGAACAACGTATGGTCGAAAAAGCGCAGCCGCGGATGGTCGGCCCGGCCCTCGTCGGCCTCGTAGTCCAGGTCGAGCTCCCGCGCCTCGAGGAACCAGTCGTCTTGCCCGGGCTTGCAGGTCGTGAAGCGCGCAGCGAACAGGCGATACTTGCTCTTGCCGGCGAACTCGATGCGATCGGCGCTGCCGCGCGCCGGGCGCTCGCCCTGCAGCTGGAACTGCGGCTGCTGGACCGACCCGGTATCGTCGAGCAGGTTGTAGTAGAGCGACGGACCGAAGAAGCGATCGAGGCCGGCCTGCAGCCGCACGCCGCCCTCGCCCTCGATCTCGCCGAATTCGCGGTTGTAGCGCAGGAACTCGCCGAACACGGCGACGTTGCCATGCCGGATCTCGGCCGCGCCGCGTGCGCTCACCTCGAGGTCGCTCACGCCCTCGATCTTCTGCGCGTCGATCGTGGTGGCATCCGAGTCGGACTGGGCGCGTACGCTTGCGGTGGCGGCCAGCGCGATCGCGAGCGTCGCCAGGCGAAGCAACATCAAGCGCTCGTTCGTTTTTTGTCGGATGTTAGAATTTTCAATGATAGCCGACGAACGCCGCACTCGGCTCGAGCAATGGCTTGCAACGCAGCTGCGCGGCGCTCGCTTCACCCTCACTCCAGCCTCCGAAGACGCGAGCTTCCGGCGCTACTTTCGCGCCACGCTCGACGATGGCCGCACGTTCATCGCCATGGATGCGCCGCCCGACAAGGAAGACTGCCGCCCTTTCGTGCGCATCGCGGGCATGCTCGCCGACGCCGGCGTGCATGCGCCCACGGTGCATGCGCAAGACCTGCCGAGCGGCTTTCTGCTGCTGTCCGATCTTGGCACGCGCACGTATCTCGCTGAGCTGAACGGCGCCACTGCCGGCGCGCTGATGACGGATGCGACCGATGCCCTCATCCGCTGGCAGCTGGCATCGCGACCCGGCGAGCTGCCGCCGTACGACGAGGCGCTCCTGCGGCGCGAGATGAATCTCTTCCCCGAGTGGTACGTCGCGCGTCATCGCCGGAAGACCTTGAGCGCAGCGCAGGCGCAGGCGCTCGAGGCGATCTTTGCGCTGCTCGTAAGAAGCGCTCTAGCGCAGCCCGCCGTCTACGTCCACCGCGACTACATGCCGCGCAACCTCATGGTGAGCGAGCCCAATCCTGGAGTGCTCGACTTCCAGGACGCGGTGACGGGCCCGATTACCTATGACGTCGTATCGCTGCTGCGCGACGCGTTCATCAGCTGGGAAGAGGAGCGCGTGCTCGACTGGAGCGTGCGCTATTGGCAGAAGGCCAAGGGTGCCGGCCTTCCCGTCGAGCACGATTTCGGCGAATTCTGGCGCGCCCTCGAATGGATGGGGCTGCAACGCCATCTCAAAGTGCTGGGGATCTTTGCGCGCATCAACTACCGCGACGGCAAGCCGAAATACCTCGCCGATACGCCGCGCTTTCTCGCGTACGCGCGCCCGGTGGCGCAGCGCTACCGCGAGCTCGTGCCCCTCGCCCGCCTGCTCGACGAGGTCCAGGCATGAAGGCGATGCTCCTCGCGGCCGGCCGCGGCGAGCGTCTGCGCCCCCTCACCGACCACACTCCGAAGGCGCTCGTCGCCGTTGGCGGCAAGCCACTCATCGCCTGGCATCTCGAGCGGCTCGCGGCAAGCGGTTGCCGCGAGGCAGTCATCAACGTGTCGCATCTCGCGCAGCAGATCGTCGACTATGTCGGCGACGGCAGGCACTTCGGGCTGCGCGTCGAATACTCGCGCGAGGCAGAGCCGCTCGAGACTGCGGGCGGCATCGCGCAGGCCCTGCCCCTCCTCGGCGCCGCAGCATTCCTGCTCGTCAACGCGGACATCTACTGCGAAGTGGACTTCCGGCCGCTCCTCTCCTTTGATGTCGGCGACAAGCTTGCGCACCTCGTGCTGATACCCAACCCTGCGCACCGCGCGCAGGGCGACTTCTCCCTCCGGGAGCGTATGCTCGGTAACGAGGGAACGCCGCGCTACACTTACTCGGGCGTCGCAGTCATGTCGCCCGAACTCGTCCGATCGGTGCGGCGCGGCGACAAAGCACCGCTCGCACCGCTCCTCAGGAGCGGCGCCGACGAGCGGCGCATCTCGGCGGAGGTATTTGACGGGCTGTGGCAGGACGTGGGGACCGCAGAGCGCCTCGCGGAACTTGGAGCACAACTCGCATCGAGAAAATGAAACTTGATGTGCTCATTCGAGGTGCCGGGCCGGTCGGTTGTGCCTTCGCGCTCGCCCTGCGAACTTCCGGCTTACGCATCGCGCTGCTCGAGCAGGCGTCGGCGCCGCCCGGCTTTCGTCCCATTGCACTCTCGTATGCGAGCCGGTTGATCCTCGAGCGCCTCGGCGCGTGGGACGGACTCGTGGTCACTCCGATCGAGCGCATCCTGGTGACGCAAGCCGGCAGCTTCGGCCGCACACGCCTCGACGCCGCGGATGCCGGCGTGCCTGCGCTCGGCTATGTCACCGAGTATGCGGCGCTGCTCGCTCAACTCCGCACGCAAGTGCACACGACGAGCGAGGCGGAGACGGCAACCTGCATCGTGCACGCCGAGGGCTCGCCGCACGAGGAAGGCAAGCGCTATGCGCAGGACGCGATCGTTGGCCTGCTCAGCGCTGAGCCGCCCGCGACGGTGACGGCGTTCGAGCGCTTCACGCCGGAAGGTCCGCTTGCGCTCCTGCCCTACGAAGGTCGTTATGCCCTCATATGGAGCATGCGTCCGGAACGGGCGCAGCGCCTAGCCGCAGCGACCGAGACGGAATTCCTCCAGGCCCTCCAGGCCTCTGCCGGAAACGCGATCGGCTCGGGCACGAGAATCGAGAAACGCGCCCTCCAGCCGCTGTCGTTGAAAGTGCGCGGCGCGCGAGTCGACGGAAACGAGGTCTATATCGGCAACGCCGCGCAGACGCTGCATCCGGTCGCGGGTCAAGGCCTGAACCTCGGGCTGCGCGACGCCTGGGATCTCGCCCGCATCCTGCGATCGGCGCCCGAGATCTCGGCAGCGACGCTTGCGCGTTTCGCAGCGCAGCGCAGGCTCGATGCGAGCGCAACGATTCGCGTCACCGATTTTCTTGCCGCCGGCTTTGCCGGAGATAACACTTTATTGCGCGCGGCACGCGGTGCGGCGCTGACGGCGCTCGATATCTTTCCGGGGCCGCGACGCTTTTTTGCACGCCGCATGATTTTCGGTGCCGGCGCGCTTCCCTGAAAAAAGATTTGCGGTATAAAATTCGCTCCCCTTCGCTCGTCATAGCCCTGCAATGAAGATCGGCGCCTACGCGCTCGCCAACAGAGTTTTCGTTGCGCCGATGGCCGGCATCACCGATCGCCCTTTCCGTCGCCTTGCGAGGCGCTACGGCGCCGCGCTCGCCGTCTCCGAGATGGTCTCTTCGCGCCCCGAGCTGCGCAGCTCGCGCAAGACACTGTTGCGCATGGATCACGCCGGCGAGCCCGGCCCGGTTTCGGTGCAGATCGCCGGATCGGATCCGCAGATGCTTGCCGATGCTGCGCGCTTCAACGTCGAGCGCGGCGCGCAGATCATCGACATCAACATGGGCTGTCCGGCGAAGAAGGTTTGCAACGTAGCGGCGGGCTCCGCGCTGCTCGCCAACGAAGAATTGGTCGCGCGCATCGTCGCAGCCGTGGTGGCTGCGGTCGACGTGCCCGTCACGGTCAAGATCCGCACCGGGCCAACCCCCGAGCGGCGCAACGCCGTGCGCATCGCCCGATTGGTGGAGGCGGCCGGCGCCCAGATGCTCGCCATCCACGGGCGCACCCGCGCCTGCATGTTCGAAGGCAACGCCGAATACGACACCATCGCAGAAGTGAAGTCGCGCCTTCGCATCCCGGTGGTGGCAAATGGCGACATCGCGACGCCGGAGCACGCCAAGCAAGTGCTCGAGCGGACGGGGGCGGACGGCATCATGGTCGGCCGCGCCGCGCAGGGCAGGCCCTGGCTCTTCCGGCAAATCGCGCACTATCTCGCCACCGGCGAGCGCCTTGCGCCGCCCGCGCCGCGCGAGATGGCGGCGGTACTCGTCGAGCACCTCGACGGGTTGTACGATCTCTATGGCGACGAGCAGGGCACGCGCGTCGCCCGCAAGCACATCGGCTGGACGGTACGCGAGCTGCCGGGAGGAGAGAGCCTGCGCAGCGCCGTGAACAGCATCACCGCGGCGCAGGCGCAGCGCGCTGCAGTGAACGACTACTTCGAAAGACTTGCCGCATGACTCGCAGCACGAACGAGCTGCACGACGCCGTGAAGCGTTCGCTCGAGCGCTACTTCAAGGACATGGACGGGGAGCAGCCTACGTCGATCTACGACATGGTGCTGAAGAACATCGAGAAGCCGATGATCGAGACCGTGCTCGGCCATGCCGAGGGCAACCAGTCGCTCGCCGCCCAGATGCTCGGCATCAACCGCAACACGCTGCGCAAGAAAATGCAGCAGCTGCGGATCAAGGGATAGTGTCGACGCCTTAGTGTCCAATGCGCGCCGGGCGCTGGTCAGCGTCTCCGACAAATCGGGCATCGTCGAATTCGCCCGCGGCCTGAGCGCCGCGGGCTTTGCCCTCCTGTCCACCGGCGGCACCGCGGCGCTGCTCGCGCGCGAGGGGCTCGCCGTCACCGAGGTCTCGGCCTACACCGGCTTCCCGGAGATGCTCGACGGCCGCGTGAAGACGCTGCACCCGAAGATCCACGGCGGCCTGCTCGCGCGCACCGAGGATGCGAAGCACCGCGCTGCCATCGCCTCGGCGGGCATCGAGCCGATCGAGCTCCTGGTGGTGAACCTCTATCCGTTCGAGTCGACGGTCGCCGATCCCGATTGTCCGCTCGAGGATGCGGTGGAGAACATCGACATCGGCGGTCCCGCGATGCTGCGCGCGGCCGCGAAGAACCACGGCAGCGTGGCCGCCATCGTCGATCCGGCCGACTACCCGCGCGTTCTGGACGAGATCCGCACCCGCGGCTCGGTGTCCGCGGAAACGCGCTTTGCGCTCGCAAAAAAAGTCTTTGCGCACACCGCCGCGTACGACGGCGCCATAGCGAACTACCTGACCTCGCTCAACGGCAAGCGGGCGGAATACCCGGAGGTTCTGACGCTGCAGTTCAAGAAGCTGCAGGACATGCGCTACGGCGAGAACCCGCACCAGAGCGCCGCTTTCTATCGCGATGCGCGGCCGGTCCCGGGCTCGCTCGCCGGCTATCACCAGGTGCAGGGCAAGGAGCTCTCCTACAACAACTTAGCCGACGCCGATGCGGCGTGGGAATGCGTCAAGCAATTCGCCGAGCCGGCCTGCGTCATCATCAAGCACGCCAATCCCTGCGGCGTTGCCACGGCAGCAAGCCTGCCAGCCGCCTATGAGAAGGCCTTCGCCACCGATCCGGTGTCGGCTTTCGGCGGCATCCTGGGATTCAATCGCGCGCTCGACGCCGCCACCGTCCAAGCGGTGGCGAAGCAGTTCGCCGAAGTCGTCATCGCGCCGCGCGTGGAGCCGGAAGCCCTCAAGATCCTCGGCGCGAAAGCCAATCTGCGCATCCTCGAGGTGCCGCTCGCGCGCGACGTGCAGGCGCACGACTACAAGCGCATCGGCGGCGGGCTGCTCGTGCAGAGCTCGGATGTGCGCATCGTGGAGCGCAAGGACGTCAAGGTCGCCACCCGGCGGCAGCCGAGCGAGGGCGAATGGCAAGACCTGCTCTTCGCGTGGCGCGTGGCCAAGTTCGTCAAGTCGAACGCCATCGTTTTCTGCCGCGACGCCGCGACGCTCGGCGTAGGCGCGGGGCAGATGAGCCGCGTCGACAGCGTGCGCATCGCGGCACTGAAAGCGCAGGCGGCCAAGCTCTCCCTCGAGGGCTCCGCGGTCGCGTCCGACGCCTTCTTCCCTTTCCGCGACGGCCTGGATGCCTTGGCGCAGGCGGGGGCGAAGGCCGTCATCCAGCCCGGCGGCAGCGTGCGCGATGACGAGGTGATCGCCGCGGCCGACGAGCACGGCATCGCCATGGTGTTCACCGGCGTGCGCCATTTCCGGCACTGAATGAAGCTCCTCGTCATCGGCTCAGGCGGCCGCGAGCACGCGCTCGCCTGGAAGCTCGCGTCGAGCCCGCGCGTGCAGAAGGTCTACGTGGCGCCCGGCAATGGCGGCACCGCGAGCGAAACCGGCGTCGAGAACGCGCCGCTTTCAGGGACGCGGGAGCTGATCGATTTCTGCCGGCGCGAGAACATCCAGCTGACCGTGGTGGGGCCGGAGGCCCCGCTCGCCGAAGGCGTGGTCGACGCGTTTCGCGACGCCGGCTTGAAGATCTTCGGCCCGATGCGCGCCGCCGCGCAGCTCGAGTCGTCGAAGGATTTCGCCAAGCGCTTCATGGTGCGCCACAAGCTGCCGACGGCGCGCTACAAGACGTTCCAGGATGCGGCGGCGGCGAAGGCCTACGTCGCCGAGCAGGGCGCGCCGATCGTGGTCAAGGCGGATGGCCTCGCCGCAGGCAAGGGTGTCGTCGTCGCGCAAAGCAAGGAAGAAGCGAACGCCGCGATCGACGCCATGCTCGGCGAGCGCCGCTTCGGCCCCGCGGGTGCCCGCGTGGTGATCGAGGAGTTCCTCGCCGGCGAGGAAGCGAGCTTCATCGTGATGAGCGACGGCACGCATGTGCTGCCGCTCGCGACGAGCCAGGACCACAAGCGCTTGCGCGACGGCGACGAGGGGCCGAACACCGGCGGCATGGGCGCCTATTCGCCCGCGCCGCTCGTCACGCCGAAGGTCCACGCGCGGGTCATGCGCGAGATCATCCAGCCGGCCATCAGCGGCATGGCCGAGGACGGCCATCCCTACGTCGGGTTCCTCTACGCCGGGCTGATGATCGACGCCGCCGGGAATCCGCGGACCCTCGAGTTCAACTGCCGGCTCGGCGACCCCGAGACGCAGCCCATCATGCTGCGCTTGAAATCCGACCTGCTCGAGCTGATCGAGCACGCGCTCGCCGGCACCCTCGACCAAGCCGAGGCCCGGTGGGACCGGCGCTGCGCGCTCGGCGTGGTGATCGCCGCGGCAAATTACCCGGACGAGCCGCGAAAGGGCGACCGCATCGAGGGGATTCCGCCGCCGGCTGAGGATTGCCGCGTGTTCCATGCCGGCACCAAGGTGCAGGGCGATGCAGTCCTCACCAATGGCGGCCGCGTCCTCTGCGTGACCGCGCTCGGCGACGCTCTGCGTATTGCGCGCGCGCGCGCGTATGAAGCCGTCGACCGGATCCGCTTCGACGGCATGCAGTTCCGCCGCGACATCGGCCATCGGGGGCTGAAGAAGAAATGAACGCGAGCGCAGTGCACGATTTCCTCACCGGACTGCAGGAGCGCATCGCGGCAGCGCTGGAAGCGGAGGACGGGAAGCCCTTTCGCCGGGATGCGTGGAGGCGCCCGGAGGGCGGCGGCGGCGAGACGCGCGTGCTGGAAGAAGGGGGCTTCTTCGAGCGCGCCGGCGTCAACGTCTCGCGCGTGCAAGGCACGGCATTGCCGCCTTCCGCGAGCGCCTCGCGGCCGCAGCTCGCCGGCCGCAGCTACGATGCGATGGGCCTTTCGCTCGTGCTGCATCCGCGCAATCCGTATTGCCCGACCGTGCACATGAACGTGCGCTACTTCAGCGCCGGGGACGCCTGGTGGTTCGGCGGCGGCATGGATCTCACGCCGTACTACGGCTTCGCCGAGGACGCGCGCCACTTCCATTCGACCTGCCGGGATGCGCTCGCCCCGTATGGCGCGGAGTACTACGCCCGGTACAAGAAGTGGTGCGACGAGTACTTCTATCTCAATCACCGGCGCGAGCCGCGCGGCATCGGCGGCATCTTCTTCGACGACCTCGCCGACCGGAATTTCGATCACTCCTTCGCGCTCATGCGCTCGGTCGGCGAGCATTTCCTTCCCGCGTATTTGCCCATCGTGCAGCGGCGCAAGAGCGCGCCTTTCGGCGAGCGCGAGCGCGCGTTCCAGGCCTATCGGCGCGCGCGCTACGTCGAGTTCAACCTCGTGTACGACCGCGGCACGCTGTTCGGCCTGCAATCGGGCGGACGCGCCGAGTCGATCCTCGTCTCGATGCCGCCGCGCGCGGAGTGGCGCTACGACTGGAAGCCTGAGGTCGGCTCCCCGGAAGAAGCGCTCTACAAGGATTTCCTCGCCCCCAAGGACTGGGTCTAAGGCAGCTCGGCGGCGCGTCGGAAGTGCCGGTGCGCGTCAGGCGCCTGGCCCAGGCGCTCGGCGAGGCGGGCGAGCTCGAGGTGCGCAGCGCGGCTTTCCTCGAACGAGACGCTCGCCTCGAGGAAGCTCTTCGCCTTGCCCCACAGCTCGGCCTGCGCGCACAGCCGGCCGAGCGCGGCGAGGAGCTCGGGATCGCGGTTGCGCTCGGCGAGCCAGCTTTCGGCGCGCTCGATGCGAAGGCGCGCCTCCTCGGCGCGCTCGACCGTGCTCGCCTGGGGCGGCAGCTCGCCGTAAAGCGCAATCAGCTTGGAATGCCACTCGGCGGCGAGCGAATGCTCGAGGATCTCGCGCGCGAGCGCGCTTTTGCCGAGCGCGGTGGCATGGCGCGCGGCCGCAGCCGCGACGCGCGGGTGCAGCTGGTCGCGCGCCGGAATCTGGCGCCAGCGCCGCTCGAAATCCTCGGCGTCGTCGGATGAGCGCTGCAGCAGCTCCACGTTCGCCTGCACCTTGTATTCCTCGGCGAGCGCCGGGGCGATGGCGTCGCGCTTGAGAAGCTGTCCGGCGAGCCGCAGCACCTCGTCCCACGCGCCGGTTCCCCGTGCCGCCCGCAGGAGCATGCGTGCGGTCGGAATATGGCGCGGTTCGCTCGTCTGCAGGTCGCGCAACGCGTCGCGCGCCGCGCCGAAGTCGCGTTCCTCCAGCGCGAGTTCCGCGCGGCTCACCAGGCGCGCGGTCTGCATGCGCTCGCCGGAGCCGTCCGCGCGCTCGAGCCAGCGGTCGCGGCGATCGAAGTCCCGCAGCTGGTGCGAAGCGCGCGCCGCGAGCAGCGCGGCGAGCCCCGGTACCGGGCCGATCTCGAACGCGAGCGCCGCCTCCTTCTCCGCCCGCCGATAGCGGCCCTCGTAGTACGCCTGCAGCGCGGCGGCGAGTGCGCCATGCGCGCGCTCCCGGCGCCGGCGTGCGCGATAAGCGCGCACCGTGGTGGGAAGCGAGACGGCCTGGCCCAGAAGCCGGAATGCCGCGTAGACGATGAAGAAGCACGCCGCTGCGGCGATGGCGAACGCGAGCATGGTGAACTCGACGCGCCAGGGCGGATAGA
The DNA here is from genome assembly GCA_035632415.1 of Burkholderiales bacterium. GTDB lineage: Bacteria > Pseudomonadota > Gammaproteobacteria > Burkholderiales > SG8-39 > SCGC-AG-212-J23. The sequence goes on along the minus strand of DASQGW010000071.1, from coordinate 27,871 downwards.
CGAAGAGCACATACCCGGCGTTGACGCGCCCGAGGACGACGAGCGCGACGGCCGCGGCAAATACCGCCAGCAACCAGAAGAGCGACCTCATCCAGAATTCCGTTCGCGGCGCGATTTGTAGCCGCGCACGGCGTCGAGGCTCTCGGAAATGGTCGGCATCTCGAAGCTGATCGAGACCGTCGAGAGCTGCTTCAGCTGAGCCACGGCGTCGACCGTGCCTTTCGAGCGGCCGTCGAAATAGCGTTGCACCCAGGCGAGCGACGCCCGCAGGTCCTCCCGGTAGCCGGCCTCGTCGCGGGCAAGCAGCGATGCGCGTGCGTTCAGGAGACGCAGGCGCAGGTTCTCGCGCACGAAATAAGCTTGCGAGGGCGGCAGCAGCGGCGGCTCCGGGGAGTCGATGCGGCGCACCACGACGAGCGCCGACATCTCGCTCCATACCTCGGCGCCCAGCCGCGCCAGGAACCCACGGTCGGTCGGGGCGGCAGCCTTCGCGGGCGGCAGGCGCTCGGTACGCTCCTCGAAGGCGAGCGGCAGCGTATCGATGCTCGCGACCAGGTTGTCGATGCGCCCGGTGACCGAAGCAAAATCCACTGCCGGCACGGCCTTGAGGCGCTCGATGTCGCGCGCGATCGCCCGGCGGATCGGTGCGAACTGCGGTCGATCGGAGCGGGCGAGCCGCGCATCGGCAAGCTGCAGCGCGAGGAGCGCCGCGCGCACGTTGCGCGCGAGCTGCAGCTGCTGGGAGGCGATCGCCAGCACCTGCTCGATCTCGGCCAGCTGCCACTCGTCGCGGTTGCGCGACAGCTCCTGGTAGAGCGCTTCCAGCGAGAGCTGCTGGCTCTGCGATTCGGCGAGCTTGCCTTCGAGCTGGGCGAGGCGCGCCTGCGATTCGCGCAGCGCCTCCTGCCCCTGGCGCGCGATCGAACGCGCTTCGCGCGCGTCCGACTCGATCTCGCGCAGCCGGTGCGCGAGCTCCTCCTGCGTCGTGGCGATGCGATGACGCGCATCGAGCCATGACAGGGCGGCGAGCCCCGCCGCCAGCACCACGGCAATCACGGCGAGGAGGACGGTGCGCGAAGCGCCCGAGGCCGATTCAGTCTCTGCCATCGAAATATGCTACCAGCCGCTCGATCATCGCATCGTCGCCCGGCTCGGCGACGATCAGTTCCCTGACGCCGAGGCTGCGGGCGTGACGCGCGATGCGCTCGTGCGAGACGAAGAACGGCGTGGCCGCGGCCAGCGTGCCCTGCGTCATCTCGACGAAGTTGCCGAGCGCCAGCGCGGAGAGCGCGACGACGGCATCGACCTCGCCCCGCCGCCAGGCGGCGAGCAGGGGCGACGGATCGGCGTGCGGGCGCGCGCGCCGATAACACTCCGCGTATTCCACCGCGGCGCCTCGTGCGGCAAGCGTGTCGCCGAGGAGCGGCCGCCCATCGTCGCCGCGAACGATCAGCACGCGCTTGCCCGCCACCTGCTGCATCTCGGGGGCGGCGAGCACTGCTTCGCTGTCGGCGCCCTCCTGCGGCACGATGACCGGAGCGACCCCTAGCCGATCGAGCTCGCGCTTGGTGCCGAAGCCGATGGCCACCGCCTTTACCGTCGCGGGCCAGGGCGGCAGCATCCGTTCGGCGACGCGCACGGCCGAGGGACTGACGAAGATGACGAGCTCAAAGGCTGCGATGTCCCGCAGCTGCTTGGGCGCAGGCAAAGGCTGGATCTCGATGCTCGGGAAGATGATGGCGCGCGCGCCGCGGCTCTCGATCCGCTGGGCGAACGCCGCCGCGAGATCGCGCGGCCGCGTCAACACTACGCCGCGCCCGGCAAGGCTCATTTCAGCGCAGCGAGGACCGCATCCGCCCCTTGCTCGCGCAGTGCACGCGCCGCCTCCGCTCCGACTCGCTCGGGATCGCGCCCTTTGGCGGTCGTGCGCAGCACGCGCCGGCCGTCGGCGGACGCGACGAGCGCATCGAGCTTGAGCGTTCCGTCCTGCATCACGGCATGCGCGCCGAGCGGCAGAGTGCAACTGCCGCCGAGAGCACGGCTGACCGCGCGCTCGGCGCGAACGCAGAGCGCCGTGCTCGCATCGGCGAGCGGCGCGAGCACGCCCTGTACGTCGTTGCGCGCCGCCAGGCACTCGATGCCGAGAGCGCCTTGTCCCGGAGCGGGCAGGCTCTCCTCGAGCGAAAGGCGCGAGCGGATTCGCCCGCCAAGCCCAAGCCGGACGAGACCGGCGACGGCGAGGACGACGGCGTCGTACTCGCCTCGATCGAGCTTCGCGATCCGCGTCTCGACATTGCCGCGCAGGAGCGCGACCTCCAGCCCCGGATGCCGCTCCTTGACCTGCGCCGCCCGCCGCAGGCTGGAAGTGCCCACCACGGCGCCGGCCGGCATGTCGGCGAGCTTTGCAAAGCGCTTGGATACCAGCGCGTCGCGCGGGTCTTCGCGCGAGGTGATCGCCGCCAGGATGAAGCCCGCGGGCAGCTCGGCGGGCACGTCTTTCATCGAGTGCACGGCAAGATCGGCGCGTCCATCGGCGATCGCCGTCTCGAGCTCTTTCACGAACAGGCCCTTGCCCCCGACCTTGTCCAGGCTACGGTCAAGGATCTCGTCGCCCCGCGTGCTCATCGGCATCAGCTCGACCGTCAGGCCGCGATGCCGCTGCTCGAGCTCGTGCTTGATGTGCTCGGCCTGCCACAAGGCGAGCCGGCTGCGACGGGTGGCGATGGTGAGCTTCTTCACGGCCGCTCGGCGATCAGCTCGCGCACCGTCGGCCACTGCCGGCGGCTGACCGGCAGGCGCTCCGTCAGGCCGTCGATCGCCACCTGCCAGTGCGCTTCTTCCTCTCCGCCACCGGTGCGCTCGAAGCCGCGGATCGCGGCGCGCGCGACGAGGCAGTTGCGGTGGATGCGCACAAACGGATAGGGCAGATCGGCTCCGCTGAACTCGCGCTCAAGGGCGATCAGCGATTCCTCGATCAGGTGCTCGCGGGCCTTCGTGCGCACGGTGACGTACTTCTGCTCGGCGCGCAAAAACAGGATGTCGCGCACCGGCACCAGCACGATGCGATTGCGCTCGGCGACCGAAAGATATTCGCGCGGCGCGCCCGCCGCGCGCGCCAGGCTTTCGCGGCGAGGGGCACCGCCGGCAGCGGCCTTCCTGAGCGCCGCCGCGAGCCGCGCCGCACGCACGGGCTTCAGCAGATAGTCGAGCGCGTTCAGATCGAAAGCCTCCACCGCATGCTTGTCGTGCGCGGTGACGAATACCACGGCGGGCGCGTTCTCGAGCGCTGTCACGTGCCGCGCGAGCTCGAGGCCGTCCATGCCCGGCATGCGGATGTCGAGCAGCAGCACCTGGGCGTTGCTCGCCGGCAGGCGCTCGAGCGCCTCCTCGCCGTTCGCCGCCTCGCCCGCCACGACGCTCGGCACGTCGCCCGCGATGTCCTGGAGGAGCTCCTTCATGCGCTCGCGTGCCGGCGCCTCGTCGTCTGCGATGAAGACCCGAATCATGCCCGTCGGTAAGGAATCTCGATGTCGACGCGGTAGCGACCGTTCGCGATGCGCGTCTCGAGCCGGGCTTCCGCGTCGAAGAAGAGCGCAAGCCGCTCCCGGATGTTGTCGAGCGCCATGCGATTGCCCGCCCTCTGTCCGCCCGTCTCGAGATGCGGATTCTCGATCGCAGCGTGCACGCGCTCGCCGCGGCGCTCGACGCGCACGCGCACGTCACCGATGCCGGTGCCGGGCTCGACCCCGTGATAGATCGCGTTCTCGAGCAGTGGTTGCAGGACCATCGGCGGCAGCAGCGCGTCCATCGGCGCGGCTTCGATTTCCCACGTGACGCGCAGCCGATCGCTCAAGCGCAATTGCTCGATCTCGGCATAGCGCTCGAGCAGCGCCACCTCATCGGCCAGGCGCACGAACTGGCGGGCATCGGCCATCAGCGTCCGGTAGAGGTCGGCCAGGTCTTCGAGCGTGCGCTCGGCGCGCTTCGGATCCCGGCGGATGAGCGCGAGCACCGCGTTCAGGCTGTTGAAGAGAAAGTGCGGACGGATGCGCGCTTGCAGCGCTTGCAGGCGCGCTTCGGCGAGCGCCGGCGAAAATGCCTTGGTATGCAATCGGAAGTAAGCGAGGAGCGTCGCCGAGACAAGCAGTGCAAGCACGAGCGTGCGCCAGAGGCTCGGCGTGGTATCGCCGGCGACCGTGCGCACCATGGCGTGATAGACGCCGGCGACCACGCACACCAGCGCCACGATGGCGGCAGAACCCTGCCGGTAGGACAGCCGCGCAAACCAGGGCGACGCGCCGAAGAGAGCCATCAGCTCGATCAGCAGCAAAGGCTCGAGGAATGCCGCGGCATACACGAAACGCTCCAGCCCCGGTTCGATTGCCGGCGTGGCATACAACGTTCCGGCGAGCGCAGCCGCATTCACGGCGACCAGCACGCGCGCCATCACTCCCATGTTGCGGAAGTCGGGCAGCAGGTCCGGATAGGCGTTTTGCCTTATACTGGACATGGTTACGATCAGTTCTTAAACCTTATTCAAGCTGATGGACCAATGGCGAGCAAGCCGAAACCCTGGTCCGGCCGATTCAAGGAGCCGGTCGACGAGCGCGTAAAGCGCTTCATTGCATCGGTCGATTTCGACCGCCGCCTCGCCAAGCAGGACATCGCCGGATCGGTTGCGCACGCCCGCATGCTCGCTGCCGCTGGAATTATCAGCAAGCGCGATCTTACGGCGATCGAGCGCGGCCTCGCGCAGATCCGGCGCGAGATCGAAAAAGGCGCCTTCCAGTGGTCGGTCGACTCGGAAGACGTGCACCTCAATATCGAGCGGCGGCTGACCGCCCTCGCCGGCGAGCCGGGGAAGCGCCTGCATACGGCGCGCTCGCGCAACGACCAGGTCGCGACCGACCTGCGGCTCTGGCTACGCGAGGAAATCGACGCTATCGACCAGGCGCTCGTCGCGCTGATCCGGGCGCTCCTCACGCAGGCCGAGCGCCACGCCGCGCTCGTCATGCCGGGCTTCACGCATCTGCAGGTCGCGCAGCCGGTGACCTTCGGACATCATCTGCTCGCGTACGTGTCGATGCTCGAGCGCGACCGGGAGCGCTTCGCCGAGTGCCGTTCCCGCGTCAATCGGCTGCCCCTCGGGGCGGCCGCCCTCGCCGGCACGAGCTTTCCCATCGATCGCGAGCGCGTCGCAAGGGAGCTTGGCTTCGAGGCGCTGTGCGAGAACTCGCTCGACGCCGTATCCGATCGCGACTTCGCGATCGAGTTCTGCGGCTGCGCTGCGCTCGCCATGGTGCATCTCTCGCGCCTCGCCGAAGAGATCGTGCTCTGGTCGAGCCCGCGCTTCGGCTTCGTTCGGCTGCCGGACCGCTACTGCACCGGCTCGTCGATCATGCCGCAGAAGAAGAATCCCGACGTGGCGGAGCTTGCGCGCGGCAAGAGCGCGCGTGTCGTCGGCAGCCTGATGACGCTGCTCGCACTCATGAAGTCGCAGCCGCTCGCCTATAACAAGGACAACCAGGAAGACAAGGAGCCGCTGTTCGACTCGGTGGATACGCTGAAGGATTGCCTCGCGCTCTTCGCCGGCATGATGGCCGGGCTCGTCCCGGTGCCGGGCGCCATGCGCGCCGCGCTCGCCGAGGGGCACGCGACCGCGACCGACCTCGCCGACTATCTCGTTCGCCAGGGCCTGCCGTTTCGCGATGCGCACGAGGCGGTGGCGCGCGCCGTGCGCGAGGCGGAGCGCCGCGGCACGGACCTCGCGCGCCTGCCGCTCGCAACGCTCAAGCGCTTCTCGCCGAAGATCGGGCCGGACGTGAAGCGCCTGCTCACGCCCGAGGGCTCGGTCGCCGCGCGCGACCACGTCGGCGGGACTGCGCCGGCGCAGGTGCGCAAGGCGGCGGCACGCGCCCGCAAGCGGCTCCCGCGGGCCTGATGGCCGAGCGCGGCAAGCTCGAGACGGTCGGCAAGTATCCGGTCATTCGCAAGCTCGGCGAGGGCGCCACGTCGGAGGTGTATCTCTGCCGCGACCCGTTCAACAACCGCGACGTGGCGGTCAAAGTGGCGTATCCCGAGACCTTCCAGGATCCTGAGCGCGGCGAGCTCTTCCGGCGCTTGTTCCTGACCGAAGCATCGCTCGCCGGCAAGCTGCAGCATCCACATATCTGCCAGATCCACGACGCCGTGGCCGAGGAGAAGGTCCACTACCTCGTGATGGAATACGTCGACGGCGGGACGCTGGAAAGGTATTGCCGCGTGGACGGCCTGCTGCCACCGGCGCGGATCGTCGAGATGGCCTTCAAGTGCACGCGCGCGCTCGAGTTCGCGCATCGGCTGGGGATTACGCACCGCGACTTGAAGCCCGCCAACATCCTGCACACCGGTGAAACCAACGTGAAGATCAGCGACTTCGGCGGCGCCTTGATCGCGAAGGGCGAGGCCACGCAGGTCGGCTCGATCGGCTCGCCGGCCTACATGTCGCCCGAGCAGGTGAAGGAACAGCCGCTCGACCACCGCACCGACATCTACTCCATCGGCGTGTCGATGTACCAGTTGCTCACCGGCCGGCTGCCGTTCCAGGGCGCGAACAACTTCAGCCTCATGTACCAGATCACCGGCGGCAAGGCCGAGCGGCCGTCGGCGCTGCGCAAGGACCTGCCGCCGGAGGTAGAAGCCATCGTGCTTCGTGCGATGGCGCGAGAGCGGGACGACCGCTATCCGACCTGGGGCGAATTCTCACGCGAGCTCGCGCAGGTGTTCAGCGCTTCGCGCAGCGCGGCGCGCAAGGCGCAGGATTTCGCCGATTCGGATCGTTTCGAGACGCTGCGCGCGCTCGCATTCTTCACCGATTTCTCCGATGCCGAGCTCTGGGAGGTGGCGCACATCTCGAGCTGGCGGCATGCCGACGCCGGCCAGACCCTGATGAAGGAAGGCGATGCGGGCGAGGACTTCTGCATCCTCGCCGAAGGGGAAGTGAAGGTCACCCGGCGCGGCAAGCTCCTCGGCGTCGTGCGGCCCGGCGAATGCTTCGGCGAAATGGCCTACCTCGCGAAGAAGGACCATCGCCGCGGCGCCGACGTCACGGTCAGCGCCGAATCGAACGTCATTTCCATCCCGACGGCGCGGCTCGCGCAGATCTCGGAAAGCTGCCGGCACAAGTTCGACCGCGCCTTCATGACCATCCTGGTCGAGCGGCTCTCCGCCGCGAACCTGCGCCTGTCAGGCGTCTAGATGGACCATGTCGCCAACTACCCCGTCCTTCGCAAGCTGGGCGAAGGCGCCACCTCGGAGGTGTTCCTCTGCCAGGACCCGTTCCGCGGGCGCGAGGTGGCGGTCAAGCGCATCTTCCCCGAGGCGCTGCGCGACCCGGTGCGGGGACGCCTGTTCCGCAAGCTCTTCTTCACCGAAGCCTCGCTTGCCGGCAAGCTCGAGCACCCTCACATCGCGCAGATCTACGACGCGGGCATCGGCGAGGACTCGGGCTATATCGTCATGGAATACGTGCCGGGCGGCACGATGGAGCGCTTCTGCGCGCCGGAGAGCCTGCTGCCGCTCGAGCAGGTCGTGGATATCGTATTCAAGTGCACCCGCGCCCTCGCCTACGCGCACATGCACGGCGTCACGCACCGCGACATCAAGCCGGGAAACATCCTTTATGCGTCATCGGCGGTCGATGTGCGCATCAGCGACTTCGGGCTTGCGCTCAACGTCCACGCGCAGACCACGCAGATCACCGGCGTGGGCTCGCCCGCGTACATGTCGCCCGAGCAGATCCGCGAGGAACTGGTCGACCATCGGAGCGACCTTTACTCCCTTGGCGTCGTGATGTACCAGCTCCTCGTCGGCAAGCTGCCGTTCCAGGCCACCAACAAGTTCAGCATGATCTACCAGATCACGCAGCACGATCCGGTGCCGCCGTCGGCGCTGCGTGCCGCAGTGCCGGCGTCGCTCGATCGCATCGTGCGGCGCGCCATGCAGAAGGATGCGGCCAAGCGCTACCACAGCGGCGACGAGTTCGCCGAGGACCTGATCGAAGCGAAGCGCACCGGGCTCGGCGAGGCGGCGCGCGAGACGTTCGGCGACGCCGACAAGTTCGCGCTGTTGCGCACGATGCGCTTCTTCTCCGCGTTCGTCGACCAGGAGCTGTGGGAGGTCGTGAAGCTCGGCCAGTGGGAGCGCGCGCCGGCGGGCTCGGTGGTCGTGCGGGAAGGCGAAACGGGCGACTTCTTTTGCGTCCTCATCGAAGGCGAGATGCGGGTGACGAAGAACAAGAAGCTCCTCACGGTGCTCGGCGCCGGCGAGTGCTTCGGCGAGATGGCCTACCTTTCGCTCAGCGGCCAGACGCGCGGCGCGACCGTCGCGGCCGGGTCCGAGACGCGGCTCCTGCGCATCCGCGTGGCCGATCTCGAGCAGGCGAGCGTCTCGTGCCGCAGCAAGTTCGACCGCGCCTTCATCGGCATCCTGGTCGACCGTCTCAACCTCGCGAATACGCGGTTAACGTCCGGTTGAACTTCGAGCACCTTGGAATCACCGACGCCGAGTCGGTGAGCGGCGGCTGCATCCATCGCTGCTACCGCGGCACGCGCAATGGCCGCCGCATATTCCTCAAGGTGAACGAAGCACGCTTCGCTGATGCCTTCGCCGCCGAGGCCGATGGCCTCGCCGCGCTCCGCAGCGCGAGCTGCACGGCTCCGGAGCCATTGGCGCACGGTGCGAGCGACGGCGATGCCTATCTGCTGATGGAATTTGTGGCGCTCAAGCCCCGTGGCGACTATGCCGCGCTCGGCCGCATGCTCGCCATGCTGCACGAGCACCCTGGCGATCAGTTCGGCTGGGCGCGCGATAACTACATCGGCGCCACGCCGCAAAAGAACGATCGCTCTTCAAGTTGGGCCGAGTTCTGGCGCAAGCAGCGGATGGAACCTCAAGTGGCGCTCGCGAAGCGCAACGGCCACGCCATCGATATCGGCAATGTGTGCGACCTGCTGAAAGGGCACCGGCCGGCGCCATCGCTCGTGCATGGCGATCTGTGGGGCGGAAATGCCGGCTTCTTGCCGAACGGCGCGCCGGTGCTCTTCGATCCGGCGGTGTACTACGGGGATCGCGAGACGGATATTGCGATGACGGAGCTCTTCGGCGGGTTCCCGCCGGAGTTCCATTCAGCCTATGGCGCGCTGCCGGCGGGTTACGAAACGCGCAAGCATCTTTACAACCTCTATCACCTGCTCAACCACCTGAACCTCTTCGGCGGCGGCTATCTTTCGCAGGTGGAGGCGTCCCTACGCTTTCTGCGAAACGCCGTCTAAGAGCTTCTGCAGCTCGCCGGACTGGTACATCTCGCGCATGATGTCCGAGCCGCCGACGAACTCGCCGTTGACGTAGAGCTGCGGGATCGTGGGCCAGTTGGCGTACTCCTTGATGCCCTGGCGAATCTCGGCGTCGGCGAGCACGTTGAAGCTCGCGAAGTCGCGCACCCCGCAGGCGGTGAGCACCTGCACGGCGAGCGCCGAGAAGCCGCATTGCGGGGCCTGCGGCGTACCCTTCATGTAGAGCACGACCGGCGAACCGGTGACCTGCTCCTTGATGCGTTGTTTGATATCCATAGGCGTCATTTTACAGCCTTCCCTCCGGACACACGGGGAATACCGGCTAGATCGGGCCAGGTCCGCAGGTCTTCAAGCCCGGCCCGCTCGAGCAACGCGCGGACGGCGAGATCCTGCCCTATCCCATGCTCGAGTAATAGCCATCCACCCCTCGCGAGATGTCGAGGCGCAGCCGCCACGATCTCGCGGATCGCATCAAGGCCGTCAGCTCCCGAAATGAGCGCCGTCGCCGGCTCATGGCGCAGCTCGGCGAGATGCGGGTCGCCGGCGGCAACATAGGGAGGATTGGACGCGATGAGATCAAATCCCTCGGCTGCGAGCGGCGAAAACCACCGGCCATGGCGCCAGTCCACGTCGAGGCCAAGGGCGGCACCGTTTCGCTTCGCAACTTGGAGTGCTGCAGCGCTTGCGTCAACCGCCACCATCCGTGCGGCGGGCCGATGTTTCTTGATGGCGAGTGCCACGGCGCCGCTACCGGTGCCGAGGTCCAGCACCGTGGAGAAATCGCGCTTCAGTGCCAGCTCGACCAGGAGTTCGGTTTCGGGACGGGGAATAAGCACCGCGGGAGTCACCGCGAGCGGCAGACCGTAGAACTCCTTGCGGCCGAGGATGTAGGCGACCGGCTCCCCGTCGCGCCGCCGAGCGGCGAAATCCATGAACCGCTGCTCCGCCTCCGGCGGCAAAGAGCGCCCCGGAAACGCAAGAACAGCGGCCTCGCTGAAGCCCGTCGCGTGCGCGAGAAGCAATCGCGCCTCGCGGGCATCCAACCCGCAGGAAAGCGCTTGTGCGACCGTCAAGCGGCTTCTTCGGCGAGCTGGGTGAGCTGCTCGGTCTGGTGCTCGGTGGCGAGCCCGTTGATCAGCTCGTCGAGCTCGCCGTCCATGATGCGGTCGATCTTGTAGAGCGTGAGGTTGATGCGGTGGTCGGTGACGCGACCCTGCGGGAAGTTGTAGGTGCGGATGCGCTCGGAGCGGTCGCCCGAGCCGATCAGCGATTTGCGGGTCGACGCCGTCTTCGCCTGCCGCTCGGAGAGCTGCTTGTCCCGGATGCGCGCAGCGAGCACGGAGAGCGCCTTCTCGCGATTCTTGTGCTGCGAGCGGGAGTCCTGGCACTCGACGACGATCCCGGTCGGCAGGTGCGTGACCCGAATGGCGGATTCGGTCTTGTTCACGTGCTGGCCGCCGGCGCCCGAGGCGCGGAACGTATCGATGCGCAGCTCGGCCGGATTCAGCACCACCTCGTTCACCGCATCGGCTTCCGGCAGCACCGCCACCGTACAGGCAGAGGTGTGGATGCGTCCCTGCGCCTCGGTTTCGGGGACCCGTTGCACCCGGTGGCCGCCGGACTCGAATTTCAGTCTCGAGTAGGCGCCCTGCCCGACGATGCGCACGATCACTTCCTTGTAGCCGCCGAGCTCCGATGGGCTCTCGGAAATCGGCTCGATCTGCCAGCCCTTGCGCTCGGCATAGCGCGAATACATGCGGAAAAGGTCGCCCGCAAAGAGCGCCGACTCGTCGCCGCCGGTGCCGGCGCGGACCTCGAGGAAGACGTTCCGGTCATCGTTCGGATCCTTGGGCAGGAGCGCCTTCTGCAGCTCGGCTTCCAGCCCCTCCATGCTGGCGCGCGCGTTTTTCAGCTCATCGTCGAGCGCGAGCTCGCGTGCGGCTTCGGCGTCGCCCTCGGCCTTCCGGTACTGCTCGTAGAGTCCCACGACGTTTGCCAGATCGGCGTACTCGCGCGAATGGTTGCGAAAGCGCTCCATGTCGCGCGTCGCGTCCTCGGCCGCGAGCAGGCGCTCCAAGTCGGCGCGGCGCGCGACCAGGCTGTCGAGCTTGCTACGAACCGATGGTTTCACCCGAGTTTGAAGAGGCGGGCGACGATTTCCGCGAGCGCCTTCTGATCGGCTCCGGCAGCCTCGTTCAGCGCCTGCGTGGGCGCGTGCATCAGCTTGTTCACGAGGCCCTGCGACAGCGCGTCCATCACCTTCGCCGGCTCCTCGCCGCGCGCCAGCATGCGCAGCGCGCGCTCGAGCTCCTCGCGGCGGGCCTCGTCGGCACGCCCGCGGAGCGCGCGGATGAGCGGCACGCTCTGCCGCACCTGCATCCAGTGCATGAACTGCCCGACCTGGCCGTCGATGATGGCCTCGGCCTGCGCCACCGACGAGCGGCGCGCGTCGATGTTGGCGCTCACGATCTGCGCGAGGTCGTCGACGCTGTAGAGGAAGACGTCGTCGAGCTCGGCGGCTTCCGGCTCGATGTCGCGCGGCACGGCGAGATCGACCATGAAGATGGGCCGCCGCCGCCGGGCGCGCAGCGCGCGCTCGACGAGGCCCTTGCCGAGGATGGGCAACGACGATGCGGTGCACGACACGATGATGTCGTACTCGTGCAGCTGGTCCGAAAGCCCCTTCAGCTCCATCGTGCGCGCGCCAAAGCGGTGCGCCAGCTTCTCGGCGCGCTCGAGCGTGCGGTTGGCGACCGTCATGCGCGCCGGTCCCTGCGCCGCGAAATGCGTGGCGCAGAGCTCGATCATCTCGCCGGCCCCGATGAAGAGCACGTTCTGGTCCTTGAGGCTCGGGAAGATCCGCCCGGCGAGGCGCACGGCGGCTGCCGCCATCGACACGCTGGCGGCGCCCACTTGCGTCGTCGAGCGCACTTCCTTCGCCACTGCAAAAGAGCGCTGGAACAGCTTGTGCAGCAACGTGCCCAGGGTGCCGGCCGACTCCGCGGCTCGCGCCGCTTCCTTCATCTGCCCAAGGATCTGCGGCTCGCCCAGCACCATGGAATCGAGGCCCGAGGCCACCCGAAACACGTGCCGCACGGCTTGCTCGCGCGGCAGCGTATAGAGATAGGGCCGCAGCCCGTCGGGCTCGAAGCGGTGATAGCGCGCGAGCCATTGGGCCACGGCAGCCGGCTCTTCGCCGGCGACGTAAAGCTCCGTGCGATTGCAGGTGGAAAGAATCGCGGCTTCGCGCACGAGCGTGCGCCGCATCTCGGTGAGCGCATCGCGCAGTCGCTCGACATGGAACACCACCCGCTCGCGGATCGCGAGCGGTGCGGTCTGGTGATTCAGTCCGAGGGCGTATAACGACACGGCGCTGTTCCTAAGCCCTCAGATTATAAGGCTTTTGGCTTTTCGACCCGGCCCACGCGGCGCGGGATGGCGTCTTTATAATTTCCACTCGATGGACACGCTCGCTCGCATCAAGGATCTCGCCGGCAAGGAGTTCTCGCTGGACGCAGCGGCGCTCGATCCTGCGGCGCCGCTCGACTCCCTCGGCATCGACTCCCTCTCGTTCATCGAGTTCATGTTCAAGATCGAGGAAGAGTTCGGCGTCAGCGTTTCCGACGAAGACCTGAAGGGCATCAAGACGCTCGGTGACCTCGAGCGTCACGTTGCCGCCGCGCTCGCTGCCGCCGGCAAGGCCTGAAGCGCCCCATGGCTGAGCGCCGCGTCGCGGTGACGGGAGCCGGGATCGTCTCGCCGATCGGCTCCAACCTCGAAGATTTCTACCGCGCGCTCTGCGAATCCCGTTCGGGCGTGCGGCGCCTGCCTCCGGAAATTGCGCAAGGCTCGGGCGTCCAGGTGGCTGCCATGATCGACTGGAATCCGGCCGCGCTTTTCAAGGAAGCGGAGGCCGCGAACCTCGATCGAGCCACGCAATTCGCGCTCGCTGCGGCCGGCCAGGCCATTGCCACCGCTTCGCTCGATACGAAGGCATCGCCCGAGCGCATGGGTGTTTATTGGGGTACCGGCCTTGGCGGCTCGAACACCCTCGAGGGAGCGTACCAGCACGTTTATGGCGCCCACGAGTGGCGATTGCGGCCGCTCACGGTGGTGATGGCGATGAATAACGCGGCGGGATCGAACGTCGCCGTGCGCTACGGCTTGAAAGGAAAGTTTGCCAACTTCGCCACGGCCTGCTCCTCCTCCGCAATGGCGCTTGGCGAAGCGATGCGCACAATCCGGGCCGGCCGGGCGGACGCCATGATCGCGGGCGGCTCCGAAGCGCTGCTCACGCCCGGGACGCTCGCCGCATGGCAGGCGCTTCGCACGCTCGCGCCGGCTGACGCCGCAAACCCCGCCGCGAGCTCGAAGCCGTTCGACAGGCGGCGCGGTGGTCTTGTGCTCGGCGAAGGCGCCGCGGCTTTCGTGCTCGAAGACGAGTCTCATGCACGATCAAGAGGGGCGACGATCCTCGCCTTTGTCACCGGGTATGGAAACTCCTGCGATGCGGTCCATATGTCGCGTCCCGATCGCGACGGACAGGTGCGCGCCATGCGCGAAGCACTGGCCGAGGCGGGAAGAAACGGCGAGGACATCGGCTACATCAACGCGCACGGCACGGCGACGGCGGTGGGCGACGTCGTCGAAGCCGAGGCCATCAACGTAGTCTTCGGCGATCGGGCGGCGCGCATTCCGGTCAGCTCGACGAAATCCCTCCATGGCCATCTCCTCGGCGCTGCCGGCGCGGTGGAATTCGCTGCGGCGCTGCTTCCGCTTACGCACGGCTGGCTGCCGCCCACCGCTTTCCTCGAGCAGCCCGATCCGGCATGCAAGCTGCGCCATGTGCCGCTGCGGGCTGAACGCACGGAGACGCCGCGCGCGGTGATGTCGAATTCCTTTGCGTTCGGCGGCTCGAATGTGGTGCTGATCGCCGAGCGCGCCTAGCCCCCGGCTCTAGACCGTTTCCCTCAGCAGGCGCTGCAGCGCGCCGAACTCCACGGGCTTCACCAGGTGATGGTCGAAGCCCGCCGCCGAGGCGCGGCCACGGTCGTGCATCTGGCCGTAGCCGGTGACGGCTACGAGCAGCGTTCCTTCGAGCGAAGGCTCCGCGCGCATGCGTTGCGCAAGCTCATAGCCGTTCATTTGCGGCAACCCGATGTCGAGCAGCGCTACGTCCGGCCGATATTGCTTCGCGCGTGCAAGCCCGCTCGGGCCATCGTTCGCGACCTGTACGTCATGACCGTCGGCTTCGAGCAGCAAGCGCAGCGCCTGCGCGGCATCGCGGTTGTCGTCGACGACCAGGATCCGGCGGCGGGCGCCGCCCTCGTGCGACTCCGAGCGTTCAGCGACGGGTTGAACGCGAGCCGGTTCGGGGCGTAGCGGCAGGCGAACGATGAATTCACTGCCGCGCCCCGGGCCGTCGCTGCGCGCCTGCACGGTGCCGTTGTGCATGCGGACCAGGCGCTGCACGAGCGTGAGTCCGACGCCCAGGCCGCCCTGCGACCGATCGAGCCCCTGCTGGGCCTGCTTGAAAAGCTCGAACGCGCTCGAGAGCATCTCCCCGGTCATGCCGATGCCGTTGTCGCGCACGCGAATCACCACGTCGCCGCCTTCGCGCGAAGCGCTGAGCTCGACTCGCCCGCCGTCGCCGGTGTATTTCGCGGCGTTGTGCAGCAGGTTCTGCACGATCTGGCTCAACCGTACCTCGTCCACCTCGGCGACGAGTCGCTCTTCCGGCAGCGCCAGGTTGAACGATTGGTGCCTCTGCTCGAACCATTGCATGGACGCGTCGGCGGCGTGCCGCAGGATCGAGCGCACGTCGGCCGGGCGCCGGTCCAGCACCAGCGCCGAGCGCGTGATGCGGCTCACGTCGAGCAGGTCCTCGACCAGCCGCCCGAGCTGCGCCGTCTGGCGCGCAAGCACCTCGCGCACCCAGATCTCGGCAGGATCGCTGGCGGGCTTGCGCGCGAGCAGCGTCAGCGCGTTCGCGATCGGCGCGAGCGGATTGCGCAGCTCGTGCGCGAGGACGGCGAGGAATTCGTGCATCTGGCGGTCGGCGATCTCCAGCGCCTCGACGCGCTTTTTCTCCGTCATGTCGCGCGTCACCTTGGCGAAGCCGCGCAGCACGCCTCGATGGTCGTACATCGGCGTGATGACCACGTTCGCCCAGAAGACGGTGCCGTCCTTGCGCAGGCGCGGGCCCTCGTCCTCGAAACGGCCTTCCTCGCGGGCCCGGCGCAGCTCCTCCTCGGGCCATTCGCGCTCGCGCGCCTCCTCGGTATAGAACACGCGAAAGTGCTCGCCGATGATCTCGTCGGCTCGATAGCCCTTGATGCGCTCGGCGCCCGCGTTCCAGCTCGCCACGCGGCCTTGCGTGTCGAGCATGAAAATCGCGTAGTCCTTGACCGCCTCGATGAGCAGGCGAAAGCGCTCCTCGCTCTGCCGGAGCAGCTCCTCCTGGCGCCTGCGCTCCGTGAGATCGCGCGTGATCTTGGCGAAGCCGCGCACCTCGCCCTTCGTGTCGCGCAGCGCCGTGATCGCGACGCTCGCCCAGAAGAGGCTGCCGTCCTTGCGCACGCGCCAGCCCTCGTCCTCGATGCGGCCCTCCTGGGCGGCGAGCTCCAGTTCGCGCTGCGGCCACTTCCGGTCGAGCGCTTCCTTCGGATAAAAGACCGAGAAATGCTTGCCGAGGATGTCGGACGCGCTATAGCCCTTGATGCGCTGCGCGCCCGGGTTCCAGGTGACGATGTGCCCGGCGCGATCGAGGAGGAAGATCGCGTAGTCCTGCACGCTCTCGACCAGCAGCTTCAGCGGGTCTTCGAGCCCGAGCACTTCGCGCGCCTTCCGGTTGAAATCCGCCATCGGCAAAAGGTGCGACTATATCCGGCGCGCCCGGCGCAGTCGTGTCGCCGGGCGACTACAAGGAGTGGTGGCCAAGGCCGGAATCGAACCAGCGACACACGGATTTTCAGTCCGCTGCTCTACCAACTGAGCTACTTGGCCTTCGGGTGCCGCCAGTCTGTGATGCGCGCGGGAAGGCGCGGATTATACAAAAGCAAAGGGCCCATCTCTGGGCCCTTTGTGCTTTGCTGCGGGACCGCGAGCTTACATGTCCATGCCGCCCATGCCGCCCATGTCGGGCATGCCATGAGAGTGGCCGCCAGCGCCGCCCTTCTTCTCTTCCACCAGCTCCGCAACCATCGCGTCGGTGGTGAGCATCAGGCTCGCAACGGAGGCCGCGTTTTGCAGCGCGGTGCGCGTCACCTTGGTCGGGTCGATCACGCCTTGCTGCACGAGATCGCCGTACTCCTCGGTCTGCGCGTTGAACCCGTAGTTGCCCTTGTTCTCGAGCACCTTGTTCAGCACGACCGAAGGCTCGGCGCCCGCATTGTCGACGATGATGCGCAGCGGCTCTTCGAGCGCCTTCAGCACGATCTTGATGCCGGCTTCCTGGTCTTCGTTGTCGCCTTTGAGCTTGCCGATGGCCTGCTTCGCGCGCAGGAACGCCACGCCGCCGCCGGGGACGATGCCTTCCTCGACCGCTGCGCGCGTCGCATGCAGCGCGTCTTCCACGCGGGCCTTCTTCTCCTTCATCTCGACTTCGGTCGCGGCGCCGACCTTGATCACCGCCACGCCGCCGGCGAGCTTCGCCACGCGCTCCTGCAGCTTCTCCTTGTCGTAGTCGCTCGTCGCCTCCTCGATCTGCGCGCGGATCTGCCTGACGCGCTCCTCGATCTTCTTCTTGTCGCCGGCGCCGTCGATGAGGGTCGTGTTCTCCTTGGTGGCTTCGACCTTCTTCACGCGGCCCAGCTCCTTCAGCGTGACCTTCTCCAGCACAAGGCCCAGCTCCTCGCTGATCACCTTGCCGCCGGTCAGCACCGCGATATCGTCCAGCATCGCCTTTCTGCGATCGCCGAATCCCGGCGCCTTGACCGCAAGTGTCTTGAGAATGCCGCGCAGGTTGTTGACCACGAGCGTGGCGAGCGCCTCGCCTTCGACTTCCTCGGCGACGATGAGCAGCGGCTTGCCCGCCTTCGCCACCTGCTCGAGCAGCGGCAGCATGTCGCGGATCGTGGCTATCTTCTTGTCGCAGAGGAGCACGTAGGCATCCTCGAGCAGCGCGCTCTGCTTCTCGGCGTTGTTGATGAAGTAGGGCGAGAGGTAGCCGCGGTCGAACTGCATGCCCTCGACGAGCTCCAGCTCGTTGTCGAGCGACTTGCCGTCCTCGACCGTGATGACCCCTTCCTTGCCGACCTTCTCCATCGCGTCGGCGATGATCTTGCCGACCTCGGTGTCGAGGTTCGCGGAGATCGAGCCGACCTGCGCCACTTCCTTGGAGGAGGTGCAGGGGCGCGAGATCTTCTTCAGCTCCGCGACCACCGTCGTCACCGCCTGGTCGATGCCGCGCTTGAGATCCATCGGGTTCATGCCCGAAGCGACGTACTTCATCCCCTCGCGCACGATCGCCTGGGCGAGCACCGTCGCCGTAGTGGTGCCGTCGCCGGCCACGTCGGAGGTCTTGGACGCGACTTCCTTGCACATCTGCGCGCCCATGTTCTCGAACTTGTCCTTGAGCTCGATCTCCTTCGCGACCGATACGCCGTCCTTGGTGATGGTCGGCGCTCCCCACGAGCGCTCGAGCACCACGTTGCGGCCTCGCGGGCCGAGCGTGATCTTCACCGCGTCGGCGAGGATGTTCAGCCCGCGGACCAGCCGAGTTCTTGCGTCCTCGTGGAACCGTACGTCCTTGGCGCTCATAGCTTGCCCTCCACGACGCCCATGATGTCTTCCTCGCGCATCACCAGCAGCTCATCGCCCTTCACCCGGACGGTCTGCCCGGAATACTTGCCGAACAGCACCCGGTCGCCGATCTTGACGTCGACGGGCACGAGCTTGCCTTCCTCGGTGAGCTTGCCTTTGCCCACCGCCATGACTTCGCCCTGGTCGGGCTTCTCCGCGGCGGTGTCCGGGATGACGATGCCGGAGGCAGTCTTCTTTTCCTCGTCGAGACGCCTGACGATTACGCGGTCGTGCAACGGACGGATCTTCACTGTGGCTCCTTGGTTCTTGTGGGGTTCAGGGCTGCGCCGCGCGCGCCCCGGCGTAGATCAGGAGCACCGGCGCGAGCTTTGCCGCGCTGCCGATGCTCGACTGGTTCTGGTGATTCTTGTCCTCGAGCGCCTTGATCAGCCCGTCGATGCCGCTCTCGCGCACCAGGGTGCCGAACGACTCGCGGTAGGCGAGCACCAGGCTCACGCCGGCGATCTTCACGTCGTAGACCTGCCAGCCCGCGACACCGTCGGCCATGTCGTAGTCGATGGTGAGCGGCTCGACGCCGGGCCGGCGCATGGCCGAGCGCACCGTCACCTCGGTCTCGCCGGCGGCGGCGCGCAGCGGCTTGTAATCGATCGGCTGGTCGCGGTAGTCGAGCAGCGCCCTCGAATAGGTGCGCACCAGCAGCGTCTTGAATTGCGCGGTGACCTCGAGCTGCTGCGCCGCGGAGGCGGTGCGCCAGTTGCGCCCCAGCGCGAGGCGCGTCATCCGCTGGAAATCGAACACGGGCACGATGCGGCTCTCGATCAACTGGGCGAACTCGTCCGCGCGCGCTGCGCCCTCGTCCTTATTGAGCACGGCCATGACCTCGGCGGTAAGCGCGCTCATCATCGCGTCGGGCCGCGCGGGCGCCGGCGCGCGGAGCTGCGCCCCGGCCTGCGGCGATGCGAGGGCGAGAGTCGCGGCGAGTGCGATGAAGAGCTTGCGCATCCGCACGATTTTCTGTGCGCCGCGCGCGAGCTTCCGTGCGCTGACGCACGGAGCTTCTGTGGGGTAGCCCACAGAGCCGCCCGCGGCCGCGGCCTATCATCGCCCCATTCTTGGAGGTACGACATGAATATCGTCATGTGGATTCTGGCCGGCGGCGCGCTGGGATGGGCGGCCTTTGCAGTGCTCGGCATCAACGAGGAGCGCGGCACCCTCGTGTCGATCATCATCGGCGCGGTCGGTGGCGTCATCGGCGGCCAGGTGGTGGCGCCGATGATGAGCAGCGCA
Source organism: Burkholderiales bacterium (assembly GCA_035632415.1). Classification (GTDB taxonomy): domain Bacteria; phylum Pseudomonadota; class Gammaproteobacteria; order Burkholderiales; family SG8-39; genus SCGC-AG-212-J23. The sequence continues at coordinate 8,489 of DASQGW010000071.1, read as the reverse complement.
CCCGTCGTTGCGGGTGACTTTAATATTCAGGCGCTATTCATCGCCGCGGTCAGCGCGAGCGCTTGTCTTGCAATCGGCAACATGATCGAGCGGCGCTTCGGCGTCTGATCGGCGTCGCGCCGGGCGATTCAGCCGCTGCCCCGCTGGGTGGCGTCGGGCGTCACGAACGGTATCCCGATACGCCGGATGAGGGAGCGCGCGGACGCAAGCTCGCTGCGCCGCACCCTGAGCGAACGCAGCATATAGCCTGCCTCGTGACGGAACGCCGCGGCTCCTTCGATGAACCTTCCGGCCGCCGGGTCCGGCGCGATCGGCGTGCGGGCTAGCGAGACTTCGTCCACCGAGTAGACCGTGAGCAGCCGCGCGAGCGCGCTGGCGGCGATATTCAGCTTCTCTTTGAAATCGTCGCCGGACTCGGTCGCGGCGGCGGAATAGCCGGCTTCGCGGAGCACCATGGCGGCCGCGACGGGAAGGTCCAGGTAGTCGTGCGGGAAGCTGCCGTCCTGCACGGCGGGCGATTCTGTCGAATGCTGTCTAGGCCGCATGGCTCCGGGATCCGCAGGGTCGGACAGGCGCAGCCACTGTCGGATTGGGTGGGCAATCTCGTCTGTTCGCTACCGCACATTGGCCGCCCGCGCCGAACTACCCCGCCCATCGGATCAGGCCATCGCCAGCATCTTTTGCAGGCCTCGGGGATCCACGATGCGGATGTGCTTCTGCTCCACTTTCAGGAGCCCGTCCTTCTGGAATTGCGAAAACAGCCGGCTCACCGTTTCGAGCTTGAGCCCGAGGTAGCTGCCGATTTCGTTGCGCGTCATGCGCAGGTTGAAATCGGATGGCGAGTATCCCTGCCGCACGAACCGCTGCGAAAGGTTGATGAGGAAGCTCGCGAGGCGCGCCTCGGCCTTCATCGACCCGAGCAACATCATCATGCCGTAATCCCGCGTGATCTCGCGAGAGAGCACCTGGTGCAGCTGGTGCTGCATGGCCGGGTTTTCCCGGGCGAGGTCCTGCAGCAGCGCAAACGGCAGCACGATGATCTCGCTGTCCTCGAGCGCGAGTGCGGTGCAGCTGTAGGTTGCCGAGGCGAGGCCGTCCAGGCCGAACAGCTCGCCAAGCATGACAAACCCCACGACTTGCTCGCGGCCGCTGTCATCCGTATTGGTGGTCTTGAAAAAGCCGCTGCGCACCGCGTAGATCGCGCTAAATGGATCTCCGAGGTGGAAGGCCACCTCTCCGCGCATCACACGGCGGCGAGCAAAGGGGACTTCGGCGAACGCGCCCAGATCCGCTAAAGGATCCGAGCTGGGCGGGTCGCTCGCTGCGGTGGCGACGCGAGGGCGACTTGTCGGTCTGAGCGTATCCAGGCAGGACCCCGCGGAAATGCTCCTGAGCGGGGTGGCCGGAAGGAGTTCCAGCTTGTACGGCGCGGAGGAAGAGCTAGCTGGCAGGGAGGTTGCCCGCCCGGAGGACGTGCGTCAAGTGACCCTTGCATGACCTGGCGCAAGGCGCTCAGCGGGCAGCACGTCTAGGTTGTCGGGTGGCTGACCGCAGCACAAAGCAGCTTCTTGCAAGCCTCGATCGAATCGCGGCGCTTTTGCGCTCGCCCAACGTTCCAGGGCAGATAGACCACGCTGAAGCCGTCGCGCTCTCCATCTCCCAGGGCGCTCCGAGCGGCGTCGTCGCCGAGCTGGCGCTGCGGGTCGTCGCGGCGCTCGGTGCGCTCAATCGCTTCCCCGACGTGCCGGCCTATATGGTGACCGTGAACACCGCGCTGCGCCACCTTCGCGACGCGCTACGGGCCACCGATGAGGGCGGTGTGCCCTAGGTGCGACCTGTAGTCAGCTTCTGCCGCGCGAGCCCGTTTCTGCCGCGCGATATAGGTGCGGGCGAAGCGCTGCCCGAGGAGCACTTGTCCGCGGGTATCGTAGTGGAGCTGATCGGGCAATTTCGTCAGGTCGTCCGTGGGTACGAGCCTGGTGTCGGGCAGCGAGCGCGGCAGACGAGACTGCGCATCGCGGACCATCTTCACGCCGAGGTACGCAGCAGGGGGCGGATTCACTTGACCGAAGATGAACGGCAGGTCGGGATCCTCCAGATCGCGGCGCAGCGTGCCGACCAGAGTGCGGAGATTCGCCTCATACTCCCGGGCTGCCGCAGGGAACCGGGCATCGCGTTCCCCCTGCATCCAGAATATCGCGCCCAGCTCGATGGGCCTATTCCCCACGACCGTGCCGATGTCGTACAAAAGTGTCCGATAGAGCGGCCCGAACTGGGGCATCTGGGTGAGCGCCGCGCGTTCCGCAGTCCATTCCGGCGCCCAATCGAGCAGCGAAGATCCGTCGAGGGCGTACTTGATGAGCACGATCTGTCGATCCGGCATGGCGTTGGACAGTTCGTGGGCGAGCGAGAACTCGGGGCCCGCGCTCTCCTGCGCGCTCATCGCCTTTAGCGCGCCGCCGAGGTAGAACTCGACGTTGCCGGGTTGCCGCCGCAAACGCGGCTCGAGCTCGGCGATCCTGCCCTTGCCGACCATGTTCGATTGTCCGGCGAGAACGAAGATGATCGCCGGCCGCGGCCCTTCCGCGCGCGCCGCAAGGCCGAACGCAAACAGCAATGCAAGGACCGACGCATAAAGCAGTGGCGGAGTGCCGCGCATAAGTTGATCGCGAAGTTAATGGAAGCGCCTTGCGCCACGCTTGCTCGCAACCCTCGCGAGCCTGAAGCAGGTGCCATAGATTGAAACGAGCGGCAGTTTGTCACGTACGCGGAGCATGTTCGAGCAGGCCGTCGATGGACGTCGACCGCGTGTCGTCGTCCCGCCACTGATCCGCCCGGTCCACGGGGGGCCTAATCCAACCGGACCGTTTCGCGCATGCGACGCCCGCACGGGTGCGCCGCGTATTTTTTGCGCTAACGGAGGCCCACCCTATGCGTCGACTGCAATTGCTTGCGTATTCCCTTGTGCTCGGTCTTGCCGCCTGCGGCGGCGGAGGCGGCGGTGGCGACACCGCGAGCACTACCACCAACAACTTTCCTCCGCAGACACCGCTCACCTATTCCGGAGTGACGACGGCCGCTACGGTAAGCACGACCAGCGCCGGCACGCTCGCTTCGAATGTCCTCGGGGCGAGCGGCGCGACGGTAGGCGGCGGCGTGGTCGCCGGCGTCACCGCGGAGTCGGACGCCACCGCGCCGCGGCCGACCGGAGCGGCCGGGCTGACCCGCCGCCTCGAGTCGGCGATGCGGCCCGCAGACCTCACTACCGCCGCCGGCACCGGGATGGCCGGCGCGGCGATCGACCAGACGACGCCCTGCGACAGCGGCTCGGTGCACACCTCAGGCACCCTCGCCGACAACGGCACGGGAACCGTGTCCGTCGCCTACAACGCCTGCCGCACCGGATCCGACACGCTGAACGGCCCGGGCTCGCTGCGCATCGACAGCTACGACCAGGCGAACAAGGTGGTCACCGACGGCACGCTCACGATCACGCGGATCAATTTCACCGGTCCGGGCGTGAATGCCGATTTCACCGGCACGCTGCGCACGCAGATCGACGTCGGCGCGGAAACGCAGACGCTCACCGCGAACATCATCACCCAGGACAACAACACCAGGCGCATGACGCGGACCGACAACCTCGTCATCACCAACCACTACGACAACGTGCTCGCGCCGACCTTCTTCACCGAGTCGATCAGCGGGCGCGTCTTCGACAGCAATGCCGGATACGTCGATGTGAGCACGCAGACCGCGCCGTACAGCGCGCCATGGGGGCCGCTGTACTTCGCCACCTCGACGCAGTCGTTCCCCGACTGGGGCATCATCGTCCTCAACGGCGCGACGAGCAGCATGCGCATCACCTCGCTCGGGGTCAATCTCGCCAAGTTCGAGGTCGACACGAACGGCGACGGCACGGTCGATAACACGGCGCGCATGCAGTGGGGCCAATTCAACACCCCGGTCGGCGCCGACCTCGCCGACAGCGACGGCGACGGCATGCATAACAGCTGGGAGACGTCCTTCGGCCTGAATCCGAACAGCGCGGCCGATGCCACGGCGGACAACGATGGCGACGGCTTCAGCAACATCGCCGAATATCTCGCCGGGAGCAACCCCACGACCAACGGCTCGGTGCCCGCTCCGGTGCGGCACGTCTGGGTCACCGGCGTGCGCGACCTCGCCTACGATGCGACGAGCGGCCAGATCGACGTCTTCGTCGGCTCGACGGGCAGCGGAGTCCTGCTCGACCCGGTGACGGGCGAGCTCGGTGCGGCCTTCTCCGGCGTGGCGGAGCCGAACGGCGCCGGCAACACGACGATCACCGACGCGGGCATCACGTACACCCTCGCGCCGACGGCGGCACCCACGGTCTGGACGCTAAGCTCGTCCACCGGCGCGAGCCTCAGCATCACCATCGCGGGCACCAATCCGGGCAGCCTCATCCGCTACGGCGCGCATGGCCTCGCCTTCCGCACGATCGGCGCATCGGGCCCGGGCTACGTCTACCTCGTCGAGTCCACGCAGCTCGTTCCGTAATCGCGCGAGGCTTTTCATCCCTCACGGGCGGCCAACAGGCCGCCCTTTTTTCTGGTTGTTGCGAAAAATGGGGTCTGTCCCTATTTTTCAACCAATAGAAACGCTCGCCCCTTTCAAAGTCCGCAGCTTCCGGTTCCAGTGGCCGGCGGATCTCGCGACCTCGTGGGCCTTCGAGATGGAGGCGCTGATCCTCGGCTGGTACATCCTCACGGAGACCGGGTCGGTCGAGAGCCTGGTGCTCTTCGCCTCGCTCGCCTGGCTCGGGTCGCTCTTCTCGCCGTTCTTCGTCATCGCCGCCGCGGCGGGCGTCATGCGGCCCTCGGACATGATGGTGCGCCAGGTGCTCGTCGCGCAGAGCATGCAGCCGTACATGCTGATGGGCGCGCTCGCCGTCGCCCGCACCACTTCCGACATGGCGCGGGTCGTCGGCGCGCTCGCCGGCATGGGCAGCGTGGCGCTCATGGGCATGGGGCCGGCCTACGCGATCGTCACCGCGCTCTACGTCGGCTCGTTCCTGCTCTCGCTCGGCGAGATCGGCGCGCCGCCCGCGCACGAGGCGAGCGCGACGAAGACGTTGGCGGGCCTCAAGCAGGCGGTCGCCTATGTCTGGCGGATGCCCGAGCAGCTCGGCGCCTTCTGCGTCGCGTTCCTCGTGAACCTGGCGGCCTTTCCCTTCTTTCTGGGCTTGCTGCCGTACGTCGCCAACGATGTATATCGGATCGGCCAGACCGGCCTCGGCTGGCTCGCCGCGTCATGGGCCTCCGGCGCGATCTCGTTCGTCGCTCGCCGCGGTGATGCTGCGCTCGGCCTCCGATGAGATGCGCGGCCGCGTGATGGGCATGCGCATGCTGGCGGTGTGGGGGCTGCCGCTCGGCCTGATCGTCGCCGGGCCGACCATCGAGCACCTCGGCTATGCCGCGACGACGGTGGTCTATGGCGGCCTCGGCCTTGTCGCCATGGCCGCCATCGCCTACCGCTGGCGCGCCGCGCTATGGAGCGCGGCGGCGCCGGCGAACGCCCATCCCTAGTTGCCTTTTACCGTTCTCAGGTAAGCGACGATCGCATTCAGATCGGCGTCGGTCATCGTCGCGTACCACTGGAAGCCCATCGGCGGGCGCAGCTTCGTGCCGTCCTTGCGCACGCCTTGCGTGATCGCGCGCTTGATCTCCACGTCGCTCCAGGCGCCGATGCCGTTCACCTTGTCCTGGGTAATGTTGCGCGAGACGGTCACGCCCCACGGACCTTCGAAGCGCTCGCCGCCGGTGCCGAGCCCGGTCTTGAAGTTGCGGTGCCCCTTCACCATCGGCGTGTGGCACTCCATGCAATGGCCGATGGTGGCGAGGTAGAAGCCTTTCTTCACCGGGTCGGCCATCGCTGCCGCGGGCATCGGCTTCTCCGCGCCCGGCGGCACGTCGACCGTCATCTTCTTCACCTTGTAGACGTTCGGCGGCACCTTGTTCGAGACCGCAGGCTGCGCCATCACGTAGGTGACCACCGCGTCGAGGTCGGAGGCCGTCATGATGCGGTAGAACGCGTACGGCATGAGCGGCGCGAGCTGCTGCCCGTTCGGCCGGTGGCCGGTGCGCAGCACCGCCTTCAGCTGGTCCTTCGTCCAGCCGCCGATGCCGGTCGCCTTGTCGGGCGTGATGTTGGTCGGATGCGCCGACCACTCCGGCGTGTCGATCTGCGGCGCCGGGCTCCCGGCATGGCGCCGCGCCGTGTCGAGCTCGCCCTTCGGCCCGCGCGGCGTGTGGCAGTTGCCGCAGGTGAGGATCCCCTCGACGAGATACTTGCCGCGCTCGAGCGGCGCCTGCGCATGGACATTCGTAGCGGCGATCAGCAATGCCGCAAGGCAAAGTCTCCCCTTCATCCGATTCCCCCCAAGGTTGTCGTTCGGCGCCGGGATTCTACTTTTGGAAATGGGTCATGCAAAAGCCACGATGCGCCGAGTAGGCGACAATCGCGCACCTTCACCACGGAGGTACCTATGCGCAACCTGCTGCTTGTTCCCGTCCTTGCGCTTGCTGCCTGTGCGGCCGCCACGCCCAAGGACGTCGAGAAGATGTCGACGCTCGATGCCTGCTACCTCGCGATGATGGAGCCCGACAAGAAGCCCATGGTCGACGCCGAGATGCGGCGCCGCAAGGAGAACTGCATGGACCACGCGGCGGAGCTGAAGAAGATGGCCGACGCGGAGATGCGCGCCGGCGGCAGCGGCCCGCAGGGCGCGGACACAGGCGGGTCCTCCGGCGGCTACGGCAGCATGGGCCGCTAGCGAAATAGGCGTGCCTGTGCAAGAGCTCGACAAGGTCTTCGCCGGTTCGATCCCCGAGTTCTACGAGCGGCATATGGTGCCGCTCATCTTCGAGCCCTACGCCCCGGATCTGGCGGCGCGGCTGCGCAGCCGCTCTCCCGCGCGCGTGCTGGAGGTCGCCGCCGGCACCGGTGTCGTGACACGCGCCCTGGCGCACGCGCTCCCTGCGGAGAGCGCGATCGTCGCGACCGATCTCAACCAGGCGATGCTCGACCAGGCGGCCGCGATCGGCACCTCGCGCGCCGTCGAATGGCGCCAGGCTGATGCCCTGCAGCTGCCTTTTGCCGATGCGAGCTTCGACGCGGTGGTGTGCCAGTTCGGCGTCATGTTCTTCCCGGACAAGGCAAGGGCTTTCGCCGAGGCGCGGCGGGTGCTCAAGCCCGGCGGCCTCTATCTCTTCAACGTCTGGGATCGCATCGAGGAGAACGAATTCGCCGCCGTCGTGGCGCAGGCGCTCGCGCGCGTCTTTCCCGCCGATCCGCCGCGTTTCATGGCGCGCACCCCGCACGGCTATCACGACACGGCGGCGATCCGCCGCGACCTCGCCGCGGGCGGCTTTCGCGCCGCGCCGCGCATCGACACGCTCCCTGCCCGCAGCCGCGCCGCGTCGCCGCGCATTCCCGCCGTCGCCTATTGCCAGGGGACGCCGTGGCGCAGCGAGATAGAAGCGCGCGGCGCGCTCGCGCCGGCGACCGATGCCGCCGCCGCGGAGATCGCCACGCGCTTCGGCAGCGGCGCGGTCGACGGCAAGATCCAGGCGCACGTCATCGCCGTGGAGAGCTGACTTGCGGTTTGGCCTCTTCATGATGCCGCTGCACCCGCGCACGCGCGATCCGTCGGCGACGCTGCAGGAGGATCGCGAGGCGATCATCCTCGCCGACCGCCTCGGCTTCCACGACGCCTTCGTCGGCGAGCACCTCACCGACCCGGAAGAGAACGTCACCTCGAGCTTCATCTTCCTCGCCTCGGTGCTCGGCGAGACGAAGGCCATCAAGCTCGGCACCGGCACCTCGAACCTCTCGCACTCGCATCCGGTCCTCATCGCGGCCCACGCGGCGATGTTCGACCACCTGGCGAAGGGCCGCTTCGTGTTTGGAATCAGCCCGGGTGCGCTCGCCTCCGATGCCGAGGCGCTCGGCATGGACCTCGGCATGGAGGAGCGGAACAAGCGCTTCGCCGAGTCGATCGACGTGATCCTCGCCATCTGGGAGCGGAACGCCCCCTACGACATCGACCTGCCGGGCAACCGCTTCAAGGTTTCGACCGCGCGCACGCAAGTGCCGGCGGTGGGGCGCGGGCAGATGTACAAGCCTTACCAGCGCCCACGGCCGGAAATTGTGGGGACCGTGGTTGCGCCGCATTCCAAGGGTGTCATCGCCATGGGCGAGCGCGACTTCCATCCGCTCTCCGCGAACTTCCTGCTGCCGCACTGGCTGCCGAGCCACTGGGCGAACTACCAGGAAGGCAAGGCGCGGGCCGGGAAGAAGGCGGACCCGAACGACTGGCGCGTCGCCCGGACGATTTTCGTTGCCGACGATGAAAAGACCGCGCGGCGCTATGCGATCGAGGACGCCGCGAGTCCTTACCGCTTCTACTGGGACAAGCTCCGCGGCAACATGATGCGCGCCAAGCG
>DASQGW010000070.1:0-14725 GCA_035632415.1 Burkholderiales bacterium | reverse complement strand
GCAGCCGGTGCGCGCGCCGGGCGGCCACCTGGTCGGCATGGTCGCGATGGGCCTCGACCTCGCCCACTGGGTGTCCTTCTCTCCGGCCGCGGACGAGCTGCGGGGCACCATCCACGACATCGTCACCGCGGACGGCGTCATCATCGCGCGCTCGGAGGAGCCCGAGGCGTGGATCGGCCGCAGCGCGCGCGCAAGCGAGGTTCATCGCCGCATGCTCGAGATGAAGGAGGGAACCGTGCGCGCGCTGGGCACGGAGGGCGCGGACCGCGTCTGGGGCTTCACGCCGGTCGCTGGCACCGACTGGTACGCGCGCTCCAGCGTGTCCGCCAGCAAGGTGCTCGGCCCGGTGAAGGAGCGTGCGATCGACACCGCCTACGTGCTGGCCGCGGTGCTTGCCGCGGTGTTCCTCGCCGTGGTCGCGTCGGCCGCCCGCCTCGCGCGGCCGATGCGAACGATCGCTTCGGCGGTGCGCACGCGCACCGAGGGGCACGGCGAGGTGCGCGTCCCGGTCGCCGGCCCGCGGGAGGTGGCCGAGCTCGCGACCGAGCTGAACCGGATGATCGAGACCAGCGAGCGCCGCGAGGAAGACCTGCGGCGCTTCCGCGCGGCGATGGATTTGTCGGGGGACGCGATCGTGCTCGTCGAGCGCCGCACGCTGCGCTACATCGACGTCAACCGGACGTTCTGCGAGATGGTCGGGTACACGCGCGAGGAGCTGCTCGCCATGGCGCCGATGGATCTCTTCAGCTTCGATCGCCAGACCCTGGAGCGCGACTACGACGCGCTCATCGCGGACAACCGCAGCGCCGCGAGCCTGGTCGAGGGCTCCTACCGGCGCAAGGACGGCAGCCTGGTTCCGGTGGAGTCGCGCCGGCGCGCCCTGCGCACCGAGGGCGGATGGGTGATCGTCGGCACCTCGCGCGACATCACCGAGCGCAAGGCCGCCGACGCCGGCCGCAGGCAGGCGGAGGCCGAGCTGCGCGCCGCGCACGACGAGCTCGCCCGCTCCAACAAGGAGCTGGAGCAGTTCGCCTACGTCGTCTCGCACGACCTGCAGGAGCCGCTGCGCATGGTGTCGAACTACACCCAGCTCCTGCGCAAGCGCTACGGCGAGCGGCTGGAGGCGAGCGCCCACGAGTTCATGGACTTCGTCATCGACGGCGCCGCGCGCATGAAGCAGCTGATCGAGGACCTGCTCGCCTACTCGCGCGTCGGCACCAAGGGCAAGGAATTCAAGCCGGTGTCGATCGAAGGGCCGCTCAAGAAAGCCATCACCAACCTGCGCGCCGCGATCGAGGAGTCGAGCGCGGCGGTGACCTGGGACCCGCTGCCGACCCTCGGCGTCGACGAGATGCAGCTCGCCCAGCTCTTCCAGAACCTGATGGGCAACGCGCTCAAGTTCCGCGCGCCGGGCGTGCCGCGCATCCACGTCTCGGCCGAGGACAAGGACGGCGCCTGGCACATCACCGTCGCCGACAACGGCATCGGCATCGAGCCGCAATACTTCGAGCGCATCTTCATGCTGTTCCAGCGGCTGCACACGATGGGCGAATACCCCGGCACCGGCATCGGGCTGGCCATCTGCAAGAAGGTGGGCGAGCGCCACGGCGGGCGCATCTGGGTGAGCTCCACGCCCGGCGAGGGCAGCCAGTTCCACTTCACGCTACCGAAAAGAGACTTTCCATGACCGACGGACGTTCGCCCATCGAGATCCTGCTCGTCGAAGACAACCCGGGCGACGAGCGCCTGACGCGCGAGGCGCTGAAGGAAGGCAAGGTCTACCACAAGCTCCACTGGTGCAAGGACGGCGTGGATGCGATGGATTTCCTCTACCGCCGCGGAAAACACGCCGACGCGCCGCGGCCCGACATCATCCTGCTCGACCTGAACCTGCCGAAGAAGGACGGCCGCGAGGTGCTGCAGGACATCAAGTCCGACGAGACGCTGAAGCGAATTCCGGTCGTCGTGCTCACCACCTCCAAGGCCGAGGAGGACGTGCTGCGCACCTATAACCTCCACGCGAACTGCTACGTCACCAAGCCGGTGGACCTCGAGAAGTTCATCGTCGTGGTGAAGTCGATCGACATCTTCTGGTTGACGGTGGTGACCCTGCCACCCAATGGCCACTAAGCGCAGCGCTTCCCTGTTCTGCCCCCCTGACAAGGGGGGAAGCGAGCGTTTCTTGCGAGCGGGGGGTTCTGTTTTTTCCCAAAGCTCCCGTACGCCTTCAAAAACGAATGCATAACGTCCTCCTCATCGAGGACAACCCGGGCGACGCTCGCCTGATCCGCGAGATGATCGCGGAGGACCCGCGCGCGCCATTCACCGTCCACTTCGCCGACCGCCTCGCCAAGGGGCTGGAGCACCTTTCCGGCGGCGAGATCGCGCTCATCATCCTCGACCTGTCGCTGCCCGACAGCTACGGGCTCGAGACCTTCACCAAGGTCTACACGCATGCGCCGGCGGTGCCGATCATCGTGCTGACCGGCCACGACGACGATGCGCTCGCGCTCTCGGCGGTGAAGGGCGGCGCGCAGGACTACCTGGTGAAGAGCCGGCTCGACCGCGAGCTGCTTCTGCGCTCGATGCACTACTCGATCGAGCGCAAGCGCTACCAGGTGCAGCTCGAGCACCAGGCGAACTACGACGCGCTGACGGGATTGCCGAATCGCAACCTGCTGCACGATCGCCTGCGCCAGACCGTCTACTCGCAGAGGAATCCCCGCAACATCGCGGTCGTGTTCATGGACCTCGACCACTTCAAGTTCGTGAACGACTCGCTCGGCCACTCGACCGGCGACAAGCTGCTGAAGGCGATGGGCGAGCGGCTGCGCTCGGTGCTGCGCGAGGGCGACACGGTCGGGCGCGTCGGCGGCGACGAGTTCGTGCTGATCCTGAACGACCAGTCGAACGAGGAAGTGATCTACCGCGCCATGCAGCGCATCACCGCCAAGGTGTCCGAGCCGATCACCATCGACGGCAAGGAGCTCTACGTCACCTCCAGCGCGGGCATCAGCCTCTACCCGCAGGACGGGCGCGACGTCGATACGCTGCTCAAGAACGCCGACGCGGCAATGTACCGCGCGAAGGAGCACGGGCGCTCGAACTTCCAGTTCTATACGTCGGAGATGAACGAGCGCGTGAACGACCGCCTCGCGCTCGAGCACGCGCTGCGCCGGGCGCTCGAGCGCAAGGAGTTCATGCTGCACTACCAGCAGAAGGTGGACCTGCGCTCCGGCTTCATCATCGGCGCCGAGGCGCTCGTGCGCTGGAGCCACCCGGAATGGGGGCTCGTGCGGCCGGCGCGCTTCATCCCGATCGCCGAGGAGACCGGCCTCATCGTGCAGCTCGGCGAGTGGGTGATCCACGAGGCGGCGCGCCAGGCGCGCGCGTGGCTCGACGAAGGGCTGAACCCCGGCGTCGTCTCGGTGAATCTCTCGGCGCGCCAGTTCCGCGCCGAGGGCCTGGTGCGCGCGGTGTCGCGCATCCTGCAGGAGACGGCGCTCGACCCGTCGATGCTGGAGATGGAGCTCACCGAGAGCATGGTCATGCACAACGTCGAGGCGGCGATCGCCACGATGCAAGGGCTGAAATCGCTCGGCGTGAGCCTCTCGGTGGACGATTTCGGCACCGGGTACTCCTCCCTTTCGTACCTGAAGGACCTGCCCATCGACACGCTGAAGATCGACCGTTCCTTCGTGCGCGACATCCGCGGCGGCGCCGAAGCCGAGGACGGCGTGCTCGCCCAGGCGATCATCTCCCTGGGGCATGCCCTGCACCTCAAGGTGATCGCCGAGGGCGTCGAGACCGACGCGCAGCTGCACTTCTTGAAGCGCCACGGCTGCGACCAGGTGCAGGGCTTCCTCTACGGCGAGCCGATCCCGCCCGGGCAGTTCGCGCAGCTCTTGCAGCGCGCCCAGCGCAAGGGAAAACGGGCGTGATGTGGCTGCCGCGGACCGATTAGCGCGGGCGGGCTAAACTCCCCGGGAGTGAGCGCCGAAAAGAAACCGGTTGTCCTTGCGGTCGACGATGCGACCGACCTTCTCGCCCTGATGGCGAAGGCGCTCGGCACGCAATACAGGGTCCTCACCGCCGAGGACGGCGGGTCGGCCATCACCGCGGCGCAGGGCGAGCCGCGCCCGGACCTGATCCTGCTCGACGTCGAGATGCCGAACGTCTCGGGCTTCGAGGTGTGCCGCGCGCTGAAGAGCGAGCCGCGCACCTCCGACATCCCGGTGATCTTCCTGACCGGGAAGAACGAGGCACAGGCGCAGGTCGAGGCCTTCGAGCTCGGCGCGGTCGACTACATCACCAAGCCGATCAATTCCAAGGTGCTGATGGCGCGCGTGCGCATGCACCTCGCCCTCGCCAACCAGCGGCACGAGCTCGAGCGCATGGTGCGCGAGCGCACCGCGCAGCTCGAGAAGACCCGTACCGAGCTCATCCTGCGTTTGGGCCGGGCCATGCAGATGCACGAGACGGCGTCGGCCGGCAACCGCGCCATGCGCCTCGGCCAATATGCGAGGCTCCTGTCGCGCGCCGCGGGCGCGATACCGCAGGTGTGCGAGCTGATGATGATCACCGCGCCGCTGCACGACATCGGCAAGCTCGGTGTGCCCTCCGAGATCCTGCAGAAGAAGGACAAGCTCTCCGCGCCCGACTGGGAGCGCATCCGGCGCCATCCCAAGATCGGCGCCGATATCATCGGCGAGCAGGACGATCCGGTCCTCAGGCTCGCGCGGCAGCTCGCTCTCACCCACCACGAGAACTGGGACGGCAGCGGGTATCCGGTGGGGCTGAAAGGCGAGGCGATCCCGTGGCCGGGACGCATCATGGCGCTCGTCGACACGTTCGAGTCGATGACCGAGACCCAGTTCTATCATGAGCCGCGCAAGCCCGAGGAAGCGGCGGCGGAGATCGTGCAGCTCTCGGGCAAGCGGTTCGATCCCAAGATCGTCGAAGCCTTCAAGGTGGCGCTGCCGGCGATGATCAAGGTGCGCGAGCAATTCGCCGACGAGCTCGGCGAGATCATCAACCTGGATTTTGCAAGAACGGGCGCCTCACCGGCGGCGAAGAAGGCCCAATGAGCAAGCTCTACGACCAGCTGCAGAACGCCGAGCGCGAGCGCATCGAGCGGGAGAAGGCCGCCGAGCAGGTGGCGAGCACGCGGGTCGCCGAGGAAAGGCGCGGGCTCGACCTCGCCCGGGAGCGGCAGCAGGCGGAGGTCGAGCTGCGGCGCCTGGCGCACGCTCGCGCCGAAGCCGAAGCCAAGGCCGCGCGCCTGGTGTCCGAGCGCGAGCGTGCCGAAGCCCAGGCGCTCTCCGAGGCGAAGAGCCGGGAGGAAGCGGAGAAGAAGTCGGCCGCGCTCGCCGAGAGCCGGCGGCAGAAGGAGGAAGAAGCCGCCGCCCATGCCCGCGAGCGCGCCGAAGCGCAGGCGCAGGCCGCCGCCGCGATGCGCGAGCGTGCCACCGCCGAGGAGCAGGCGCGGCGCGCGGTGCGTGAACGCGCGCAGGCCGAGAACCGCGCGCTCGAGGCGGCACGCGAGAAGAAGGCGGCCGAGGACAAGCTGCGCCGGGAGGCGGAAGAGAGAGTCGCCGCCGAAGCCGACGCAGGGCGCCTCGCCCGCGAGCGCGCGGAGACCGAGCGCGCCGCGCTCGCGCAGGCGAGGCTGCGCACGGAGTCGGAAGGCGTTGCGACGAAGCTCGCCGATGAGCGTCGCGCCGCCGAAGCCGACGCCGAGGAGCAAGCGCGCCAGCGGGCCGCGGCGGAGACGCAGGCGCTGGAGGCGGCGCGCGAGCATCTTGCAGCCGAGGAGAAGCTCGCACGCGAAGCGCAGGCGAGGGCGATGGCCGATGCCCAAGCTGCCCGGCTCGCCGATGAGCGCACCGAAGCCGAGGCGAAGCTCAGGCAAGCCGCCGAGCAGCGCCTCCAGGTCGATGCAGTGGCGACCCAGTCTGCGCGGGCGGCGGCGGAGGCAAGCGCGAGAGCCCAGGCCGAAGCGGAAGCGCGCGCTCTCGCGGACCAAGCCGCGACGGCAGCGGCGCTCGAGCGCTCGCGCATCGAGGAGATGCAGGCGCAGCGCGCACGCGCCGCAGCCGGGGCCGAGCAGGCTGCGCGCCAGGCCGCGGCAGAGCGCGCGGCGGCCGAGGCGGAAGCGGAACGCCTGTCACGCGAGCGCGCCGCGGCAGAGTTGAGTCTCCAGCGCGTCGCGCAGGAACGTCTGGAGGCGGAGGCGCGCGCGACGCAGGCGGCACGGGAAGCGGCTGACGCAAAGGCGAAGGCACAGGCCCAGGCCGACGCGCGGGCGGCGACGGACAAGGCGGCGGTTGGCGCGGCGCGGGAGCGAGCGGAGGCGGAAGAGTCCGCTGGAGTGCGCGCGCGAGCCGCCGAAGCAGCCGAAGAAGCCGCGCGACAGGCGGCCGATGCGCGGGCATCGAGCGAGGCCGAGGCCGATCGCCTCTCGCGCGAGCGCGCTGCTGCGGAGCTCGAGCTCAAGCGCGCCGCGCAGGAGCGGCTGGAGGCCGAGACGCGGGCGACCCAGGCGGCGCGCGAAGCAGCGGAAGCTCGCGCCCATGCGCTGGCGCAGGCCGCCGAGCGGGCGAGCGCAGAAAAGGCGCTCGCCGCTGCCGCGCGCGAGCGCGCTCTTGCCGAGCAAAGGCTCACCGAGCGAGCGGCGGCTGCCGAAGCGGCGGAAGCCGCGGCCGCGCAGGCGGCCGAGGAACGGCGCGCGGCCGACGAGATGCTGCGCCTGGCGGCGCAAGCGAAGGCGGCTGCGGACGAAAAGGCCGCGCAGGCGGCGCGCGAGCGGGAGCGGGCCGAGGTGCTCGCCGAAAGCGAATTGCGGGAGCGCATCAGCGCCGAAGAGCGCCGCCGCACCGCGGCGGAGGAGCTTGCGGCAGCGGAAGCTGCGGCGGCGGCTGAGCTGCAGGCACGCATCGCGACACAGCTCGCTTTGAAGACCGAATCGGAAAGGAGCATGGCGGCAGAGAGCCGCGCAGCGGAGGCGGCGCGCCAGCGCGCCGCCCTCGACGCGGAGCTGCGCCGCGGCGCGCAGGCGCGCGCGGAAGCCGATGCCGAGGCCCTGCGGGCGGCGCGCGAGCGCGAGAAGACGGAGGGGGAGGCAGCAGCGGAGCTGCAGCGCCGGCTCGAAGCCGAGCGAAAGAGCGCCGCGTCGTCGGCCGAGCGAGCCGAGGCGGAATCGCGCGCCACGGCCATCGTCCAGTCGCGCATCGCGGCCGAAGAGGCCCTGCAGCGGAAGAGCGCGGAAGCGGGCGCCGCCGCGGCGCGTGCCGGCGTGCTTGCCCGGCAAAGGATTGCGGAAGAAGAAAAGCTGCGCACGACGCTCGAGGCGCGAGAAGAGGCCGACAAGGTGGCCATGCGCGGGGCAGCCGAGCGGGCGAAGCTCGAAACCAAGGCCGCCGTGGCGCTCGAGGCGCGCAGCGTGGCGGAACGCCGCGCGGAAGCGAGGGCGAACGCCCGGCTTGCCGCAGAAGCCGCAGCCGTGCAAGCGCAGCGCGCCCGCCGCGCGGCCGTGGCGACCCTGGACGCAGACACCGAGCGAGCTTCGCAGGCGCTCGAGCGGGCCAAGGGATTGCCTCGACGGGGTTTGTCGGCCTGGGCCGGCGCGGCGATAATCGCCGCGCTCGTGCTGGGCTATCTGCTCGGGAGTTCCCGGCAGCCGGGCACCGTCCCGCTGGCCGAACCGCTGAAACTGCGCCTCGAGCACTCGCTCGGCACTCATCGCCCTTAAGGCTTCTTGGAACGAGACAGCCGTATCCGCAGGTCGTCGCTCGGCGCGCTGACCCTCGCCGCGCTCGGCATCGTCTTCGGCGACATCGGGACGAGCCCGCTGTATGCGGTGAAGGAAACCTTTTCGCCTGTGCACGGCATCGAGCTCACCCACGCCTCGATCCTCGGCGGCCTGTCGACCATCTTCTGGGCGCTGATGATCATCGTCTCGCTCAAGTACGTGGTGCTCATCATGCGGGCCGACAACCGCGGCGAGGGCGGCATCATGGCGCTGATCGCGCTCGCGCAAAAGGCGATCAAGCAGCACCAGGAATGGCGCATCCCGCTCCTGCTGATCGGCGTGTTCGGCGCCTCGCTCTTCTATGGCGACGCGGTGCTGACGCCCGCCATCTCGGTGCTCTCGGCGGTCGAAGGCCTCGAGGTCGGCACGAAGGCGCTGAGGCCTTATGTCGTGCCGGTCGCCGTCGGCGTGCTGCTCGCGCTCTTCGGGCTGCAGGCGCGCGGCACGGCTGCGGTCGGCAAGCTCTTCGGCCCGGTGACCATGACCTGGTTCATCGCCATCGGCGCGGCCGGCATCCACGGCATCGTGCAGGCGCCCGGCGTGCTTGCCGCGGTGAACCCGCTGCACGCGCTTGCCTTCCTTACGAGCCACGGCGCGGCCTCGTTCGTCGTGCTGGGCTCGGTGGTCCTCGCAGTGACCGGGGCCGAGGCGCTCTATGCCGACATGGGCCACTTCGGCAAGGGGGCGGTGCGCCTTGCCTGGTTCAGCCTGGTCGCGCCGGCGCTCGTCCTGAACTACTTCGGCCAGGGCGCGCTCCTGATGGTCAATCCCAAGGCGGTGGAGAACCCCTTCTACCTGCTGCTGCCCGGCTGGGCGCTCTTTCCGATGGTGGCCCTCGCCACGGCGGCCACGGTGATCGCCTCGCAGGCCGTGATCTCGGGCGCCTATTCGCTCACGCGCCAGGCGGTGCAGCTCGGCTTCCTGCCGCGCATGACGATCGTGCACACCTCCTCGCGCGAGATCGGGCAGATCTACATCCCGTCGATCAACTGGCTGCTGTGCTTCGTGGTGATCGCCGCCGTGATCGGCTTCGGCTCGTCGTCGCGCCTCGCCGGCGCCTACGGCGTCGCGGTGACGGCGACCATGCTGGTCGACACGCTCCTCACCTTCTTCGTCATCCGCTACATGTGGAAATACCCCCTGCTCGTGTGCGTCCTCGCCACCGGCTTCTTCGCGAGCGTCGATCTCACCTTCTTCTGCGCCACGCTCCTCAAGATCGCCGACGGCGGCTGGTTCCCGCTCGCGATCGGCGCCGGCGTGTTCGCCACCATGACGACCTGGCGGCGCGGCCGCGAGATCCTGTTCCAGCGCCTGGAGGAGGGCGCCGTGCCGCTGAAAGGCTTCCTCGACGCGCTCTTCAAGGACCCGCCGCACCGCGTGCCCGGCACGGCCATCTTCCTGACGGCGACCCCCGACGCCGTGCCGCACGCGCTGCTCCACAACCTCTCGCACAACAAGGTGCTGCACGAGCGGGTGGTGTTCCTCACCGTCGAGGTGCGCGACGTGCCGTGGATCGCCTTCTCCGACCGCGTGACGAGCGAGTCGCTCGGCCACGGCTGCTGGAAGATCCGCGTGCGCTACGGCTTCATGAACCGGCCCGACGTGACGCGCGCGCTCGAGCTCTGCGGCGCGCTTGGCCTGGAGTTCGACCTGATGGAGACCTCGTTCTTCCTCTCGCGGCAGAAGATCGTGCCGGTGCACGGCCGGGCCGGCATGGCGTTCTGGCGCGACCGCATGTTCGCGGCGATGACGCGCAACGCGGGCAACGTCACCGACTACTTCAACATCCCGACCAACCGCGTGATCGAGCTCGGCGCGCGCGTCCAGATCTAGCTCGAGTGTGAACTAGTTCCGGTTCCGGCATGAATTTTTGCGCCGAACGTACGTTTTCTATCAATTGGAGACTTACGCGCGTCACTGCGATTGCGCACGATGCGCGCAATGCTCTTCGAGCTGGTTCCGGTCCGGGTGCGCGGTGCAGCCAACGATCCCTGGCTTGCGCTGGGCTCGCGCCAGGAAGTCACGGTCACCCAGATCGGCGAATACACCCGGATAGTCCTCACCAGGCCCGACGCCGAGGCCACGCCAGTTCCGCAGCCGGCCTGGGCCTGACTCGCATCCCTTAGGTTTCATCCGCCAATAGCCGGTAGCCGACGCCGGTCTCGGTGACGAGATAGCGCGGTCGCACCGGGTCTTCTTCCAGCTTGTCGCGCAGCTGCTTCATATAGATGCGCAGGTAGTGCGTGTGCTCGATGTGCGAAGGCCCCCAAACCTCGCGCAGGAGCTGGCGATGCGTCACCACCATGCCGAGGTGCTGCGCAAGGCAGGTGAGCAGGCGGAATTCGAGCGCCGTGAGATGCACTTCGGCCCCGTCGCGCTTCACCGTGTGCTTCTCCAGGTCGACGAGCACTTTCCCGAGCGCGAGGGCGGGCTTGCCGCTCGCCGAGCGACTGCCGTGGCGCAGCGCGACGCGCACGCGCGCGAGGAGCTCGCCGACGCCGAAGGGCTTGGTGACGTAGTCGTCGGCGCCGGCGTCGAGCGCCTGCACCTTCGACTGCTCGAGCGCGCGCGCCGAGAGCACGATGATCGGCATCGGCGACCACTTGCGGATGGTGCGGATCACCTCGACGCCGTCGATGTCGGGCAATCCCAGGTCGACGATGGCGAGATCCGGCTTGTGCGTGCCGGCATCGATCGCCCCCCGCTCTCCGGTCTCCGACTCCACTACGCGGTAGCCTTCGGCGCCGAGCGACGAGCGCAGGAACTGCCGGATGTCGGGCTCGTCCTCGACGATGAGGATCGTCGTCACTCCGCAGGCACCCCGGGGGGTTCCTCCAGCGGCAGGGTGAAACGGAAGGCAGCGCCACCTTCCGGCCGGCGCTCGGCCCAGATCTTCCCGCCGTGCAGGTGCACGATCGCGCGGCAGATGGCGAGGCCGAGCCCGACGCCGGTCACCGGGCTCTCGCTTGCGCCGCGGTAGAACTTGGCGAAGAGCTGCTCGGGATCGCCCTCCGGCAGCCCCGGGCCGTTGTCTTCCACCGAGATGACGAGGGCGTCGTCGCGGCGGTCGGCGCGCAGCGCGATGCGCGTTTCCGGCGGGGTGTACTTGATGGCGTTCTCGATCAGGTTGACGAGCATCT
Organism: Burkholderiales bacterium; assembly: GCA_035632415.1. Taxonomy (GTDB): domain Bacteria; phylum Pseudomonadota; class Gammaproteobacteria; order Burkholderiales; family SG8-39; genus SCGC-AG-212-J23. The sequence goes on along the minus strand of DASQGW010000070.1, from coordinate 3,775 downwards.
GCTCGATGAGTGCCGCGTCGACGCGCACCAGCGGCAGCTCGAGCGGCAGGTCGACCTCGACCGGATGGCCGCCGAGGCGGTCCTCGATGCGCCGCAGCACCGAGCCGGTGATCTCGCTGATCGCATGCCAGTCTCGGTTGAGCGCGATCCCGCCGGCTTCCAGGCGCGTCATCTGCAGCACGTTGGCGACGAGCTCGCTCATCTGCCGCGACTGCTCGTAGACGGAGTGGGCGAGCGCCTTGCGCTCGTCGGGCTTCAGGCGCTCGCCGCGCTCGGCGAGGCTAGACGAGGCGCCGGCGATCACGGCGAGCGGCGTGCGCAGGTCGTGCGAGATCGAGGCGAGCAGCGCGTTCCTCAGGCCCTCGGTCTCGGCCTGGATCTGCGCATGCTGCGCCTGCTCGGCGAGCGAGGCGCGCTCGAGCGCGATCGCGATCTGGCCGGAGAAGGTCTCGAGCAGGTGAAACTGCTCGGGCAGGAGCACGCGCCGCGGATTGGCCGGCAGCACGGCGAGGACGCCGAGGGTCTCCTGCGAGCCTTTGAGCGGCAGGTAAACGGCGCCGGCGGCCGGCAGCGTATCGGTGCCGAAGCCCGCCGGCTCGCCGTGGTCCTGCACCCACTGCGCGACGGCGAGGTCGGCGCCGCGCAGCGAGGCGGGCTGCGCCTCCCCGGTCGGGTAATGCAGCCGGCCCGACGCATCGGGCAGCAGCACGACCACCTGGCTGTCGAACACCTCGCCCACGTGGCGCACGGCGACGCGCGCCATTGCCTGCTGTCCGCGCGTGCCGGCGAGCTCGCGCGTCATCGCATAGAGCAATGCCGTGCGGCGCTCCCGGTGGCCGGCAACGTTCGCCTGCAGCCGCACGCTTGCCGTGAGGCTCGAGATGATCAGCGCGACCGCCAGCATGATCCCGAAGGTCAGCAGGTACTGCACGTCGCTCACGGCGAAAGTGAGCACCGGCGGCACGAAGAAGAAGTCGAACGAGGCGACGGCGAGGATAGAGCCGAGGACCGAGGGGCCGCGTCCGTACCGCGCGGAGATCAGCGCTACGGTGAGCAGGTACACCATGGCGATGTTGGTGAGCTCGAACTGGGGGCTCATCCAGAGGCCGGCCAAGGTGCACACGGTCGTCGCGGCGACGGCCCAGGCATAGCCCGGCCAGCGCGGCTTCGCGCTGGGCGGCGGGGCGCCGAGATAGGCGCGTGTGCGCGCGAGGAACGGGCTCCTCAGCGCGGCGGCCTCGTCCGCGCCTCCCACGACGTGCACATCGATCGCCTCGATGTTCGCCAGCAGCTCACCGTAGGTCGACGGGCGGAACAGGCGCTGCCAGAGCGCCCGCCGGGGCCGCCCGATCATGACTCGCGTCACATTGCGCTCGCGCGCGTAGTCGGCGAGCGCCTCGCCGGCGCTGCGCCCCGAGAGCGTGACCGCTTCCGCGCCGAGCGATTCCGCGAGCCGCAGGAGCGCGATGCGCTCGTTCCGCTTCTCGTCGCTCAGCCGCAGCAGGTCCGGAGTCTCGACATAGACCGCGATCCAGTCGGCATGCAGGGCCGTGGCGAGCCGCTTCGCCGCGCGGACCAGACGCTCGCCTTGATCATCCGGGCCGAGCGCCACCATCAGGCGCTCCCCCGCGGCCCAGGTCGCGCGGATGCCCTTGACGTCGCGGTACTCCCGCATCGCCTTGTCGACGCGATCGGCGGTCGTCCGCAAGGCCATCTCGCGCAGCGCGATGAGGTTTCCCTTGCGGAAGAAGTTCTCGATCGCGTTCTTCGCCTGCTCCGGGATGTACACCTTGCCGGCGTTCAGGCGCTCGAGGAGCTCGTCGGGTGGCGTGTCGATGAGCACCACCTCGTCGGCGTTCTCGAACACCGAGTCCGGCACCGTTTCCTGCATGCGCACGCCGGTCACGCCGGCGACGACATCGTTCAGGCTCTCGATGTGCTGGACGTTGACGGTCGTGTAGACGTCGATGCCGGCTGCGAGCAGCTCCTCCACGTCCTGCCAGCGTTTCGCATGCCGCGGCCTCGGCTCTGCCTCGATCGGATTGGAGTGCGCCAGCTCGTCGACCAGCAGCACGCCGGGCTTGCGCGCAAGCGCGGCGTCGAGGTCGAAGTCGCGCAGCGTGCGCCCGCGATAGACGGGCTGGAGATAGGGCAGGCGCTCGAGGCCTCCGAGCAGGGTCTCGGTCTCTGCGCGACCATGCGGCTCGATGTAGCCGACCACGACGTCGGCACCTTTGCGCTTACGCTCGTGCGCCGCCTCGAGCATGGTGTACGTCTTGCCGACGCCGGCGGTCGCGCCGAAGAAGATGGTCAGCCTGCCACGCTGCGCTTTCGCTTCCTCGCGCTGCACGCGCGCGAGGAGCGCGTCGGGGTCGGGGCGGACGGCGCTCACGCCGCCACTCTATCCGCTTTTATCCAGCGCATTCATGATTGCGCGCATCACGTGCGGCGTGGCCGCCGCCTGGAGCGCGATCTTCACTTTGTATCGCGGGGTGCCGTCGATGGGGCTGATCGTGATCCGCTCGAGGCCATCGCTCGCGGCCGCGCGTGCCGTATCGACCACGAGATTCGTCTCGTCGGCCTCGACGACGAACTCAAGTGACTGGATCACGGGCTTCACTTCGCCGCGTCGAGCGCGAGGTTGAGCTCGAGCACGTTGACGCGAGGCTCGCCCAGCACGCCTAGGCTGCGCCCCTCGGTGTAGCGCTCGACGAGCTCCTTCACCTTCGCTTCGGGGAGGCTCCGCGCCTTGGCTACGCGCGCGATCTGGTATTGCGCCGCCGCCGGCGAGATGTGCGGGTCGAGGCCCGAGCCCGAAGCGGTGACGAGATCGACCGGGATCGGCTTCGATGCATCGCCGCCCGCGTCACGCAGCGCGTTCACGCGCCCCTCGACCGCCTCTTTCAGCGCAGGGTTGGTCGGTCCCAGGTTCGAGCCGCTCGAGGAAGCGCCGTTGTAGGGTTGCGGCGACGTGGCCGAGCCGCGGCTCCAGAAGTATTTCGGATCGGAGAAGGGCTGGCCGATGAGGCGCGAGCCGAGCACCTTGCCGTCCTTTTCGATCAGGCTGCCGTTCGCCTTGTCCTTGAACGCGACTTGCGCGATGCCGGTGACGACGAGCGGATAGGCGACGCCCGTAATGATCGTAAAGACGAGCAGGGCGCGGATCGATTGCAGGGTGGTTTGCAGCATGGGGTTCTCCTACGCGAGACTGAGCAGGGCGAGGACGATGTCAATCAGCTTGATGCCGATGAACGGCACGATCACCCCGCCCAGGCCGTAGATCCAGAGGTTTCTTTCGAGCACTGCGGCCGCGCCGATGGCCCGATAGCGCACGCCTTTCAGCGCAAGCGGAATCAGCGCGGGAATGACGAGCGCGTTGAAGATCACCGCCGAGAGAATCGCCGACTGCGGCGTCTCGAGCCCCATGACGTTCAGCACGTTGAGCTCGGGATAGGTCGTGGCGAACGCCGCCGGGACGATGGCGAAGTACTTGGCGACGTCGTTCGCGATCGAGAACGTGGTGAGCGCGCCGCGCGTCATCAGCATCTGCTTGCCGGTCTCGACCACCTCGATCAGCTTGGTCGGGTTGGAGTCGAGATCGACCATGTTGCCGGCTTCCTTTGCCGCCTGGGTGCCGGTGTTCATCGCCACCGCGACGTCGGCCTGCGCGAGTGCCGGCGCGTCGTTCGTGCCATCGCCGGTCATGGCGACGAGCTTGCCCGCCGCCTGATGGTCGCGGATGAGCCTCAGCTTCGCCTCCGGCGTAGCCTCGGCG
>DASQGW010000069.1:0-2375 GCA_035632415.1 Burkholderiales bacterium | reverse complement strand
TTCCTGCGCGGCGAGCTCGTCCGCGCGGTGCGGGAGAATTCCGCCGCGGCAGTCGCCGGCCTTCCGGTGCCGGAATCGGGGCGGAAATATGCGTTGTTCAAGCCGAGCGGAAAGTGCAGCGACTTCGAGAAGAACAACGCGGTCACCGGCCGGCTGTCGCATCCGTGCTGCGACAAGAACCAACCCTACTGCGCGCGGAAGACGGACTTCCTGATCGACGAAGGCCCGCAGGCCGCTACTCGGCTGCGGTGAGCTCGAGCGCCCAGCTTGAGATCACCTTGTCCTCTTCCATCATCGCGCCGCGCACGCTGTAGCGCTTCTCGTCCTTCTGCAGCAGGCACTCGAAGCCGTGGTAGCGGCCCGTGGGGCTCGAATAGAAAGAGAGGATCGAGTCGCCGGCGAGCACGAAGCGGCCTCGCAGCGTGCCGAGCACCGGGTTGCTTGAAGTCCAGTGCGTCGAGCGCGCGCCGGGACGCAGCGGCTGAATTTCGTAGCGGTTGTGCTGCAACGCCGGCCGTGGGCCTTTCACGCGCAGCACGCCCTCGAAGCGCCATACTTCCTCGCCGTGCCTGATGGAGGTCTCGCCCGTGACGGGCGCCGCCTGGCCGGCTGCGTCGCGGTACTCGCCCTCGGCCTTCCAGGCTCCGGGCCGGAAGAGGAAGGCGTGGTCTATCCGTGCACCTTTGCGGAATCCTTCGGCGCCTGCGCGCGCTCGTCCATCGTGTAGTCGCGCATCACCTGCGCCACCCGCAGCCGGTAGGACCTGAAGATCCCGCCGCGGCCTTTCTTCTGCGCCTCGCGGTGCTTCTGCAGGTTGCGCCACTTGCGCACCGCTTCCTCGTCGCGCCAGAAGGAGAGAGACACGAACTTGCCCTTGGTGCTGATGCTCTCGAAGCGCTCGATGGAGATGAAACCCTCGGACTGGCGCACGTCGTCGTTCAACGCCTCGGCGAGCGCCTTGTAGTCGGCAAAGCGGCCTTCGGCCGGCGTGAACTCGAAGATGACCGCGATCATGGACGCCTCCCCTGGTAAGCATTCTGCAGTAACTCGAGGACCGGCGTGAATTCCACCGGCCGGGGATTCGGATACGGGGCCTGGACGGCAACGCGCGCCGCGCGCTCGATGTCGGCCTCCTTCATGCCGATATCCGCGAGCCGCATGGCGAGGCCCATTCGCCTTTCGAGCTCCCAGATCCCGACCGGCGCATCCTCAACGCCCATGGCCCGCGCGATCCGGCGCATGGCCTCGCCCGCTACGCTGTTGTAGCGCAGCGCGTGCGGCAGCACGATGGAATGGGTTTCGGCATGCGGCAGCCCGAAGCCGCCGAGCACGTGGCAGAGCTTGTGGTGCAGGCCGTTGCCGGTGGTCGCGATCGTCATGCCGGCGAGCCAGGCGCCATAGAGCGCCGAAGTCCGCGCCTCGAGGTCGCTGGGCGCCTCGACGACCGCGGGCAGGGCCTGGGCGAGCGCCCGGATGCCCTCCTCCGCGATGAGCGAGACGATGGGATTGCCGTCGTGCGCGTAAAGCGCCTCGGCGCAGTGCGCCATGGCGTTCATGCCGCTTGCCGCCGATGTCTTCGGCGAAAGCTCGAGCGTGAGGCTCGGGTCGTAGATCACCGCTTTCGGCAGCACGCGCACGTCGCGGCCGGTCTTCTTGGCGCCACCCTCCGAGATGCCCCAGATGTTGGTCATCTCGGAGCCTGAATACGTCGTAGGCACGGCCACCACCGGGAGGGAGGAAGTGAGTGCGATCGCCTTGCCGAAGCCGATGGTCGATCCGCCACCCACGGCGACGCAGCAATCCGCATCGACCGACTTCGCCATCGCCCGCGCGGCCTCGACGGCGGCGATCGGCGTATGCATCACCGCCTTGTCGAACAACCCTGCGACGGAGAGGCCCTTGGCGACCGAGCGGACCATCTCCGCGCGGCCGGGCGTGGAAATGAGCAGCGCGCGCTTCGCGCCGAGCCGCTCGAGCTCCGCCGCGAGCTGCGAAACGCTGCCCGCGCCGAACACCACGCGGGTCGGCATGGCAACATAGGTGAACTTTTCCATGAGCAATCCTAACCCGCTCGCCCTGATCGTCGGCGCCGGCAGCGGCCTTTCGGCCTCGCTCGCCCGCAAATGCGCGGCGAGCGGCATGCGCGTCGTGCTCGCCGCTCGGCAGGTCGGCAAGCTCGACGCGCTCGCCGCCGAGACACAGGCGCGCGCCTTCGCCTGCGATGCCGCCGACCCGATCCAGGTGCAGGCGCTCTTCGCCGCCATCGACACGCCGGATCTCGTCGTCTACAACCCGAGCTACCGCGTGCGCGGGCCCTTTCTCCAGCTCGATCTGGGCGAGGTGCAGAAGACGCTGCTCGTCACGGCCTACGGCGG
>DASQGW010000068.1:0-7794 GCA_035632415.1 Burkholderiales bacterium | reverse complement strand
AAGCCGAGCATCGTCGCCATGTCCGGCCGGATCATGCCGGCGCCTTTGGCGATGCCGGTGACTACGGCATTGCCGCGTGACAGCCGCACGGTGCGTGAGTACGCCTTCGGCACGGTGTCCGTCGTCATGATCGCCTCGGCGGCGGAGAGCCAGTCGTCCTGGTGCAGGAGCGCGCGTGGCAGCGCCGCGACGATGCGATCGGCGGGCAGCTGCTCCATGATGACACCGGTCGAGAACGGCAGAATCTGCTCGGCTTCGCAGCCAAGGTGGCTGGCGAGCGCATCGCACACCTGCATCGCCCGCTGAATGCCCTCTTCGCCCGTGCCGGCGTTGGCGTTGCCGGTATTGACGACCAGCGCGTGTACATCACTTCTCAGGTGCTTCTTTGCCAAGACCACCGGCGCGGCGCAGAAACGGTTCTGCGTGAAGACGCCGGCGACCGCAGTGCCGGGCGCAAGGCGCATGACGAGCAAATCCTTGCGGTTGGCTTTCCGCACGCCGGCCATGGCGACACCGAGATCGACGCCGGGGACAGGATGCAGTGTTGCGGGATCCGGTGCCCTGAGGTTAACCGCCACGATTGACCGACTTCGCTACGTCAGCTTGCCGTGGCAGTGCTTGTATTTCTTGCCCGACCCGCAGGGACACGGATCGTTGCGCCCGACCTTCTGCGTGTGGCGCACCGTCGGCGGGGCCTTCTTCTTGGTCGCCGCGTCGGCCAGCGCCACGTCGCCGTCGCCCGCGTAGGCAGACTCGTCCTCCACGCCCATGGTGCTCGCGTGCTGTGGCTGGATGTTCTCGACGTGCGCCTGGTCGTCGGGCTTGATGTCTTCCTGCGTGCGGATCTCGACCGCGGTCAGAGTCTTGATCACCTCGAGCTTCACCGCCTCGACCATCGCGCCAAAGAGCTCGAACGCTTCGCGCTTGTATTCCTGCTTCGGGTTCTTCTGCGCATAGCCGCGCAGGTGGATGCCCTGGCGCAGGTGGTCGAGCGCCGCCAGGTGCTCGCGCCAATGCGCGTCCAGGATCTGCAGCATGACGTAGCGCTCGTACTGGCGGAACGATTGCTCGGCGCCGGCGGGCACCTTGGCTTCGTAAGCCGCCTGCGCTTTCTCGACGATGCGCTTGAGCAGCGTCTCTTCCTGCAGCTCCGGCTCGCTCTCCAGCCATTGGCGCAGCGGCAGCTCGAGGTTGAATTCGCTCTTCAGCGCGGCCTCGAGGCCCGCGATGTCCCACTGCTCCTCGACGCTCTCCTCCGGCACGTAAAGCCTGAACATGTCCGCGATCACCCCGGCGCGCAGGTCGGCGATGCGAGGCGAGACGTCCTGCGATTCCAGAAGCTCGTTGCGCAGCGCATAGATCGTCTTGCGCTGGTCGTTGGCGACGTCGTCGTATTCGAGCAGCTGCTTGCGGATGTCGAAGTTTCTCGCTTCCACCTTGCGCTGTGCCGATTCGATGGAGCGCGTCACCATGGCATGCTCGATCGCTTCGCCTTCGGGCATCTTGAGCATCACCATGATGCGGTTGATACGGTCGCCCGCGAAGATCCTGAGCAGCGGATCCTCGAGCGACATGTAGAAACGCGAACTGCCCGGGTCGCCCTGCCGGCCGGAACGTCCGCGCAGCTGGTTGTCGATGCGCCGCGACTCGTGGCGCTCGGTGCCGATGATGTGCAGGCCGCCCGCCTTCACCACCTCGTCGTGCAGCGCCTGCCACTCGCCGCGCAGCTTCTCGATGCGCGCCTTTTTTTCCTCCGGCGGCAGCTTGTCGTCGGCTTCCACGAAATCGCACTGCTTCTCGACGTTGCCGCCGAGCACGATGTCCGTGCCGCGGCCCGGCATGTTGGTGGCGATGGTGATCATCTTCGGCCGGCCGGCCTGAGCGACGATCTCCGCCTCGCGCGCGTGCTGCTTGGCGTTAAGCACCTGGTGCGCCAGCTTCTCCTTCTGGAGCAGGCCCGAGATCAGCTCCGAGTTCTCGATCGACGTCGTGCCGACGAGCACTGGCTGGCCGCGGCCCTGGCAATCACGGATGTCCTTGACGACGGCGGCGTACTTCTCCTTGGCCGTGCGGTAGACCTGGTCCTGCCGGTCATTGCGCACCATCGGCATGTTCGTCGGGATCACTACCGTTTCCAGGCCGTAGATCTGCTGGAACTCATAGGCCTCGGTGTCCGCCGTCCCGGTCATGCCGGCGAGCTTGCCGTACATGCGGAAGTAGTTCTGGAAGGTAATCGAGGCGAGCGTCTGGTTCTCGTTCTGGATCGACACCTTCTCCTTCGCCTCGACCGCCTGGTGCAGGCCGTCGGACCAGCGCCGTCCCTGCATCAGGCGGCCGGTGAACTCGTCGACGATGATCACTTCGCCGTCTTGCACGACGTAGTGCTGGTCGCGGTGGAAGAGATGGTGCGCGCGCAGCGCCGCGTAGAGGTGATGCACCAGATTGATGTACGCCGGCTCGTAGAGGCTCGCGCCCGGCGGCAGCATGCCGATCCGCGTAAGGATCTGCTCGGCTTTCTCGTGCCCGGCCTCCGAGAGGATGATCTGGTGGTTCTTCTCGTCGACGTAGAAGTCGCCTGGCGGCTCGGGCTGGTCGAGCTTTTTCTCTTCCTTCTGGCGCGTGAGGAGCGGCGGCACCTCGTTCAGCTTGTGATAGATCTCGGTGCGGTCCTCCGCCTGGCCCGAGATGATGAGCGGCGTGCGCGCCTCGTCGATCAGGATCGAGTCGACCTCGTCCACGATGGCGTAGTTGAGGCTGCGCTGGAAGCGTTCCTCCACGTGCATCGCCATGTTGTCGCGCAGGTAGTCGAAGCCGAACTCGTTGTTCGTGCCGTAGGTGATGTCGGCAGCGTACGCGGCGCGCTTCTTCTCGGGCTCCATGTGCGGCAGGTTCACACCCACCGTGAGGCCGAGGAAGCGATAAATCTTGCCCATCCAGTCGGCGTCGCGCGTCGCGAGGTAGTCGTTCACCGTCACGATGTGTACGCCCTTGCCGGAGAGCGCGTTCAGGTAGGCGGGCAGCGTGGCGACGAGCGTCTTGCCCTCGCCCGTCTTCATCTCCGCGATCTTGCCGTTGTGCAGCACCATGCCGCCGACGAGCTGTACGTCGAAGTGGCGCATGCGGAGCGTCCGCTTCGCCGCTTCGCGCACTACGGCGAACGCCTCCGGCAGGAGCTCATCCAGCGTTGCGCCGTCCGCGTGCCGCTTCTTCAGCTCGGGCGTCTTTCCGGCGAGCGCGGCGTCCGAGAGGGCAGCGATGTCGCGCTCGAGCGCGTTGATCCTCGCCACCGTGCCGGCGTAGGTCTTGAGCAAGCGCTCGTTGCGGCTGCCGAAGATGCGCGTCGGGACGCGCCAGAGTGTCTCTAGGCTGCTGCGGAGAATTTCAGCGGTTCTCGCCATCGTAAGCGGGGCCCGGCGGACCACATCGCCCGGCCAAGCCCCTGCAAAACGAGTGATTTTAGACTACTTGGCCCGCGCGGCCGTCTGTGTGGCGGTGTGGTTGGCGAACAAGAACTTCGCGGGGTTCTGCGCCGCGCCCCGGAAGCGAACTTCGAAGTGCAGATGTGGTCCGGTCGAGCGTCCGGTGGAGCCCGACTCGGCGATCTTGCGCCCACGCGACACGACATCGCCTTCCTTGACGAGCAGCTTCGAGCAATGCGCGTAACGCGTCACAAGGTCGTTGCCGTGATCGATGTCGACGACGTAGCCGTACTGGGGATGGAAGCCCGCAAATACCACGATGCCGTCGGCGGCGGCGACCACCGGCGTGCCGGGGTCGGCGAGGAAGTCGATGCCTTCGTGCATCGCCAGCTGACCGGTAAAGGGATCGATGCGCTTGCCGAAGCCCGACGCGTTGTAGGGTGCGCCGACCGGCAGCATGGTCGGCATCAGCTTTTTCTTCACGGCCTGCTCGAAGAGCTGGGACTCGAGCACACCCAGCATGTCGTTGCGGTTGTCCAGCTGCCGGGACAGCTCGAGCAGCTTCTCGCTGAAGTCGCCGAGCGAAAGGTTCTGCGGCGGCATCAGCGTCGGCGCGGCGCCGCCCAGCCCGGGAGCCTCCGCGAGCTTCACATCGCGCATCCCGGCGAGCGAGGCCACCCGCTCGCCGAGCGCGTCGAGCCGCGTGAGCTGAGCCTGCATTTCGCCGAGCTTCACTGCCATTGCATTCAGGTTCTGCTGCACGAAGGCGCGGCTCCTCTCTGCCTCGGTCTCGTGCGCCGCGAGCACCAGGCGATGCAGCGCAGGCAGCGGCACCTCGTTGGCATAGCGCAGGGTGAGCCAGTACACGCCCGCGGTGGCGGCCACGACGATGAGCCCCATGAGGAAGACGCTCGCCGCGAGATGCCCGAGCGACAACGTCACCGACCTCGCCTTGGCCAGCCGATCCGAGATCAGGATAATCTGCACCGCGTCCCCTCCCACTGCTTAAAACGTTGCGCCTTACCAAACTCGACCGGATCCTCTCGGCCCAAGGCGACCTGCAGCCCCTCGTCGCGAGAACGCGCGACTTGCGCGCTCTGGCCGGGCAGATTCAAGCGTTCTTGTCTGCGGACCTCGCCCGTCAGGTTCGCGTCGGCAACATCAGGGACGGTCAATTGATGCTGCTCGCCGCGAATTCTGCGGCAGCAGCGAAGCTGAAACTGCTTGGCCCGGCCCTGAGCCAATTCCTCCTGGAACAGCGTTTTCAGGTTAATTCAGTTGGGGTGAGGGTGCAACCCAATTCAGCGCGCGCGGGCCTTCCCCTAAGGGGAAAAACCGTGCACTTATCCACACATGCGCTCGATAGCTTGCGTAGGCTGTACGAAAAGCTGGAACCCTCGCCCGCGCGTGATGCGCTGGCGCGAATGCTGCGCCGCCACGGCGCGCTAAAGGGACGCTAGCCGTATTGCGTCGCCAGCCGGGCAACCCCGGCGGGGGTATCTTCCGGACGCTCGAAAGTCACCGTCTCCAGCGCACCGGCTTGCGCGAGCAACGCCCGAAGCAAGCGGTTGTTGAGCGCATGCCCCGACTTGTGCGCAGAAAAAGCGCCGAGCAGCGGCTTGCCGAGAAGGTACAAGTCGCCGATCGCGTCGAGCAGCTTGTGGCGAATGAATTCGTCGGCGAACCGCAGGCCGTCGGCATTGAGCACGCGGTACTCGTCGAGCACCACGGCGTTGTCTAGCCCGCCGCCGAGCGCAAGCCCGCTGTCGCGCAGGTCCTCCACTTCGTGCATGAAGCCGAAAGTGCGCGCGCGCGCGATCTCCTTGAGATACGAGGTCTCCGCGAAGTTCACTTCCACCGACTGCGTGGAACGCTCGATCACCGGATGGCGGAACTCGATCGAGAAAGAGAGCTTGTAGCCCTCGAACGGATCGAGCCGCGCCCACTTGTCGCCATCCTTCACCTCGACGCTGCGCGTGACGCGCAAGAAACGCTTTGGCGCCTGCTGCTCGACGATGCCCGCCTGCTGGATGAGGAGCACGAAAGGCGAGGCGCTGCCATCCATGATCGGCAGCTCGGCAGCGTCGATATCGACGTACACATTGTCGACGCCAAGCCCGCCGAGTGCGGACATGAGGTGCTCGACCGTGTAGATCTTCACTCCGTCGCGCACCAGGCACGATGAGAGTCGCGTCTCGCCGACCATGTCGGCGCGCGCCGGAAGATCGATCGGCGATGCGAGATCGACGCGCCGGAAGATGACGCCGCTGTCGGCCGGGGCCGGGCGCAACGTCATGCGTACCTTCTGGCCGGTGTGAAGCCCGACGCCAGAGGCAGAGACCAGGGTTTTGAGTGTGCGCTGCCGCAACATGCCGACCGCCGCTTCTAAGTCCTTATGCGAGCGGCGATTCTACCACCCGGTTGATTCAACCCTTCCCGGCGGGCCCCTGCGACTCGAGGAGGTCGCGATAGCGCTTCTCGCTTTGACGTGCGCGCTCCTCGGCCAGCATCCGTTCGGTCAGATCCTCGATCACGCCGAGACGTGCACGGCGGCCGCCAAAGTCCAGGTTGAACGACGTGATCTTGACCGGGATCACCTCGCCGCTCTTCTTCCGATGGCGCCAGATGCGGCTGCGGTAGTTGGATTGGTCTTCGAACGCCTTCCGCAAATCTTCGACATCTTCCTCGGGCCGGATTTGTTCGGCCGACAGCGCCAGGAACTCCTCCTTCGAATAGCCGTAGAGGCGGATCGCCGCATCGTTGACGGCGAGGAATGCAAGCGTCTTCGCGTCGACGACCCACATGGGATAGGGATTCGCGTCGAAGAGCGTGCGATAGCGTTTTTCACTCTCTTCCAGCGCCTTCTGATCGCGCGCGCGCTCGGTGATGTCCTTGCCCACGCCGTGATAGCCGCAGAACACCCCCTTCTCATCGAAAAGCGGCTCGCCGCTGACCGAGAGATAACGCAGCTCACCGGCCTTGTTGTAGCGCAGGAACGTGAAGTCCGAGAAGGACTCGTGCCGCGCAAGCTTCGCGCGGTGCTGCTCCCACGCGGCCTCCGGCAGAGGCGCGAGGCCGGGCAGCTCCCAGCGCGTCTTCCCGAGGACGATGTCGGTGTCGGCGTCGAGCTCGCCCATGTCGATCCCGGGCACTTCGACGAAACGGAATGCGCTGTCCTGCACCCAGTACCAGTCCGAGCCCATCTCGATCAGCCGCCGGAAGCGCCGCTTCGCCGAGCGCTGCGAGCGCTTGAGCGCGGTGACATCGGTCACGATGAGCGCGGTGCAGATCGGTGCGCCGGAGGCATCGCGCACCACCGCGCCGGCGGCAGTCGCCCAGACGGTCGAGCCGTCCTTGTGCACATAGCGGCGAGACGCGACGCGCGATTTCAGCTTGCCGGAGATGACCTGGGCCCGCGCCACCGCGGTCGCTTCGAGGTCATCGAGATGCACTACATCCAGATGGGTCTTGTGCAGCAGCTCTTCTTCGCTGTAGCCGAGCAGGCGGCAGAGTGCCGCATTCGCGCGCAGGAATTTGCCCCCGATGGTGAACAGCGCGATGCCGACCGGCGCGTGCTCGTACAGGGCATCGAATACTGCGCCGCTCGAGATGGCGGCCGCGCCGTCGGCGCGCTCTTTTGCAGCCATGGTCAACCCCCTTGCCGCAAATCATGACACAGCGATGGCGATGGCGGGGCGCCTCCGGCAAGGAGGAGGCGCCCCGCGGCGAAGCGAACGGTCAGTCCGCCTGCTTGCGCAGGAATGCAGGGATGTCGTACTTGTCGACGCCGCTCTGCTGCAACGCCTCGACGGTCGAGGCGCGATTGCGGCGGATCACCGCCGGCACCGCATCGAGCTGCTGGTAATCGACCGGACCGGCGGGCATGTTGTCGGTGCCGGTCTTCTGCGCCGTCACGTTGTTCAGCACGAGCTGCGGCTTCGGCTGGCGTGCCGCCGCCGGAGCGCCGAGGCCCGTCGCCACGACCGTGACCCGCAGGCTGTCCGCGAGACCGTCGTCATAGACGCCACCGTAGATGATGGTCGCATCCTCCGCGGCAAACGTGCGGATGATGTTCATCACCTCCTTCGTCTCGCGCAGCTTGAGGCTCGACTTCGACGCCGTGATGTTCACCAGGACGCCGCGCGCCCCCGCCAGGTTGACGCCCTCGAGCAGCGGGCAGGCGATCGCCTGCTCGGCCGCGATGCGCGCGCGGTCGATGCCGCTCGCCATGGCAGAGCCCATCATCGCCATGCCCTGCTCGGACATGACGGTGCGCACGTCCTGGAAGTCGACGTTGACGAGGCCCGGCAGGTTGATGATCTCCGCGATGCCCGCGACGGCGTTGTTCAGCACGTCGTCCGCCGCGCGGAAGGCG
>DASQGW010000067.1:0-11461 GCA_035632415.1 Burkholderiales bacterium | reverse complement strand
GCGCTCGAAGTCGGCCATGTTGCCGACATGCGCGCCGCGGAAGGTGTAGATCGACTGGTCGTCGTCGCCGACGCAGAAGAAGCTGTTCTCCCTCGAGGCAAACAGCTTCAGCCATCGATACTGCAGCCGGTTCGTGTCCTGGAACTCGTCGACCAGGATGTACTGGAAGCGCTGCGCGTAGTGCTCGCGCAGGATCTCGTTGCGCCTGAGGAGCTCGTAGCTGCGCAGGAGCAGCTCGGGGAAGTCGACTACGCCTTCCTTCTGGCACTGCTCGTCGTACGCGGCATAGAAGTCCGCCATGCGCCGCGAGTTCTCGTCGGTGACGGGTACGTCGCGTGCCCGGACGCCTTCCTCCTTGTTCGCGTTGATGAACCAGGCGAGCTCGCGGTGCGGGAAGCGCTCTTCGTCGATGTTCAGGCCCTTCGCCAGCCGCTTGACGAGCGCCAGCTGGTCCTGCGAGTCCATGATCTGGAAGGCCTGCGGCAGCCCGGCATCGCGGTAATGCGCGCGCAGCAGGCGGTTCGCGAGGCCGTGGAAGGTACCCATCCACAGGCCGCGAGGATTCGCCGGCAGCATCGCGGTCACGCGCGTCAGCATCTCGCGCGCCGCCTTGTTCGTGAACGTCACCGCGAGGACGCGCGCCGGAACCGTGCGGCCGCCCTTGATGAGCCAGGCGATGCGCGTCGTAAGGACGCGCGTCTTGCCGCTGCCCGCGCCCGCCAGGATGAGCGCGTGCTCGTCCGGCAGGGTGACGGCGGCTAGCTGTTCGGGGTTGAGGAGCTCGAGGTGAAGCGACAAAGCGCTTGCATTATAGGGCCTTAGCTGCGCCCGGCCGGCGGCGAGCGCGGAGGCGGCGCCGAAGTGTGCGGCGCCGCATTGATGCACATCAAATTTGCTGGCACCGTCGCGGCTACGTTAGGGAGGTCTCAATTGCGAGCACCGACAAAAGGGCCCATGGATTACTCCTACGTAGAAAAAGAATATGCGCGGGCGCGCGCATTCGAGCGCATCTGGACCGAAGTGCTGGAAGACGTGTTCGCAGATGTCGCGAAGTACTACGACCGCGCGAACGACTTCGCCACGCTCGGCCTGCTGCGGCCGCTGCGCCGGCGCTTCATCGCCACGATCGACGTGCGGCCGGGCGAGCGCGTGCTCGATGTCGCCGCCGGCACCAATGTGATCGGGATCGACCTCCTCAAGCGCGAGCCGACCCTGGAAGTCCATGCCATGGACCGCAGCCAGGCCATGCAGGAAGTCGGCGCGCGCATGGCGCAGGCGCAGGGCCTGCGCATCCACTCGCATATCGGCGACGTGCACCGCCTGCCCTTCCCGGACAATCATTTCGACGTCGTCACGCTCCAGTGGGCGACGCGCCACCTGCGCGCGATGGACGTCGTGCGCGAGATCCACCGCGTGCTCAAGCCCGGCGGCCGTTTCTATCACTGCGACATGCTGCGGCCGGCGAACAAGTTCGTGGAACGCGCCTACTACGTCTATCTCACCGCTTGCGTGGGCCTTATCTCCTGGGCTTTCCGCAGCGGAGAGGCAGCGCTGAAATGCCGGCGCTACTTCATCGACGCGATCCGGCTCTTCTATTCCACGGAGGAGTTCTCGCGCCTGCTCATGGAAGCCGGGTTCACCCCAGTGGTCGGCCGCTCAGTCCTGCTCGGGACCGTCGCCTTCCACAGCGCGTCCAAGCCTTAGGCGGTAAAGGCAATGCAGGCGTAGCGGGCTGCCGGGCGGGATGCTCGGATGCTCGAAGGCGCCCGCCTTGTCCTCCTGCATGCCCAGGCGCTCCATCACCGCTCGCGAGCGGCGATTAGCCGGCACGGTGAACGAGACGATCTCGTCGAGCCCGAGCTTGCCGAAGCCGAAGGCGAGCGCCGCTCGCGCACCTTCGGTCGCGAGCCCCTTGCCCCAGTAACGCTGGGCGAGCCGCCAACCCACTTCCACGCACGGCGAGCACGGCAACTGCGCCGCCGGCGGCTGCAGGCCGATGAAGCCGATGAATTCGCCGGTCGCAGGCAGCTCTGCGGCCCAAAGCCCCCAGCCTCGCTCGGCGATCTTCGTTTCTATCCGCTGCGCGAGCGCATCGCTTGCCTGGCGGTCCAGGCGCGAAGGAAAGAACTCCATGACGCGCGGATCGGCGTTGAGCTCGGCGAACGGCGCACGATCCGATGCGCGCCATTGGCGCAGCCGCAGCCGGGCGGTGTCCAGCTCTGAAGGTGTCAGCGCGAAACCTTGGGTTCCGCAACGCCGAATTTGCCGCGCAGCTGATTGGCGACGGCGTTGGCCTCGGCGCGCGAAGGGAGATGGCGGATGACGACGTAGTAGGTGATCTTCTCGCCTTCTTTCAAGGGGCGGATTTCCGCCGGATAGCCGCCGGCTCGCACGCTGTCGTAGAGCGCGAGCGCGCCGTTCTGCTCGTCGGCCTGGCCGAGGATGACGCTGAACCGCCCGCCGACGCGAGCGACGCCCTTGCCCGGCTGCAATTCGGTTTGCGCCGCCCACTGGTCCAGCTGCGCCTTGCTCACGGTGCCGACCGGCTGCGTCTTGCCTTCGAGGCGACGGTAGAACTGCAGCGGCTGGTTCAGGGTCACCGGCGCCTCGCCAGGTGCGGCGAGCTCGACGTCGCCTTCGATGAGACACACGATCTCGTTGCCGGCGCGGGAGCGTCCCCACAGATCGGTGCCGCGGATGCCGGCGATGACCTGTGCCGCGCGAATGCTGACCTCGCGCTTGCGGCTCTTCTGCAGGATGTCGGTGGTGAAGCGGAACGCGCCTTCGAGCACGTTGAGCGCCGCCTTGAAGATCTCGACCGTCGGCGAGAGCTCGGCAAGGCCGAGCTGGCCGTTCTCGCCGAGCTTGACGAAGCTGCCGTCGCCGAGCTTGACGAGCGCGCGCGAGCCTGCGCCGGTGACGAGCTTGTCGCCGGCGCGCAATTCCATTCCCGGAATGATCGGCAAGCGCCGTCCGTCGCGCTCGACCCACGCCGGCATCTGCACGCCTTCGATCGTCGCCGCGACCTGCGCGAGCGCCGCGTGCACCGGAAGAAGCAACGTCATCGCGACAGCGAGCAGCAGCGATTTCATCGGGCCTCCCGCCCTATAATTCCGCGCTTCCATGCAAGACGTTTACGATCCGCTGGCGATCGAGCGCGAAGCCCAGGCTTACTGGGAAGCGAAGCGCTCCTTCCGCGTCGAAGAAGACCCCGCCAAGCCGAAGTTCTATTGCCTGTGCATGTTCCCTTATCCGTCGGGGAAGCTGCACATGGGACACGTCAGGAACTATACCATCGGCGACGTTCTCACCCGGTACTACCGGATGCGCGGATACAACGTGCTGCAGCCGATGGGCTGGGACGCGTTCGGCCTTCCCGCCGAGAACGCCGCGATGGCGAACCGAGTGCCGCCGGCGAAGTGGACGCGCAGCAACATCGCCACGATGAAGTCGCAGCTGAAGACGCTCGGCTTCGCGCTCGACTGGTCGCGCGAGCTCGCCACCTGCGATGCCGGCTACTACAAGTGGAACCAGTGGCTCTTCGTGCGCATGTTCAAGAAGGGCCTCGCCTATAAGAAGACCGGCGTCGTCAACTGGGATCCGGTCGACCAGACCGTGCTCGCGAACGAGCAGGTGATCGAAGGGCGCGGCTGGCGCACCGGCGCGGCCGTCGAGAAGCGCGAGATCCCGATGTACTTCTTCCGCATCACTGCTTACGCGGAGGAGCTCCTCGCCGCGCTCGACAACCTGCCCGGCTGGCCCGAGCAGGTGAAGCTGATGCAGAAGAACTGGATCGGCAAGTCGGAAGGCGTGCGCCTCGGCTTCCCCTACGAGCTCGACGGAAGCAAAGAAACGCTCTGGGTCTTCACCACCCGCGCCGACACGCTGCTCGGTGCGACGTTCTGCGCGGTCGCCGCCGAGCATCCGATCGCCGAATTCGCCGCGCGCAACGATCCAAAGGTCGGGGCCTTTGTCGAGGAGTGCAAGAAAGGCGCGGTGATGGAAGCCGAGCTCGCGCAGATCGAGAAGAAGGGCATGCCGACCGGTGTCACCGTGACGCACCCGCTCTCGGGCGAGAAGCTGCCGGTGTGGGTCGCGAACTACGTGCTCATGGGTTACGGCGAAGGCGCGGTCATGGCGGTGCCGGCGCACGACGAGCGCGATTTCGAGTTCGCCCACAAATACGGCCTGCCGATCAAGCCGGTGATCCGCCACCCGCTCGGCAGCCGCGTCGATCTGCCCTGGAGGGCGGAGTACGCCGAATACGGCACGCTGATCAACTCCGGGAAGTACAACGGACTGGACTACCCGAAGGCGGTGGACGCCATCGCCGCAGACCTGAAAGCCAAAGGCCTGGGCGAGAAGCAGGTGCAATGGCGCCTGCGCGACTGGGGTGTCTCGCGCCAGCGCTATTGGGGCACGCCGATCCCGATCGTGCATTGCTCCAAGTGCGGCGACGTACCGGTGCCGGACGACGAGCTGCCGGTCGTGCTGCCGGAGCACCTGGTGCCCGAAGGCGCGGGAAGCCCGCTCGCCAAGCTCGCGGAGTTCGTCAACACGAAATGTCCCTCGTGCGGCGCGCCCGCAAAGCGCGAGACCGACACGATGGATACGTTCGTCGACTCCTCGTGGTACTTCGCGCGCTATGCCTGCCCGGACCAGGACCGCGCGATGGTCGACGACCGCGCCAACTACTGGATGGCCGTCGACCAGTACATCGGCGGCATCGAGCATGCCATCCTGCACCTGCTGTACTCGCGCTTCTTCCAGCGGGTGATGCGCGACGAAGGCCTCATGCCGAAGGTCGCGGAGCCGTTCACCAATCTGCTGACGCAGGGCATGGTGCTCGCCGAGTCCTACTACACCGATGCGAGCGGCCGGCGGGAGTGGGTGAATCCCGCCGACGTCACGGTCGAGCGCGACGCGAAGGGCCAGATCCTGTCGGCGAAGCGCACTGCGGACGGCGCGCCGGTCGTCTACGACGGCATCGGCACGATGTCGAAGTCGAAGAACAACGGCGTCGATCCTCAGGCGCTGGTCGACAAGTACGGCGCCGACACGGCGCGCTTCTACACCATGTTCGCCTCGCCGCCGACCAACACGCTCGAGTGGAGCGACGAAAGCGTCGAGGGCTCCTATCGCTTCCTGCGGCGCGTATGGGACTTCGGCCTCAGATTCTCGCGCGCGAAGTGCGCGCCGAGCGTCGATCGCAGGATCCGCTTCGAGATCCATTCCGAGTTGAAGAAGGCGAATGACGACATCGAGCGGCAGAAGTTCAACACCGTCGCCTCCGCCTGCATGAAGATCCTGAACGCGCTCGAATCGCTTCCCGAGTGGGACGAGACTTCGCGCGAGGGACTTTCGATCCTGTTGCGCCTGCTCTCGCCGATCGCGCCGCACATCACCCACCACCTCTGGCGCAGCCTCAAGTTCGGCGAGGACATCATGCAGGCGCCGTGGCCCGAGCCCGACGCGGCCGCGCTCGAGCAGGACGAAGTCGAGCTCGTGGTGCAGGTGAACGGCAAGCTACGCGGCAGCATCCGCGTGCCGAAGGCGGCCGATCGCGCCGCCATCGAGCAGCTCGCGCGCGCCAACCCGAACGTGCAGCGCTTCGTCGCCGGGCAGAACGTGAAGAAGGTGGTGGTGGTTCCCGGCCGCCTCGTCAATCTCGTCGTCTGAGATAAAGGGGTCAGAGCAATTTTCCTGAAACAAATTGCGCTCCGGCGCAGTCCCTTTTGTTACTGGAAGATTGCTCTGACCCCTTTTCTTGCGGTGATGGTGGCCGGCTGCGGCTTCCAGCTTCGCGGCAGCTCGACGGTGCCGTTCCAGACGCTTTATATCCCGGACGCGAAGACCGGCATCGCGCTCGAGCTCAAGCGCAACATCGAGGCCGGCACCAACGCCAAGGTGGTCGACAATCCGAAGGATGCCGATGCCATCCTCGAGCTCTCGGGCGAGAACCGGGAGAAGATCATCCTTTCATTGACGGGCACGGGCCGGGTGCGCGAATTCCGGCTGCGCTACAGCGTGCGCTACCGCGTGCACGACGGCAAAGGCAACGAGTTCGTGCCCTCGAGCGTGGTGCAGCTGACACGCGACGTGACCTACGACGATTCGGCGATCCTCGCGAAGGAGGCCGAGGAGCAGCTTCTCTTCCGCGACATGCAGAGCGACATGGTGCAGCAGGTGCTGCGCCGGCTTTCCTCGGCCGAAAGACCCAAGCCGAAGGGGCAGTAAATGCAGCTGCGCTCCGGCGATCTCGACGCGCAACTCAGGAAAGCGTTGCTGCCCGCATACGTGATCCACGGCGATGAGCCGCTTCTCGCCCTAGAGGCCGCCGATGCCGTCCGCGTCGCCGCTCGGAAGGCCGGCTTTGCCGAGCGCGAGGTGCTGGAGCCGGGTCGCGGCTTCGACTGGAGCGAGTTCACGCATGCGACGGGCAGCCTTTCGCTCTTCGCCACGAGGAAGCTCGTCGAGCTGCGCATCCCCAACGGCAAGCCCGGCACGCAGGGCGGCGAGGCCATCGCGGCTTATTGCGGCAATCCGAATCCCGATCAGCTGCTGCTCGTCACGCTGCCGCGCCTCGATCGCACCGGCCAGGGCTCGGCGTGGTTCAACGCGCTCGCACGCCTCGGCGCGGTGGTCGATGTCTGGCCGCTCGATCGCGCACGCCTCGCCGCCTGGATCGGCGAGCGCCTGGCGCGGCAGAAGCAGCGCGCGCCGCGCGAGGTGCTCGAATTTCTCGCCGAACGCGTCGAGGGAAATCTGCTCGCCGCCCATCAGGAGCTGCAGAAGCTCGCGCTGCTCGCCCCGGAAGGCGAGCTCTCGCTCGACACCGTGGAGGACGCGGTGGCGAGCGTCGCGCGCTACGACCCCTATGACGCCGCTGAAGCGCTGGTCGCGGGCGACCTCGCGCGCTACGTGCGCGTGATCGAAGGCCTGCGCGCCGAGGGGGAAGCGCCGACCTTCGTGCTCTTCGTCGTCTCCAGCGCGCTCTTCGCCTTGCAGGAAGGCAATGCCGAGCGCATCTTCAATCGCAACCTGCGGCGTGCCGTCGAAGGAGCTCTCCGGCGCTTTGCGCCCAAGCGCATCGACGAGGCGATCGCGCAGGCCGCGGCGATCGATCGCGATGTGAAAGGCGTCGGCAAGGGCGATGACCCGTGGGAGTCCTTCCTCCGCCTTGGGCTAAGATTGACCGGTGGATCAAAAGGTTGACGTAACGCAGCTCATGCGCGAGCTGGGCGTGAATGCCCGCGCCGCCGCGCGCGAGCTTGCGCGCGCGTCGACCGACGCGAAGAACAAGGCGCTTGGCGCCATGGCCGCTGAAATACGCCGCGGCGCGCAGGCGATCCTTGCCGCCAATGCCGGCGACCTCGCGCAGGCCAAAGCCGACGGCTGCGATGCCGCCTTCATCGACCGGCTGACGCTCACCCCGAAGCTCGTCGAGCAGATGGCGCTTGGCGTGGAGCAAGTGGCCGCCCTACCGGACCCCGTGGGGCAGATCACCGGCAACGCGAGGCAGCCAAGCGGCATCGAGGTGGCGCGCATGCGCGTGCCGCTCGGCGTGGTGGGCATCATCTACGAGTCGCGCCCGAACGTGACGGCCGACGCCGCCGCGCTCTGTGTCAAGGCGGGCAATGCCTGCATCCTGCGCGGCGGCTCCGAAGCGCTCGAATCCAACCGCGCCATCGCCGCGAGTGTGCGGGCGGGACTGAAGAGCGCGCGGCTGCCCGAGGCCGCGGTGCAGCTCGTCGGCATCGCCGACCGCGCGGCGGTCGGCGCGCTCATCAAGCTGCGCGAGTACGTGGACATCATCGTGCCGCGCGGCGGCAAGGAGCTGATCGAGCGCCTCGCCCGCGAGTCGCAGATCCCGATGATCAAGCACCTCGACGGCGTGTGCCACGTCTACGTCGACGACGAGGCGGACGCCGAGATGGCGGTGCGCATCGCCGACAACGCGAAGACGCAGCGCTACGGCACCTGCAACACCATGGAGACGCTGCTCGTGGCCGAAGCCATCGCGCCCGCGGTGCTGCCGCGTATCGCGGCGATCTACCAGGGCAAGGGCGTCGAGATGCGCGCCGACGCGGACTCCCGAAAATACATTCCCGGCGCCAGGCCCGCGACCGAAGGCGATTACTACACGGAGTGGCTCGCGCCCGTCGTGTCGATCCGCGTCGTGAAAGGGCTCGACGAAGCCATCGACCACATCGCCAAGTACGGCTCGCAGCACACCGATGCCATCGTGACCACCAACCGCAGCCGCGCCGAGCGCTTCCTGCGCGAGGTCGATTCCGCGTCGGTGATGTGGAACGCGTCGACGCGCTTCGCCGACGGCTACGAATACGGCCTCGGCGCCGAGATCGGCATCTCGACCGACAAGCTGCACGCGCGCGGCCCGGTCGGCCTGGAAGGCCTCACCACCCAGAAGTTCGTCGTCCTCGGGCACGGAGAGGTTCGCAGCTGAAAGTTGGCATCCTCGGCGGCACCTTCGATCCGGTGCACAACGCGCATCTCGCGATGGCGAGGACGGCGATGCAGAGCCTGGGCCTCGCCAAGGTGCTGTGGATCCCGACCGGCAAGCCCGGCTATCGGCAGGCGCCGGTGGCGAGCGCGTTCGACCGGTTGACCATGCTCGCGCTCGCGCTGAAAGACGAGGCCGACTTCGAGATCGATTCGCGCGAGCTCGCGCCCGGCGCCTCGCCCTATACGGTCGATACGCTCGCCGGACTGCACGCCGATCGCCCCGAAGATGAGTTCTATCTTCTGCTCGGCGCCGACCAGCATGCCGCATTTCGCCGCTGGCACCGGCCGGCCGAGGTGAAGCGCCTCGCGCGACTTGCGGTGTTCACGCGGCCGGGATACTCGGCGCCGTCGGGCGGCGCGATCGACGTCCGCATGACGCCGCTCGCCATCTCGGGCAACGACATCCGCGCACGCGCTTCGCGCGGCGAGAGTCTCGAGGGCCTCGTGCCGGCCGCGGTAGCCAACTACATCGCCGAGAACAAGCTGTACCGCTAATGGATATCCGCAAGAAGCAGCGTGTCGTGGTGGACGCCCTGGAGGACATCAAGGGCCGCGACATCGAGGTCTACAACACCGCGCGCATGCCTTCGATGTTCGAGCGCGTGGTGATCGCGAGCGGCGATTCGACCCGCCAGGTGAAGGCGCTCGCCGACCACGTGCAGGACAAGATCAGGGAGAACGGCGCGCGCGTGTACGGCGTCGAAGGCGAGGCGGCGGGCGAATGGGTGCTGGTCGATCTCGGCGACGTCGTCGTGCACATCATGCATCCGACCGTGCGCGAGTTCTATGACCTCGAGGAAGTGTGGGGCGGCAAGCCGGTCAAGCTGCGCAAGGCTGCTCTTCCGCATGGCAAGCGCGCGCGTGGCAAGGCTTCGCGTCCTCGCCGTAAGCGCTAGGCTCCCCGCCTGGGCGGAGACGGCCTGCGCCGACTACGCGCGGCGCATGCCCAGGGGCTACGAGGTCGAGCGCCTGGCCGTGAAGGACGAGGCTCGCGCGCTCGCCGCTCTGCCCGCATTGAGGACCAAGGGCTCCAAGCTCATCGTGCTCGACGAGCATGGCGCAGAGCTCACCACCGCGCGGTTCGCGAAGCTGCTCGCGGCGCCTGCGGCCTTTGTCATCGGCGGCGCGGATGGCCTCTCCGAGGCGACGAAGGCCGCGGCCGACACGATGATCCGCCTCTCGGCCCTGACACTGCCGCACGCCCTCGCGCAGGTCGTCCTGCTCGAGCAGATGTATCGCGCCGCAACTTTGCTCACGGGCCACCCGTATCATCGTGAATAGAATCGCCTGATGGCAGTTTCCCTCGAACGCGGCATCTATCTCGCCTCGCGCAGCCCGCGGCGGCGCGAGCTGCTCTCGCAGATCGGCGTGCGGTTTCACCTGCTCCTTTTTCGCGACCGCCCGGGCGAAGGCCCGGACGTGCAGGAGATCTCGATGCCCGGCGAGAAGCCCGACATCTACGTCGAGCGCCTCGCTCGCATGAAGGCCGAGGCGGGCTGGCGGCGCATGCAGCAGCGCAACCTGCCGATGGCGCCGGTGCTCGCCGCCGATACGACGGTCGCGCTCGACGGCAAGATCTTCGAGAAGCCGGCCGAGCGCAAGCAGGCGCAGCAGATGATCGAGGCGCTCTCGGGCCGCAGCCACGAGGTGCTCACCGCGGTGGCGCTCAAGCACGACGACTGGGTGGAGAGCGCGCTCTCACGGTCCGAGGTGCGCTTCAAGAAGCTCACCGCCCGGGAAATCGATCAGTACGTCGCCACCGGCGAAGGCGACGACAAGGCCGGCGCCTATGCGATCCAGGGCCGCGCCGCGCGCTTCATCATCGAGCTGCGCGGCAGCTATTCCGGCGTGATGGGGCTGCCGCTGTACGAGACCGCCGAGCTCCTGGAGAAGCTCGCGCAACGGCGCTGATTTTTCCCTGTGAGCGAAGAAATCCTCATCAACGTCACGCCACGCGAGACGCGAGTCGCCGTGGTGGCGAGCGGCGTGGTGCAGGAGCTCCTCGTCGAGCGCTCGAGCGGGCGGGGCCTGGTCGGCAACGTCTACATGGGACGCGTGGCCCGCGTGCTTCCGGGCATGCAGTCGGCATTCATCGATGTGGGACTGGAACGGGCCGCGTTCCTCCACGTCGCCGACATCTGGGAGAACCGGGAGGGCGCGAGGCCCATCGAGAAGATCCTTGCCGAAGGCCAGCCGATCCTCGTGCAGGTGGTGAAGGACCCGATCGGCTCCAAGGGCGCGCGCCTGTCGACGCAGGTCTCGCTCGCCGGCCGATTGCTCGTGCATCTCCCGCACGATCCGCACATCGGCATCTCGCAGCGCATCGAGAATGAAGGCGGCCGCGCGCAGCTGCGCGAGCGGCTGAAGGAGCTCGTTCCCGCCGACGAGAAGGGCGGCTTCATCCTGCGCACGCTCGCGGAGGCGGCGACCGAGGAGGAGCTGCGCGCGGACCTCGGCTACCTGCGAAACCTCTGGGGCACCGTGCGCGAGCGCTCGATGGGCGGCACCTCAGCACCGCAGCTTCTCTACGAGGACCTCTCGCTCGCGCAGCGCGTGCTGCGCGACATGGTGGGGACCGAGACCGCTCGCGTGCTGGTGGATTCGCGCGAGAACTACCAGAAGCTCGCCGCCTTCGCGCAGGGCTACATGCCGCAGCTCGTCGGCCGGATCGAGCACTACACGGGCGAGCGCCCGCTCTTCGAGCTCTACAACGTCGAGGACGAGATCGAGCGCGCGCTCTCGCGGCGGGTCGACCTCAAGTCGGGCGGCTACCTGATCATCGACCAGACCGAGGCGCTCACGACGATCGACGTCAACACCGGCGGCTTCGTCGGCGCGCGCAACTTCGACGACACGATCTTCAAGACGAACCTCGAGGCGGCGCAGGCGATCGCGCGCCAGCTGCGGCTTCGCAACCTCGGCGGCATCATCGTCG
>DASQGW010000066.1:0-14209 GCA_035632415.1 Burkholderiales bacterium | reverse complement strand
CGATGGTGTAGTACTTCGCCACCTGGTAGTGGTTGTCGAAGACGAAGCTCGGCGGGTTGTTCTCGGCGCCGTCGATGACGCCGGTCTGCAGCGCGCTGAACACCTGGTCGTAGCCCATCGGCACGCCGTTGCCGCCGAGCGCGTTCATCATGTCGACGAACATGGGATTGCCCATGACGCGGAACTTCATGCCCTTCAGGTCGGCGAGGTTGTTGATCGGCTTCTTGGTGTCGTAGAGGCTGCGCGCGCCGGCATCCATCCAGCACAGCCCGACCAGGCCCGCATTGGCGTTGCCGGTCACCTTGTCGAGCAGCTCCTGGCCGATCGCGCCGTCGATCACCTTCTGCATGTGGGCAGTGTTGCGGAACAGGAACGGCAGGTTGAACACGTTGAGGTCGGCGACGACCGGCCCGAGCGTGCCGACGCTGACGCGGGCGAGCTGGATCGCGCCGATCTGCGCCTGCTCGATCGCTTCTTTCTCGCCGCCGAGCTGCATCGAGCCGTACATCTGCACGCCGATGCGGCCGTTCGTCGCCTTCTCCATCTTCTTGCCCAGGTTCTCGACTGCAACGACGGTCGGGTAGCCGGCCGGGTGCACGTCGGCCGCCTTCCAAACGGTCTTCGGCTGGGCAAGCACGGCTCCGGCGGCGAGCGCCAGCGCGGCCGCGGTGAAATGGCGCAGGACCATGACTCCTCCTCTGTTAGGATTCATCAGTCATCATACAACTGCATATGCGCATCCGTCCATTGGCGCAGGAGGCGAAGCTCTCGCGCCGCCTCTTCGAGCAGCTCGCGGGCGAGATCCGCAGCGGCCGGCTTTCCCCCGGGGCGCGCCTGCCGACCGAGCAGGCGCTCACCCGCGCCGCCCGGGTCTCCCGCACGGTGGTGCGCGAGGCGGTGGCGGCGCTGCGGGCCGAAGGACTGGTGATCACGCGCCAGGGCGTCGGCGCCTTCGTCTCCGCCGAGCCCACGCGGGCCCCGTTCCGCATCGAGCCCGAGCGGCTGCAATCGCTCGACGAGATCCTGAACGTCATGGAGCTGCGCCTCGGGGTCGAGATCGAATCGGCGGGGCTCGCCGCCGAGCGCGCCACGAAGGCCGATGTGCGCGCCATCCACGCTGCGCTCGATGCCATGGCGCGCGCCGTCGAGGCCGATCGCTCGGCCGTCGATGAAGATCTCGCCTTCCACCGCGCGATCGCCCAGGCCACCGGCAATGCCGAGTTCCCGCGCTTCCTCCAGTTCATCGGCCGCCACCTGATCCCGCGGCGCACCGTCGCCGGCCTGCCCGAGCGCATGGGCGGCCGGCGCGCCTACCTCGCCATCATCCAGGAAGAGCACCGCCGCATCGCCGACACCATCGCCGCGAAAGACCCCAAGGCCGCTCGCGAGGCCATGCGCCGCCACCTCACCCGCTCGCTCCAGCGCTACCGCAAGCTAAAAGGGGTCAGAGCAATTTTCCTGTAACACCTACGCACATCAGTAGTTACATGAAAATTGCTCTGACCCCTTTATGCGTGACCCCTTATGCGAATTTTGCTGACTCACTCCCCGGAAGCGCGAGCTCTCTATTACGGCGACCGCGCGCTCGCCGGCCTGAGGCGCGTCGGCGACGTGAGACTCAACGAAAGGGATTCCTCCCTGGAGGGACGAGCGCTGATCGAGGCGGCGGCAGATTGCGAGCTCATCGTCTCGTACCGCCAATCGCCCGCGCCGGCCGAGCTCTTCGAGCGCCTGCCGAAGCTCGTCGCTTTCCTGCGCTGCGCGATCGACATCCGCAACGTCGATGTCGCGGCCGCGAGCAGGGCGGGCGTGCTGGTGACGCAGGCAAGCGCGGGCTTCGTCACCGCGGTCGCCGAGCAGGTGCTCGGCTTCATGATCGATGTTTCGCGCGGCATCACCCGCTCGGCCGAGCTCTACCATCGCAGCGAAATCCCGGGCGCGCGGATGGGCCGCGAGCTCAAGGGCAGCACGCTCGGCGTGATCGGCTACGGGGCGATCGGCAAGGAAGTGGTGCGCCTTGCCAAGGCATTTGGCATGAGGGTGCTCATCAACGATCCGTACAAGAAGGTGAAGCAGGTTCCGCTCGACAAGCTGCTCGCACAGTCGGACTTCGTGGTGCCGCTCGCGGTCGCCACCGCCGAGACGGAAAATTTGATCGACGCCGCAGCGTTGAAAGCGATGAAGCGCGGCGCCTATCTCATCAACGTCTCGCGCGGCAACCTGGTCGACGAAGCGGCGCTGGAAGCGGCGCTCGAGTCCGGACACCTCGCCGGCTGCGCGATCGACGTCGGCCGCGCGCCCGACCAGATGCCGACGCCGCGCCTCGCCGCCCGCGCCGACGTGATCGCCACGCCGCACACCGCCGGCCTCACGCTGCCGGCGATCGAGCACCAATCGATGGAAACGGTGGCGCAGGCGGGCGCCATCGCGAAGGGCAGGGCGCCGAAAGGCGCGGTGAACGCCAAGCACTGGACGCGCAAGATCCTCCTATGAGGAAGACCGGCAGGCTCCGGCGCGGCGACGCCGAGATCTACTACGAGGTGACGGGCGAAGGGCCGCCGATCCTCTTCGCGCACGGCCTCGGCGGCAATCATCTTTCGTGGTGGCAGCAGGTGCCGCATTTCGCCGCGCGCCATACGTGCGTCGCCTTCGCGCATCGCGGCTTCCCACCTTCGAGCGCCGTTCCCGGCGATCGCGCGCCGGATGCGTACGCGGACGACCTCGCCGCTCTCATTCGCGAGCTGAAATTGGAGAAAGTCGGCCTGGTGGCCCAGTCGATGGGGGGCTGGACCTGCCTCGAGTACGCGCTGCGCGAGCCGGCGAATGTGCGCGCGCTCGTCATGGCCTCCACGTCCGGTACGCTCGACTTCGGTCAGCTGGGCGATCCCGAAATCACGGAATGGCTGCGGGGCGCACCTGCCGAGCTCGCGAAGCTCGACAAGCTCGGCATCCATCCCGCGGCCGGCGAGCGCATGGCGCGCGAGCAGCCGGCGCTCGCGCACCTCTACCAGCAGATCTCCGACATGTCGTCGCCCGCCTTCCGCGCCGAAGTCCACAAGCGCCTGAGGGAGCTGCGCACGAAACCGCCGTCGCTGCTCGGCGAGCTGCCGATGCCGGTACTCTTCATCACCGGCGACGAGGACTGGGTGTTCCCGTCCGCCGCCGGACCCGCGCTCGCCAGGCTGGCGCCGAAGGGGCGCGCGGTGCGTGTTCCGGCCGCCGGGCATTCGGTGTACTTCGAGCGCGCGGCGCGATTCAATGAACTCTTAGGGAGCATCGTGTGAAGACAGTCCTCATCACCGGCGCGACGGGCGACGTCGGCATGCACCTCAGCCGCGAGCTCGCCGGCAAGTACAAGCTGCGCCTCTCCGATCGGCGTCCCCTGAAGCCTCCGAAGGGGCAGACGTTCATCCAGGCCGACATTTCCAAGATGAGCGACGCCCTGCGCATCACCAAGGGCGTCGACGCGATCGTGCACCTCGGCGGCTACTCGGTCGAAGGCCCGTGGGAGTCGATCCTCAAGTCGAACATCATCGGCTGCTACAACGTCTTCGAAGCCGCTCGCCGCAATGGCGTCAAGCGGGTCCTTTTCCCCACCAGCAACCACGCCGTCGGCTTCTATCGCCGCGACCAGAAGATCGACCATCGCGTGTACATCAAGCCCGACAGCCGTTATGGGGTTTCCAAGGTTTTCGGGGAAGCGCTCGGCAGCCTCTACGCCGACAAGTACGGCCTGCAGGTCTTCATGATGCGCATCGGCAACGTGAACCCGAAGCCGATCGACAAGCGGCGCCTCTCGCTCTGGTTCAGCCCGCGCGACCTCGCGCAGCTCGTCTCCATCGGCATCGACCACCCGGACATCAAGTTCGAGATCGTCTACGGCATCTCGGGCAACAAGCGCGCGTGGTACGACAACTCCAACGCCTACCGCCTCGGCTACAAGCCACAGGACGACAGCGAGATCTACGCCGCCGAAGTGCTCGCCAACGAAAGGCCGGGCAGCGATGCGATCGCCGAAGCCCACCAGGGCGGCGCCTTCTGCACGGCGGAGGAGATCCCGAATCCCGCCGCGCCCAAGAAACGCAAATAATTCCGGACAACGTCCTTAATTCTGAGAGGTCCGCAGATGTCGTCCCCGCGGAGGCGGGGACCCAGTTTCAGAGACCAAAAGTCCCGCCTTCGCGGGGACGACTACTACTCGAAGAGTTTCCTTTATGAGAATCAAGACCCCCAAAGGTGCGTGCGACACGCACATGCACTTCTACGACACGAAGATGCCCGCCGCGCCGGGCACGTTCCTCCCCGGCGACTTCACCGTCCCGCAATATCGCGATCTGCAGAAGCGCCTGGGCCTCGAGCGCGTGATCGTCGTGCAGGCGAACGCCTATGCAGACGACAACACCGTCATGGTGAACGCGATCAAGGCGCTGGGCAAAGGTGCCAAGGGCGTGGCGGTAGTGAAGCCGGACGTGAAGGATGCCGAGCTCCATCGCCTCACCAAGGCCGGCATCTGCGCCGTGCGCATCATGACGCTGCACGGCGGCATGCTCGGTTTCGATGTGATGGATGCCGTCGTGGCACGCGTTCATCCGCACGGCTGGCACGCCAACATCCAGCTCGACGGCCGCGAGCTGCCGAAATACGAAGCGCAGATCAAGCGCCTCCCCGGCAAATTCGTCATCGACCACACCGGCAAGTTCCTGGAACCCGTCTCGCTGGACCATGCTGCGTTCCGCAGCCTGCTGCATCTCGTCGACACCGGCCGCTGCTGGGTCAAGCTCTCGGCGCCTTACGAGACCTCCAAGACCGGCGCGCCGAAGTACGAGGACGTCGGCAAGCTCGCGAAGATCCTGGTCAAGCACGCCCCCGAGCGCATGATGTGGGCATCCAACTGGCCGCATCCTTCCGCACGCAAGCCCGCCCCGCCAAAAGACGAGGACCTCCTCGACCTCCTCGCCGACTGGGCGCCGGACGCAGCCGTGCAGAAAAAAATCCTCACCGACAACCCTGCGGAACTCTACGGCTTCTAAAAAGGGGTCAGAGCAATTTTCCTGTAACACCTACGCACATCAGTAGTTACCGGAAAATTGCTCTGACCCCTTTTCCTCGATGAAAGCAGCGATCATCGGTCTCGGCATGGCGGTCGCGCCGCACGCGAAGAGCCTGCGCGACCTGAAGCACCGCGTCGAAGTCGCGTACGCCTATAGTCCTTCCCGGGAACGGCGCGACAAGTTCGCGCGAAGCTTCGACTTCCCGCTCGCCGACCGGCTCGAGGCAATCCTCGACGATCGCGCGGTCGATGCGGTGCTCGTCCTCACGCCGCCGAACACGCACCTCGAGCTCGTCGAGCGCTGCGCCGCGGCCGGCAAGCACATCCTGCTCGAGAAGCCGCTCGAGATCACGCTGGCGCGTTCCGAAGAATTGGTCCGGAAGGCAAGCCATGTGACGCTCGGCATCGTCCTCCAGCACCGCTTCCGACCGGCGGCGGAGAAGCTGCGCGAGCTGATCGCTGCCGGCAAGCTGGGAAAGCTCGTCTCCGCGTCGGCCTCGATCCCCAACTGGCGTCCGCAGAGCTACTACGACCAGCCCGGACGCGGCACGAGAGCGAGGGACGGCGGCGGCGTGCTGCTGACGCAGGGCATCCACACGCTCGATCTCCTCACCTGGTTCGCCGGCGAAGCGACGGAAGTGAAGGGCCTCTGGACGACCACGCCGGTGCACCGCATGGAAACCGAGGACCTCGCCTGCGCGGCGCTCCGCTTCGAAAGCGGCGCGCTCGGCGTCGTGCATGCGACGACGAGCGCGTATCCGGGCTATCCGGAGCGCATCGAGCTGATCGGCACGCAGGGCACTGCGCTGCTGGAAGGCACGGCGCTCCGCGCGCAATTCGCGGACGGCACGAGCGTCGAGATGAAGACCGAATCAGGCGCCGGCGGCACGGGCGCCGATCCGATGGCCTTCCCGCACGAGTGGCATCGCTCGCTGCTCGCGGATTTCCTCGATGCGATCGAGAAGAAGCGCGAGCCGCGCTCTAGCGGCCGCGAGACGCTGAAGGTGCACCGGCTGATCGAACGAATCCTTCGATCAGGCGATTGACCGCCTCCGGCTGCTCGAGCATCGTGAAGTGGCCGGTGTCCGGCACGATCTCGACGCGAGCGCCGCGCAGCCGCAGGTAATCGACCCAGGGTGAGCTCTCGCCCGGCTTCATCGGCGCGCGCTTGAGCTCGGCATTGCGCGTCGTGCTCTGGATGGCGAGGACCGGCGCGCGAATCGCGTCGAACGCGGCATCCATGCTTCCCGCATCCCAGCGCGAGATGCGCGGCCAGAGATGCGGGCCGAACCCGGCGCTCGCCTTCACCGCCCGCGCCACGATCGCATCCGCCGTCGTCGAAGGCCTGAAGAACATCTGCCGGAAAAGCATCTCCGCGAAGGGTGCGTAGCCCATCTTCTCGACGGTCGCGCGCGCCCTGGCTTCGGCACCCTCCGGATCGCTCGTCGCATTCCGGCTGCCATCGACCAGCACGATGCCCACCACGCGCTCGGGAATGAGCCGCGCCGCTTCCAGCACCACGCGGCAGCCCATGCTGTGGCCGACGAGGACGACGCTTTTCAGCTCGAGGTTGTTGACGAGCGCGGCGACGTCGCCGCCATAGTGCTCGATCGAGCACTCCTGCGGCCGGCCGGGCGTCTTGCCATGCCCGCGCAGGTCGCAGGCGACGACCTCATTCGTCTTCTGGAAATGCTCGAGCTGCGCCTTCCAGTCCTCCGACGTGCACGCGAAGCCGTGGACGAAGACGAGGGCGGGAGCGCCTTTGCCGGTGTGGGAGAAGTGCATTTAAAGAAAAGGGGTCAGAGCAATTTTCCTGTAACAACTACGCGCGCAGTATCCCGTTCTTCTCGAGATACGCCACGATGCGGTCGACCGCGGCTTCGGGCTGCGCCGCTACGGTCTCGATGCGAATCTCGGGATGCTCCGGCGCCTCGTAGGGCGCGTCGATGCCGGTGAAGTCCTTCAGCTCGCCGCGCCGCGCCTTCTTGTAGTGTCCCTTCGGATCGCGCGCCTCGGCGACGTCGAGCGGCGTGTCGACGAACACCTCGATGAACTCCCCCGGCTTGACCCGCGCGCGCACGTCGCGGCGCTCGCGCCGATAGGGCGAGATCAGGGCGACGATGACGATGAGTCCCGCGTCCATCATGATCCGCGCCACCTCGCCGACGCGCCGCACGTTCTCGACGCGGTCGGCCTCGGTGAAGCCCAAGTCGCGGCACAGGCCCTGGCGCGTCACGTCGCCGTCGAGGATGTACGTGAGGCGGCCCGACTCGAACAATCGGCGCTCGAGCGCGTTGGCGATCGTCGACTTGCCCGCGGCCGGCACCCCCGTGAGCCACACGATGCACGGCGTCTGGCCGAGCGCGGCGGAGCGCGCCTTCTTGTCGATAGTCATGAAAAAGGGGTCAGAGCAATTTTCCTGTAACACCTACGCGCGTCAGTAGTTACCGGAAAATTGCTCTGACCCCTTTTCCGGTTATTCGGCTTCGGCCTGCGGCTTGTGCGCAGCCTGGAGCTTCTGCTGGAGCTGCGGGGGCGCGGCCTCGTAGTGGCTGAACTCGAGGCTGTAGGAGCCGTGGCCCGCGGTGATGGATTTCAGCCGCGCGGGGAAGTGCTCGAGCTCCGAGAGCGGCGCGGTCGCCTTGATCTGCACGAGCCCCGGACGCGGCGAGTCGGAGCCCTTGATCTGCCCGCGATGGCCGGAGAGCTCGCCCGCGATGTCGCCCATCTTCTCCTCCGGCGCGACGATGTCGACGTTGACGATCGGCTCGAGAACGATGGGACGCGCCTTGGCCAGCGCATCGAGAAAAGCCTTGCGGCCGGCGGACATGAACGCGACGTCCTTCGAATCCACGGGATGCGACTTCCCGTCGTACACGGTCACGCGCACGTCCTGCAGCGGGTAGCCGGCGACGAAGCCGTGGTCGAGCACGTTGCGCACGCCCTTCTCCACCGAAGGGATGAACTGGTTCGGGATCGAGCCGCCTTTCACCGCGTCGACGAACTCGAAGCCCTTGCCGCGCGCGAGCGGCTCGACCCGCAGGTACACCTCGCCGAACTGGCCGGCGCCGCCGGTCTGCTTCTTGTGCCGGCTGTGGCCCTCGGCCTTCGCGCCGATCGTCTCGCGGAAGGGAATCGAAGGCGGCTTCGTGTCGAGCTCGAGCTTGTACTGCGCCGCCATCTTGTCGAGCACCGTCTTGAGGTGGATCTCGCCCAGGCCGCGCATCACGGTCTCGTTCGCCTGCGAGTTGTGCTCGATGCGGAAGCACGGGTCCTCGGCCGCGATCTTGTGCAGCACGTCGGACACCTTCTGCTCGTCGCCGCGCTTCCTCGGCAGGATGGCGAGCCCGAACACCGAGGTCGGCATCTCGAGCGGCCGCGCGCGCACGTGCGCGTCCTCGGCCGAGTCGTGCAGGATGTGGTCGAACTGGATCTCGTCGATCTTGGCGATGGCGCAGATGTCGCCGGGGATCGCCTCGTGCACCTCGGTCTGGGTCTTTCCCTTGAGCATGTAGAGGTGCCCGGGCTTGATCGGTTTGCGGCCTTCGCCGATGTAGAGCTGCATGTTCGAAGTGAGCCGCCCCTGGTGCACGCGGAACACGGCGATGCGGCCGATGTAGGGATCGATCTCGATCTTGAACACGTGGGCGAGCGCATGCCTCGCCGGATCCGGAATCGGGATGAGCTCCTTCGGCTCGCCGCCCGAAGTGGAAGAAGCGGCGGGCGTGCTCGTATAGACCGGTGGATTGCCCTCGGTGGGGTTCGGCAGCAGCTTGACGATCACTTCCAGCAGCTCGGCGATGCCGGCGCCGGTTTTGGCGGAAGTGAAGAGCACCGGGATCAGGTGCCCCTCGCGCAGCGCGCGCTCGAGCGGCTCGTGCAGCTCTTCGGGCGAGACTTCGCCCTTCTCGAGGTATTTCTCCATCAGCTTCTCGTCGACCTCGACCACCTGGTCGATGAGCTTCTGGTGCGCCTCGGCCACCGAGGAGAAGTCGGCCTCGCCCGCGGGCGTGAAGAAGCAGTCGGAGACCCTGCTGTTGCCGCCGGCCGGCAGGTTGAGCGGCAGGCATTCCTTGCCGAACGCCTGCTGGATGCGATCGAGGAGATCCTCGCAATCGACGTTCTCGGCGTCGATCTTGTTGACGACGATCAGGCGGTCGAGCCCGCGCTTCTGCGCCCAGGCGAGGAAGCGCCCGGTCATCATCTCGACGCCGTTCTGCGCGTTGATCACGATCGCCGCCGTCTCGACCGCCGCGAGCGCCGGGAGCGCGTGACCGAGGAAATCCGGGTAGCCGGGCGTATCCAATAGATGGATGCGGGTGGGCTCTTCTTCCACCTTGGCTTCAAAGCTGGCGACAGAGAGCTTGAGCGAATGCTGAAGCTGCTTTTCAAGTGCGGTGTAGTCGCAGACGGTAGTGCCGCGCTCGACGCTGCCGGCGGCGGGAATCGCTCCCGCTTTTGCGAGCAGCGCCTCGGCCAGGCTGGTCTTGCCGCTGCCTGCCTGGCCGACGAGCGCGATTGTCCTGATGCGTTTGATGGAATTCGGCACGGGCCTTCCTCCTTCGGTCCCTTCTTATAGCAAGAAGGGAGCGGCTCGGGAAAGCGCGCGATGGACTACCGCCGCACCCGGATCGCGAGTCCATTCTCCGGCCGGCCATGCGCAGTTTTCCGCGATTCGTTTGACATTTTGCAAATGCCCGCCGCGCGGCCGGTGTAACGCGGCCCCGGCTTGCAAGCTTTTGCTTTGCATGGGATTTCCGCTTTGGCTAGACTGCGTGGTCTTGGGGAGGCAATTTGGACGAGGCCGTTAGAGCAACCGATGGCCACGCCTGAGCTAAAGACGCTCGGACGCTACCGGATCGAGCGCGTCCTCGGCAAAGGCGCCATGGGCGTGGTCTACGAAGGCTTCGACCCGCGGCTCTCCCGCCGCGTCGCGATCAAGACGATCCTCAAGACCCACCTCGACGAGCAGACCTCCGCGGATTATTCGCAGCGGTTCGTGCGTGAAGCGCAGGCGGTGGCGCGCCTCAATCATCCGAACATCGTGCAGGTCCACGATTTCGGCGAGGAAGGCGACGTCGCCTACCTCGTCCTCGAATTCATCCAGGGCCGGGAGCTGAAGAGCTATTTCGACGCGAACGAGCGCTTCGACCTGAAGGAAACGGTCCGCATCATGTCCGATCTGTGCGAGGCGCTCGACTTCGCGCACAACGCGGGCATCATCCACCGCGACGTGAAGCCGGGCAACGTGATGCTCGACTCGAAAAGCCGCGTCAAGCTCACCGACTTCGGCGTCGCGCGCATCCAGGACGTGACGAAGACGCACGCCACCGAAGCGGGCACCATGGTGGGCACGCCGGCCTACATGTCGCCCGAGCAGATCAGCGGCGGCGTCGTCGACCGGCGCACCGACATTTTCGCGGCCGGCATCATCCTTTACCAGTTCCTCACCGGCGACCTGCCGTTCACCGGCGCCGGCGCGTGGACGGTGGCGAAGAAGATCATGCAGGACCAGCCCGCGCTGCCCTCGAAGGTCAACACGTCGATCTCCCCGATCTTCGATGCGGTGGTCAACAAGGCGCTCGCCAAGGAACCGGCCAAGCGCTACAAGTCCGCGCGCGACCTCGAGGCTGCCCTCAAGCGCGCGCTCGAAGGCAAGCTGGACGAAGACGAGTCCGACCGGACGGTGCTCGTTTCGCCGGAGATGATTCCCCCGCCGCCGCCCCCGCCCCCGGCGCCGAACGTGCACCCCAAGGGGGCCAAGGGCGCGGCCGCTCCCAGCCAGTCGGCGGCTCATTCGGAGATGGAGCTCGAGTTCTGGCGCGCGATCAAGGACGGCAACGATCCGGAGGACTTCGAGCTCTACGTCCAGCAGTTCCCGACCGGAACGTATACGCAACTCGCGAAGCGCAAGATCGCCAAGCTGCGCGGCCTCGACACCACCACGCGCCTCACCGACAGCGGCCTGCAGAGCCAGACCGACCTCGCCAAGGCGCGCGCGGCGGAGGAGGCGGCGAAGCGCCAGGCCGAGGAGACGGCGAAGCGCGAGGCGGAAGAGAAGGCCAAGCGCGCAGCGGAGGAGGCGGCGAAGCGCCAGGCCGAGGAGAAGGCCAAACGAGAAGCGCAGGCGAAGGCGAAGCGGGAGGCCGAGGCGAGAGCGCGCCGCGAAGCCGAAGAGATCGCCAAGCACGTCGAGGTCATGGAGCGCGAGCCGGCGGCGGCTGCGCCGAAAGGTGCGCCCGTCGCGATGCTCCTCGGAATCGGTGTCGTGGTCGTGGCGCTCGCCGGCGGCGGCGCCTGGTACTTCATGACGAGCCCGAGCGCGCCGCAGCCGGCCAAGGAGGCGGTACGTGCGCCGGAACCGCAAGCGCAGCCGAAGCCGCAGCAGCCGGCACAGCAGGCTGTGCAGCAGCCCGCGCAGCAACCCGCACCGCAGCAAGTGGCGAAGCCCGCCGCGCCGAGCACCGCGGAGGCGGACAAAGCCGCGCAAGCCAGGCTCGAAGCCGAAAGGGCGGCGAAGCTCCAGGCCGAGAAGGCGGCGAAGGCCGAGGCGGAGAAGGCGGCGAAGCTCGCGGCGGAGAAAGAGGCGGCGGAGAAGGCATTGAGAGAAGCCAAGGCGCAGAACGACAAGCTCGCGGCGCAGCGGGCGAAAGAGGAAGCGGCGCGCATCGCGGCGGCGAAAGCCGCGGCGGAGAAGGAGATGGCGGACCGCCTCGCCGCCGAGCGGGCTGCGGCGGAGCGCGCGGCCGCCGAGAGAGCAGCGGCCGAGAAAGCCGCCGCCGACAAGATCGCCATGGAGAAGGCCGCGGCCGAGCAGAAGGAGCGTCAGTTGTGGGAGAGCGTGCGCGCCTCGTCCTATCCGCGCGACTTCGACCGGTATCTCAACGCCTATCCGAGCGGGCAGTACGCCGCGCTCGCGCGCGCCACGCAGCAGAAGCTCGAAAACGAAATCCGCCTGCGCGAAGGGGAAGCCGAGCGCCGGCGGATGGAGGAAGCGCACCGCCGCGAGCTCGAGGCGCGCGAGCGCGCCGCCGCGCAAGCCGCGGAAGCCGCGCGGCAGAAGCAGGAAGCGGAGCGGAAGAAATCCATTTTTGTGCCGCCGACCATGTAAGCTGGCGGCGCGGGTTTTGGAAGTCCCTTAACTTCCAGCAACGTAAGAACATGGGGGGAACATGAAGCACAAAATAAGCTTGGTAGCGTGGCTGTTTGCCTTGCTCCTTGCGGGGGCGACGAGCGCCTACGCGCAGGAGAAGAACTGGTCGCTCGCGCTGGGCCTCAAGGTCTGGGCGAACGATTGGTCGACGTTCTCGGTCTACGACGACCCGGTCAGCGGGACGCACGTGACGGGCTACACGTCGGACTCTCCGGTCGCGGCACTACTCCCGACCATTACGTTCAAGTACAAGAATTTCTTCATCAACGCGGGGTATTTCACCAGCGGCACGTACAACTTTCCGCAGTTCTCCGAGCTGCAGAACCTGGGAGCTTTCGGAACCAAACTTGTCACCAGCAAGGCGACGGCCAAGCGCGATGAGTTCGATATCAACCTGGGGTGGCAATTCCACCCGCGGCTCGCGGCGACGATTGGCTACAAGGAGGTGAGGCAGAAATACTCTTTCACCAACACCGCCCCAGGAGTGCCCTTCCAAAACCCATTCGAGTCCAAGACCACGTACAAGATTCCGACGATCGGCCTGCTGGGCAATGCGCCGCTGGGCGACGACTCGCGCCTGTTCATCTACGGCATCGGTGCATGGGGTCCGAGCATCTCCGTCACCTTCTCGCCCTCCTGTAACGGCTGCAATACGCCTTCGGGATGGTATGGGACGGCGGAGACCGGCATCGGCTACGCGTTCTCCAAGAACTGGCTCGGCACGCTCGGCTTCAAGACCCAGACGATTCACCAGACGACGAAGAGCCAGGTCGGCGCGCCCGACCAGGTGGCCGACGACACCACCTACGGCTTTATCGGTGGCATCACCTTTGCGTTCTAGACGGCAAGCCTGAATCGCCAAAGGCCCGCTTCGCGGGCCTTTTTTTTGAGGAAAAGGGGTCAGAGCAATTTTCCTGTAACAAATCGCGGCGGCGCCGCCGCCCGGATGCGGCGGGCCGTGTCTTTCTGCCGCCCGGCTAGAACGTCGGCGGAATAAAGATGAACCACGCCTCGCCGAGCCCGCGCTCGGGACACCCCCGGGGATCGTAGCCGTCGACGAGCGCCTGGATGCGGGCGTTCAGCTTCTCGTAGGTCGCCGCGGCGTCGCCCTGCAGCTTCTTGGCGAGATCGTCCGGCAGACCGCGCGTGTCGAGGAGCGCATCTCTCAGATATTCCTTCGGGAAGGCGGTCAGGCTCGACACGCGCAGCGGGATGGCGAACGCGCCGGGCGAGGTCGGCTTGACCGCGGCGCCCGTCTCGCCGCTCGACATGCCCGAGATCGTGATCCCGCCCGAGGAATCCACGCTGCCCGTCAGGTTCACTTTGGAGGGCAGCGAGACGAAGACGATCGGGTTGGCGCTTCCCGCCGCGCACTGCCGCTCGCGGATGAATTGCCGGGTCGCCGCGAAGCGCGGGCTCGACTCGTCGCTCAGGAGATCGGCCTCGCTCAGATGCCGGATCTTCGCAAGGCCGGCGTTCAGGCTCTCCGCCGCTTCCTGCGGCGTCGCCGCCGATGCGTCCTGCAGCGCCAGAACGCCCAGGAGCAATAAAAGGCGCGGCATGGCAATTCCCCCCTGCAATATCGACCCCGGCGCCTAGTCTAGCCCCAACACATCATTACGTGCCGATCGAGAACAGCACGGCGTTATTGATCGCATATACGCCGCCGTCCGGCCCGATCAGCGTGGGCGTATAGGCTTCGGCGAAGCCGCTCGTGAGCGCCATGCTCTCGCTGAACTGGTTGGTTGGGAGATGCCACCGGTAGAGCTTGCCGTCTTCGCTGTTGACGAGGATCGAGCTCGTGAACGGATCTACTGCGGCGGTATTGATGCACCACTCCATCACGGCGGACGGAAAGCTGGCGATTTGGCCGGCGTCGGGGGTCGGGCCGAGCCTGGTGAGGAGCTCCTTCATCACCGGCACCGCGCCCGTCACCGGGTCGGGCTGCGTCTGGTTCGGATCGAGAACTGCGACGCGATTCTGGCCGTCGCCGGTGCCAATGCCGG
>DASQGW010000065.1:0-3317 GCA_035632415.1 Burkholderiales bacterium | reverse complement strand
TGAACTGAACCGCCATGCAAGACGCGACCTGGCCACATTCGATCCTGCAACGCGACGCCTGGGAAAGCGCGGCCGCCCGCCTGCGCGCAGGCGAACTGTCATTGCTCGGCCTGTGGGGAGAGCCGGGGCAGGCGCACATGGCGGTGATCGAGATCGCCACGAGTGCCTGCGCCCTGCTCAGCATCGCCTGCGAGAACGACCGCTACCCCTCGGTCGGGCGGCTGCATCCGCCGGCGATCCGGCCGGAGCGGGCGCTCCGCGATCTCGCCGGGCTGCAACCCGAGGGACTGCCCGACACCCGACCCTGGCTGCTCCACGGCGACGCCTACCGGTTCCTGCCGGTAGAAGGCGAAAGCCTGCACCAGATTCCGGTCGGTCCGGTACATGCGGGAATCATCGAGCCGGGCCACTTCCGCTTCACCGCGAACGGCGAGACCGTCGCCCGCCTCGAGCAACGGCTGGGCTATGTGCACAAAGGAACCGAATCGCTCCTCGCCGGCGCATCGCTCGAGCACGCCACGCGCCTTGCGGGTCGCGTCTCCGGCGACAGTACCGTCGCATTTGCCCTCGCCTTCTCCCACGCCGTCGAGTCCGCGCTGGCGATCGAGGTGCCGGCAAGAGCGGTGTGGCTGCGCGCGCTGATGGCGGAGCTCGAGCGGCTCGCCAATCACTTCGGCGACATCGGCGCGGTGTGCAACGACGCCGCATTCGCGATCATGCACGCGCAGCTCGGCTATCTGCGCGAGCAGGTGCTGCGCGCTGCCGATCGCTGCTTCGGCCACCGCCTCATGATGGACCGCGTCGTGCCGGGCGGCGTAGCCCGCGATCTCAACGCCGAAGGCATCGAGGCGCTGCGTACCCTGCTCGCGCTTGTACGGCGACAGTTTCCCGATCTCATCGAGGTTTACGACAACACCGAGTCGCTCAAGGACCGCACGGTCAGCACCGGCATTGTCGCGCCGGCGCTCGCCGAGCAGTTTGCTG
Organism: Burkholderiales bacterium; assembly: GCA_035632415.1. Classification (GTDB taxonomy): domain Bacteria; phylum Pseudomonadota; class Gammaproteobacteria; order Burkholderiales; family SG8-39; genus SCGC-AG-212-J23. The sequence goes on along the minus strand of DASQGW010000065.1, from coordinate 2,333 downwards.
CCGGCGGCTATGTCGGCCGCGGCTCGGGGCGGGCGTTCGATGCGCGACGCACCCCCGGCTATGCGCCTTACGACCGCTTGCAGTTCGAGGTGCCGGTCGTGCAGGCCGGCGATGTCAACGCCCGCGTCTGGATCCGCATCCAGGAAGTCGGGCAGAGCCTCGCGCTCGTCGAGCAGATCCTGGCCGCGCTGCCTGCCGGTCCTCTTTCTATGGACACTCCAAACACGGCCGGGGAAGGCGTTGCGCTGGTCGAGGGCTTCCGAGGCGACGTGCTCGCATGGGTCCGGATCGCCAATGGACGCGTCGAGCGCTGCCACCTGCGCGATCCGTCGTGGTTCCAGTGGCCACTGCTCGAGGCGGCGATCGAAGGCAACATCGTTGCGGACTTCCCTCTCTGCAACAAGTCCTTCAACTGCTCGTACTCCGGGCACGACCTCTGATGCGCAAGCTCCTCTTCCAAAATTTCGTGCGCGGTCCCCTGACGGAGCCCGCCCCCGCGCCCGATGATGCGGCGCTCGCCGAGCTGGCCAAGCAGCTCGAGCAGGCCGCGCGCCGGCGCCTTGGCCGCGCGCTCTCTATCCGCGAGGTCGATGCCGGCTCGTGCAACGCCTGCGAGCTCGAGATCCACGCGCTGAACAACGTCGTCTACGACCTCGAGCGCTTCGGCCTGCGCTTCGTCGCCTCGCCGCGCCATGCGGACGTGCTGCTCGTCACCGGGCCGGTCACGCAGAACATGCGCGTAGCGCTCGAGCGCACCTACGCGGCGACGCCGGATCCGAAATGGGTCGTCGCCGTCGGCGACTGCGCACGGAACGGCGGCATCTTTGCCGAGAGCGCCTCCTGCGTCGGCGGCGTTTCCAAAGTGATACCGGTGGACCTGCACATTGCCGGCTGCCCGCCTTCCCCGCTTGCCCTGCTGAAAGGCCTGCTCGCGCTCGTCGAGACGGTGAAGTAATCGGCTGGAGCGGGTGAAGGGAATCGAACCCTCGTATGCAGCTTGGGAAGCTGCCGTTCTGCCATTGAACTACACCCGCGCGCAGGTCGATTGTATATAAACTCCGCGCCATGACGGCGCGGTGGGAGCAGGTTCCCGGCATGGTGCTCTCGAGCGAGATCATCGCCGCCCGGGCAGGCTGGAGCCGCGAGCTCTCGCGCGGCCAGGTGCTGCGGCTCGTCGACCTCGAGGGAAAGCAGGCGGTCGATTTTCTCTGCTACAACTCGCAGGATTACGGCGACCGCTACGCCGCCGCCGACACGATGAAGATCAACGGCAACATCTTCATCCGCAAGGGCACGGTGATCTATTCGGTGAACTGCAACCCGATGTTCACCATGGTCGAGGACACCTGCGGCTCGCACGACACGATCGGCGGCTGCTGCTCCTCGGCGCTCAACCGCAAGCGCTACGGCAAGCCGGACGACCCGAACTGCCGCGCGAACTTCCTCCACCAGCTCGAGCGCTACGGCATGGGGCCGCGCGACATGGTGGCCAATCTGAATTTCTTCATGTATGTGCCGGTCGCCGCAGACGGCGCGATGGACATGGGGCCGAGCCTCTCCAAGCCGGGCGACTACATCGATCTGCGCGCCGAGATGGACGTGCTCGCGGTGATCTCGAACTGCCCGCAGATGAATAACCCGGTCAATGACTACAACCCTACGCCCGTCCGCGCCATCGTCTACCAGCCGTAGCGCGGTATCATTCGCTCTGTGATCCAGGTGACAGTCAACGGCGCCGCGCAGCGCTTCGACGCCCCCATGAACGTCGCCGCCCTGCTGCAGAGCCTCGCGATGGCGGGCAAAAAAGTTGCGGTCGAGCGGAACGGCGAGATCGTGCCGAAGAGCGCGCACGCGAACACCGTCATCGCCGACGGCGATGAGCTCGAGATCGTGGTCGCGGTAGGTGGCGGATGAACCCTGTGGTGACTGAGCCTCTGATCATCGCCGGCAAGAGCTACAGCTCGCGCCTTCTGATCGGCACGGGCAAGTACAAGGATTTCGCGCAGACGCGCGAGGCGATCGAGGCTTCGGGTGCGCAGATCGTCACGGTGGCGATCCGCCGCACGAATATCGGCCAGAACAAGAACGAGCCCAGCCTGCTCGAGTTCCTCCCCGCCTCGAAGTTCACCTACCTGCCGAACACCGCCGGCTGCTACAACGCGCAGGACGCGGTGCGCACGCTGCGCCTCGCGCGCGAGCTGCTCGACGGCCACGACCTCGTCAAGCTCGAAGTGCTCGGCGATCCGCACACGCTGTACCCCAACATGCCGGAGACGCTCAAGGCAGCCGAGACGCTCGTGAAGGAAGGCTTCAAGGTGATGGTGTACTGCTCC
>DASQGW010000064.1:0-21269 GCA_035632415.1 Burkholderiales bacterium | reverse complement strand
AGCGCCGGTCCTGCCTCGAAGGTGGGCAGCGTCACGAGCGTCGCGCCGGCGACGAGCGCCATCAGCGCGGAAAGCGTCGAGCCCGCGACATGGAAGAACGGCCGGCAGTTGAAATAGCGGTCCTCGGCCGTGATGCCGATGCGCGTGCCGGCCGCCCAGGCGTCGCGCAGCATGTTGTCGTGCGTCAGCATCGCGCCCTTCGGATACGCGGTGGTGCCGGAGGTGAACTGGATCAGCAGCGTGTCCTGCGGCGCGACGCTGCTGGCATCGCCGATCGACGATTCGGGAAGCGGCCGCGTGATGTCGAAGGCCTTGTTGAAGCCGGTCTCGCGCACCATGGCGGCGAAATCGATGTTGAGGAAGCGCGGCACGTAGAAGAGGGCCTTGCAGCTCGCCTGCTTGAGACAGAAATCGATCTCGGCGGTCTTGAAGCGCGTGTTGACCGGCACCGTCACCGCGCCGATCAGCGCCGCGCCGTAGAAGAGCGCGAGCCATTTCTCGTCGTTGCCCATCAGGATGCCGACGTGATCGCCGCGCCGCAGGCCGAGCGTGTGCAGCGTCGCGGCCGCGCTGCGTGCGCGCAGATGGAGCTCCTCGTAGGTGAAGCGCCGTTCGCGTGTGACCAGCGCTTCGTGCTGCGGCCGCTCCTTTGCATGCCGCGCCAGAACTTCGCCCAGCGTCTGTGCTTTCCAGTTCATCCGATTAAAAAGGGGTCAGAGCAATTTTCCTGACATAGTTGTTACCAGAAAATTGCTCTGACCCCTTTTACGTTTTGCCCATCCACTGGCCCGAAGCGAGCTGCTCCTCGATGGCCTCGATCTCCGCCTGGCGCGCGCCTTTGGGATCGAGCTCGATGCCGCGGTCGATGGCGCGTTTGCCAAGGCGCATGGCGAGCGGGGGCGCCTTGACGATCGCCTCTGCGATTTCCTGTTGTGCTTTCTCGAGATCGGAAACAACCCGAGCGACAAGCCCCGCCGCCAGCGCCTCCTGCGCGGTGAGCGCGCGGCCGGTGAACATCATGTCCTTCGCGAGGCGCTTGCCGAGGATGCGGGGCAGGCGCTGCGTGGCGCCGACGGTGCCGCGCTGCGCTTCCGGGGTTTTGAAGGTGACCTCCGGCGTCGCCACGATGAAGTCGCAGGCCGCCGAGATTTCGACTCCGGAGCCGATCGCCGTGCCGTGCACCAGCGCGATGCAGGGCATCGGCAGCGACTCGATCGCCTCATAGGCGGCGAAGGCCTTCAGCCGCCGCTCGCGGATCCACTGCTCGCTCTTGCCTTGCCGCTCCTTCAAATCGGCGCCGCCGCAGAACACGGGCCCGTTGCCGCGGATGAAGGCCACGCGGGCGTCTTCCTTGATCGTTCTTTCAATAACGGCAAGAAGCGCCTCGCACATCTCGAGGTTGAGCGCGTTGCGCACCTCGGGGCGATCGAGCGCGATCGTCGCGACGCCGTCGGCGGCGGAGTATTGGACGGTCATATCGCGCGCTTCCCCTTCAGCTCGGCGATGCGCTCGCGCGAATAGCCGAGCTCTGCCAGTACCGCTTCGGTGTGCTCGCCGAGCGTCGGCGGGCGGCCGACTTCGGGGTTGTCCCAGCCGAGGAACTTGTAGGGCATGGCGAGCGCCTTGAATTCGCCAAGCCCGGGATAGTCGAAGCTGCCGACGAGCTTCCGCGCGCGCACATGGGGATCGGCGAGGATCTCGGCGACGTCGTTCACCGGTCCGACCGGCACATCGAGCTCGTCGAGCTTCGCGATCAGGTCGGCGCGCGTCATTGCGGAAATCTTTTCCGTGAGGATGCGCATGACTTCGTCGCGTCGCTCGACGCGGGTGAGGTTTTCGGGGAAAGCGGAACCCCACTGCTCTATGCCCAGCGCCTTGCACAGCGGCGCCCAATGTTGATCGCTCGCGGTGATATGTGCGTATTTGCCGTCCTTGCAGCGGAAGGTCGCCGAGGGGACGCGGCCGGGATGCTCCGTTCCGAGCCGCGGCGGCACTTCGCCAAGCGCGAAGTAGCGTGCCGCGGCGAGCGTAAGAAGCGAGACCTGCCCGTCGAGCATCGAGAAATCGACCTGGCAGCCTTTGCCGGTCTTTTCGCGGCCGGTGAGCGACGCCAGGATGCCGATGGCGACCCAAAGACCCGAAGTGAGGTCGGCGACCGGCAGGCCCGGCTTGACCGGTCCGCCACCGCGCTCGCCGGTGAGGCTCATGATGCCGCCCATCGCCTGGAACACGGTGTCGTAGCCCTTCTTCTCCCTGTAGGGGCCGGTCTGACCGAAGCCGGTGCACGAGACATAGACGAGGCGCGGGTTGAGCCCCGAGAGCGTTGCAAAGTCGAGGCCGTAGCGGCCAAGCGTGCCGACGGGAAAATTCTCCACCAGCACGTCGGCTTTTTGCGCGAGCTCGCGGACGAGCTTGCGGCCCTCGTCCGAGCGCAGGTTGACGGTGATCGATTCCTTCGAGCGGTTGCAGGCGAAGTAGTAGGCGCTGTCCCGCGCAAGCTGCGGCTCGAAGGTGCGCGTCTCGTCGCCGCTGGCGGGCTGCTCGACCTTGATGACGCGCGCGCCGAGCTCGGCGAGGATCATCGAGGCGAACGGGCACGCGAGCACCCGCGAAAGGTCGAGGATGGTGATGCCTTCAAGCGGCTTCATTTGTCTCCGAAGCTACGCATGCGCTTGTTGGCGTCGCGTCCGCGCTCGAGCGCTTCCGGCAACGGCAGGTCCACCACCTCGTGGAAGAGCGACTTCGTGTGCGCCATCGCTGGGCGGCTGACTGCCGCGAGCTTTTGTGCGATCGCCAGCGCCTCCTCCATCAGCTTTGCGTCCGGCACCGCGCGATTCACCATGCCGAGCTCGAGCGCGCGCGCCGCGCCGATCGGCTCGCCGAGCGCGACGAGTTCGAACGCCGCCTTGTGCCCGACCTGCCGCACGAGGTTCGCCATGACGATCGCGGCGACGATGCCGTGCTTCGTCTCCGGGTAGCCAATGCTTGCGCTCTCCGCCATCACCGCCATGTCGCCGGCGATGGCGAGGCCTGCGCCGCCGCCCATCGCCGCGCCGTTGATCGCGGTCACGACCGGTGTATCCATCTTGGAGAAGGCGAGATGGAGCTGCATGGTCAGCTCCGCGCGCGCTTCGGCCGCCTTGGGGTCCTTCAAGCCCTTGAACTCGGAGAGATCGGCTCCCGCGCAGAAACCCGGGCCGGCGCCGGTGAGCACGACGCAATGCATGCCCTCCTCCGCGTCGGCCTTGCGCAGCGCTTCGAGCAAATCGCGGGTCAGAGCCGTGTCGAGCGCGTTGCGCTTCTCGGGCCGGTTGAGCGTGATGATGCGGACGGTGCCTTTATCTTCGATCAGCAAGTTCATAGGGAAGCGAGCCTCCTTCGAGCCTGCTCGAGCTCCATGACGAGCTCGCGCATGACTTCGGCGGCGGGCTTGATCTCGTGCACGAGCCCTGCGCTCTGCCCTGCCTCGACCTTGCCCCATTTGATGTCGCCCTCGAGCGCGGCCTGCTTCAGGCTGTGCTCCTTGAAGAGCCCGTCCAGGTCGCTCATCGGCGCGCCGGAGCGCTCGAGCGCGGCGTATTGCTCGGCAAAGGAGTTCCTGAGCTGGCGGATCGGCGCCATGCCCCGGCCGACGAACGCGGTCTGGTCGACTTCCGCCTCGAGCACCGCGCGCTTGTAGTTCTCGTGCACGCTCGCCTCCGGCGTGGCGATGAAGCGCGTGCCGAGCTGCACTGCATCGGCGCCCAGCGCGAGGAGCGCGGCGATGCCGGCGCCGTCGGCCACGCCGCCGCTCGCGACCACCGGCAGCTTCACCTCCTGCAGCACGCGGCGCACGAGCACCAGCGTGGTCACCTCCGACGGCGGCGGATGCCCGCCCGCCTCGGTGCCATCGACGATGAGCGCATCGACGCCCGCGGCCTCCGCCTTGCGCGCGTGCTGCACGGAGGCGACCACGTGCAGCCACTTCGTGCCGATCGCCTTGAATCGGGGGAAGTGCTGAGGCCCGCCCTGCGAAGCCACCATCACGGGAATGCGCGCTTCGTCTGCAATGTCCAGCATCTCCGGCGCCTTGGGGCTGTTGAGCGGAATGTTGACGCCATAGGGCTTGTTCGTCCCCGCCTTGATCTCGCCGAGGATCCGCTTGAAGTCGTCGATGCGCAGCGGTCCTGCCGCCAACACCCCCATGCCGCCTGCGTTCGACACCGCCGTGACGAGCGCCGAGTTGGACGAAGCCCAGCTCATCGCCGCCTGGAAGATCGGATGCTCGATGCCCAGCAGCTCGGTGATCCGGGTTTTCACTTCTTCTCCTGCCGTATGAGCTCGCGCGCCTGTCCCGCGAGCTTCGTGAGCGCGCGATCGAACACTTCGTGCTCGCGCTCGGAAAGGCAGGTGCGGAAGGTCGCGTCGCGCTCGGCCGCCGCGCGGATCAGCCCGTCATAGACTCGCCGCCCCGATTTGGTGAGCGTCAGCATCACTCCGCGTCCATCGCCCGGATGCGCCTCGCGCAGCACCATCCGGCGTTTCGTGAGCCCGGTCACGACGCGGCTCATCTGTCCCTTGTCGATGCTCGCCGCCTGCGCGAGCTGCCCGAGCGACATCGGCTCGTTCGAGCGCCCGAGAAAGGCGATCGTGCGCCACTCCCACAGGCTCACGCCGAACTCGCGCCGGTAGCGCAGCTCAGCGCCGCGGGAGAGCAGGTTCGCGACGCGATGCAGCTTGAAGGAAAGCAGGTCGCGGATTTCAGTCATCGAAGAACGGCGTCTCGCCGTCGCCGCGAAGGCGAATGTCAAACCTGTAGACGGTACCCTCCCTCTTGGCGATGAGGCGCTGCCGACGATCGGCGGGCACGGCGTCCAGCACCGGGTCCTTTGCCAGATCGAAGAACATCACCGTCTGCAGGTGGCGCATCAGGCCGGAATACAGCAGGAGGAAATTGATGTGCGGCGCGCGGGCTTCATAGGCACCGGGCTTGATGGTGCGGAAGCGATAGACGCCGTTTGCATCCGTCGCCGCGCGCCCCCAGCCTGAGAAATCCGGGCTGTCGAAGCGCCCGGCGCGGTCGGCCTGCCAGATCTCCACCACCAGGTTATCGAGCGGCTTGCCATCCAGCTGGGTGATCCGCCCGGTGATCTCGATCACCTCGCCATGAGCGCCCGCATCTCTTCCCATGGCAAGGTCATTCGCGCCCTGCGCAAACTCGCGCGGGAAGAACGGCCCGAGCGTCATCTCGCCGGTGGGAACTAGGCTCATGGTAGGTCGGGCGAGGAACTGCGGCCGCGGACCACGATTTGGTAGTCGTAGGTCAGGTAATTGGTACTCGATGGGACGAAGCGCGCGATGCAGCGGCTGCGCGCCTGCGGGTCGCGGATCGCCTGCAGGATGGCGTCGGAGTCGTTGAGCGGCTCGCCGGGAAAAAACATCTGCGTGACGAGCCGCGAGAGCCAGACTCGCCCCCACACCGAGAAATGCACGTGCGGCGGGCGCCACCAGCCGGCGGTATCGGGCACCGGATAGGCGCCGGGCTTGATCGTGCGCAGCTCGATGAGCCCGCTGTCGCCGGCGACGAGCCGCGCGGCGCCATAGAAGTTTCGATCGACCGGCGCGTCGTGCGAATCGTTCGGATGAATGTACTTGCCGGCGGCGTTGCAATGCCACACCTCGACCACCGCGCCGGGCACCGGCGCTCCATCCTCGTCGACCACGCGGGCGCGGATGTGGATCAGCTGCCCGAGCGCGCGCTTCTCGCCCTGGCCGGCAAGGTCGCCGCGCACGGCGCCGAGACGCCGCGCGAGATCCGCGGGGCCGCTCAGCTCGGATTGGGTCTGCGGCCGCCTGACCAGCGGCTGCGAGGGCCAGCGCTGGAACGTCTGCGCATAGCCCTGGACCACCCCTTCGGATTGGGTGGCCGGATCGCGTCTGCCTATCATGATTGACACGCTAAACGATGTAGTTGATAGTGTCAACGATGGACGCGGTGACGCTCTGCGAGTGCTTTGCGCGCGACGGCCTGCAGCACGAGCCCGCCTTCGTGCCCACCGCCACCAAGCGCGCGCTGGTCGAGCGCTTCGCGTCGCTCGGCTTCAAGCGCGTCGAGGCGACCTCCTACTCCAATCCCAGGGTGGTGCCCCAGTTCGCCGATGCATCGGATCTGCTGCGATCGCTGCAGAAGAAGCCCGGCGTCCATTACAAGGCCACCTGCGCGAACGTCCGGGCCGTCGAGCGTGCGCTGGCGGATCTGGAGGCGGGCTTCGGCGCGAACGAGATCAGCCTGCTCGTCTCGGCGACCGAAGCGCATTCGCAGAAGAACCTCAACCGCTCGCGCGCCGAGCAGTGGCAGAACATCGAGGAGATGGCGCGGGCGGCCAAGGGCCCCTTCCGGCTGGTCGGCACGGTGTCGGTCGCCTTCGGCTGCCCGTTCGAGGGCAAGGTGGACCCTTCCTCCGTGGTCGCCGATGTCGAGCGCTTCCATTCGCTGGGCGTCGAGCACGTTGCGCTCGGCGACACCATCGGCACCGCGACGCCCTCCTCCGTTCGCGATCTGTTCAAACGGCTGAAAGGCGTCGTGCCCATCGCGCACTTCCACGACACGCGCGGCACCGGGCTCGTCAACTATGTGGCGGCCTACGAAGCGGGCGTGCGGCATTTCGACTCCTCTTTCGGCGGCGTCGGCGGTCATCCGGCCAAGGTGAAGTACGGCGGCGGCTTCACGGGCAATGTCTGCACCGAAGACCTGGTGAACCTCTTCGAATCGATGGGCATCCCGACCGGCATCGACCGCGATGGCCTGCTCGCGACAGCGGAGTTCTGCGAACAGGCGCTCGGCCGCGAGCTTTACGGCCGCGTGACGCGCAGCGGGCTGAGCCCGCTCCTTTCACTTTGACCAGAATTCTGGTCAAATAGCGCCATGGCCAAGATCCTGCCGATTTCTGAAGTGAAAGCGAAGCTGCCCGAGCTCGTCAATCGCGTGGAAGAGTTCGAAGACGAGATCATCGTCACGCGCAACGGCAAGCCGGCTGCAATGCTGGTGAGCTATGCCGATTACAAGCGTCTGAAAGAAACGCTCGACGTGCTGAGCGACCCTGAGCTCATGCGACAGATTCGCCAAAGTCAGGCGGACATTGCCGCCGGCAAGAAGGGCCTGTCATTCGAAGAAGTTTTCGGCGAACCCCTGATTCCCCGTAAACGCAAGAAGCGCCGGTAGTGGGGCTCTACCGGCTCGAAATACGCCCAGCGGCGACGGAACACATCCGCCGTCTGCCACCGGAGCTAAAGCGGGCGGTAAAAGCGGCGATCCGTGCGCTAGCGGAGGCGCCAACCGCAGGCGACCCGTTGCATGGCGAGCTAGCAGGGATGTTCAAGGTCCGGGTGCGGCGATACCGCATAGTCTATGCAGTCGATCGAACCGCCCGGATATTGAATATCCTCGCCGTCGGACATCGCCGCAGCATCTACGAGGAGTTCGCCGAAACGACTCGCGGCCGAGCCGAAGATTGAGCAAACCGCATTTCGTCCACGTGCATTCCATGCGCTTCACGACCGGCGAGGAGGTTCTGGTGGCGCGCGTGGTCGCGCCCGGCGGGCGCGTCGGCTTCGGCTTCAGCTTGCGCCAGGACGCGACCGAGGCGCGGCACATGGCGGAATGGGCGGCGGGAGTGCGCACCGAGCGGCCGGCGTACGAGAGCCAGCTCGACCATGCGTGGGAGCGTGCGTATCTCTCCGACGAGGAAATCGAGTGGCAAAGCGAACCCGGCTTTGCGAAGATTAAGTGGTTACCCGAGTGAGGAGGCGATAAATGGGCAAGACCGTCAGCTTCAATCGTCCCGACGGCAAGTCGGTGAACGGCTATCTCGCAGAACCTGCCGCAGGTGCCAAGGCGCCGGGCGTGGTGGTGATTCAGGAATGGTGGGGCTTGAACGACCAGATCCGCGGCGTGGCGGACAAGATGGCGCAGGCCGGCTATCGCGCGCTCGTGCCGGATCTCTATCGCGGAAAGCAGGCGGTCGACGCAAAGGAAGCGAACCACCTGATGACCGGGCTCAACTTCGGCGACGCGGCCGGCCAGGACATCCGCGGCGCGGTCCAGTACCTGAAGAAAACGGGCAGCGGCAAGGCCGGCGTTACCGGCTTCTGCATGGGCGGCGCGCTCACCGTGCTCTCGGCGGTCAACGTGCCCGAGATGGACGCAGGCGTGATCTGGTACGGCTACCCGCCGCTCGAGTACGTCGACGCATCGAAGATCAAGGCTCCGCTACTCGGCCACTGGGCGACGCAGGACCAGGCCTTTGCCATCGGCGGCGTCGACAAGCTGGAAGAGAAGCTGCGCGCGGCGAAGGTGAACTTCGAGTTCCATCGCTACAACTGCAAGCACGCGTTCGCGAACGAGACCGCCGATTCCAAAGGCCTCGACATGCTGAAGTACGACGCGAAAGCCGCCGGGCAGGCGTGGAAACGCACGATGGACTTCTTCGCCAGGCAACTCAAGTAGCGTTCGCCTGCTACGTGATATGCCGGCGGTCGATGAAGACCGTATTGATGAAGGAGCCGCCGCGGACCTGGTAGCCCTGCTGCACCATGAACTCCAGGATCTCCACCTCGGGCTGCCGCGAGCCGATCTCGGCGGTCTCGGCGACGATGACGTCCGGGCGGAAGCGCTTGAAGTCGAGCGAGCGCAGGATCGGCAGGTCGTAGCCCTCGGTGTCCACCGAGAGCACGTTGGGCGCCGCGTTCCACTGCTTCTGCATCACGTCGTTGATGTTGAGCAGCGGAACCTTGATGACTTTGTCGATGCGATAGTAGCCGCGCGAACGGTCGACGAGCTGCATCGCCTGCTCGCGCGAAAACGTGTTCAGCTGGCCGTCCTCGGACCCGCCGATGATGTAGTAGTCCGCCTCGGATTGCGCGGCCGGACCGATGCCGACCCCGAGGAGCGTATCCTGCGGCCGCACCGTTGCGAGCAGGCCGTGCAGCGCCGGGTTCGGCTCGACCAGCACGCCGCGCGACCCGCGTTCGTAGAAGTAATACGTGTTGTTATTGATCACCGGGTTATGCGCGCCGATGTCCATGTAGGTCGGATGCTCGATGCGCAGCACGCCGGCCGCGATCTGCCAGAGCACGAGATCCTCGCCGCTCTCCGCATAGGACAGTTTGCCGGGCAAGGGCGCAGGCCGAAGGAATTTGGGGGCGAGCGCCACGGTGCCCGCCGCGCCCCCGGCGGCGCCGGCCGCCGCGCCGAGCGCGAACGCCCCGCTGACGCCGCCTCGCAAGAAATTGCGCCGTTCCATGGTCGTGGCTACTGCTTCGGGATCTTCGCCCGCTCGACCACCTGGGTCCAGCGCCTGCTCTCGGAAGCGTAGAACGCCTTGAGCTCTTCCGGCGTGCTCGCGCGCCCCTCGACGCCGAGCTCGGCGAAGCGCTTCTGCACCTCGGGCGCGGCCAGCGCCTTCACCAGCGCATCGTGCACCTTCTCGAGGATCGGTTGCGGTGTCTTCGCCGGCGCGGCGAGCGCGTTCCACGAAGCGACGTCATAGCCGGCCACGCCCGCCTCGATCGCCGTCGGCACATCGGGCAGCCCGGGAAAGCGCTTGCCCGCGGTGACGGCAAGCGCGCGAAGCTGGCCCGACTTGATGCTCGAGACGAGCGGCGCGATGAAGTCCACGCCGAGGTCCACCGTGCCGTTCAGCGTGGCGACGACGACCTCGCCCGTGGTCTTGTGGGGCACCACGACGGCGTCGATGCCGGCGGTCGAGCGGAAGAGCTCCCCCGCCAGGTGCTGCGTGCCGCCCGGCGTGATCGTGCCGATGTTCAGCTTTCCGGGGCTCGCCTTGGCGGCGGCGATGAACTCCTTCAGCGTCCGGTACTTCGACTGCGAGCTCGTCACGAGCACCATGCTGAAGTAGCCGACCGTGGAGATCATGGCGAAGTCGTTCACCGGGTCGTACGGCAGCGACTTGAAGAGCGCCTGGCTCACCGCGTTGCCGTTCGTGAGGAGGAGCAGCGTGTAGCCGTCGGGCTGGGCGTGCGCCACGGTCTCCGAGGCGCGGATGCCGCCCGCGCTCGGCATGTTGTCGACGATGATCTGCTGGCCGAGCGACTCGGTGAGCTTCGGCCCGATGGTGCGCGTGGTGATATCGGCCACGCCGCCCGGGCCGAAGGGCAGCACGATGCGGATGGGCTTCGTCGGGTAAGCCTGCGCGAGCGCGAGCGTCGGCAGCGTGAGCAGTACGGCGAGTATTCTTCTCATTAGGTGAATCCTCCTGCCGCCATTCTATTAGCGGAGCAGCTCTTCAACGGCAAAACGGCGCGGGATCAGCCTCCCCTTGTACGCGCAGTCGATCGCCACCTCGAGGTTGTGGCGGTTCTCTTCCAGCCCGTGCGGCAGCATCGGCGGGTTGCCCGCCGCCTTCTTGCTCTCGACCAAGAGCGGGTAGATCTCATCGGCGCTCTTCTGCGGCACCGTATCCTTCACCACGACCAGGTGGTTGAGCTGGATCGCATGGTGCTTCTCGCCCCAGCGCTTGCCCGCCGCCTCGGGATCGGCAATCACCGGCTTGAGATTCGGATCGGTCGGCACTGCAGCCATGATCGCCGCGTCGAGCTCGCCGGCAAGCAGCATCGCGCCGATCTCCTTTCCGGCCGGCGCGCGCTGCACGGTCGGCGGGTCCTTGAACTCGGCCACGTGCGCGTCCTCGAAGGTGACCCACTTCACCTTTTCGATGTCGACGCCGTAGTCCTCGGCGAGGATGCCGCGGATCCAGGCGCCGGTCGTCACCGAATACGCGCGTACGCCGACGCGCCTGCCCTCGAGGTCTTTCGGCTGCAACGTGCCGCGGGCGGCGTTATAGACCAGATACGGATGCTGGAAGCGCGCGAGGACCGCGAACGGCAGCAGGCGGTACGGCGTACCGAAGCTCTTCGCGATCACGTAGGTCATGATCGCCATCTCGGCCACGTCGAACTCGTGCGTGCGCACCACGCGCCTGAAGAAGGGCGCTGCGCTTCCCTTGACCTCGATGAAGTCGAACTTGTCGGTGCGGGTCTTGAATTGCCTCGTGACCGCGTGGTCACCCATCAGGGTTTTCAGCATCCGCAGATTCTACGGAAATGGGGTCAGAGCAATTTTCCGGTAACTACTGAAGGGCCTAGTTGTTACAGGAAAATTGCTCTGACCCCTTTAAAGCGGTAAACCGGCGTATTGCTCCGCCAGCGCCGCCTGCGCGTGCTCGGAGGACTGCAGGTACTCGAGCTCGTATTCCTGCGCGCGCACGTCAAATGGATTGGCATCCGGGAACCGGTGAAGAAGCATGGTGAGATACCAGGAGATGCGCACCGAGGCCCACACGCGGCGCAGCGCCGTTTCGCTATACGCGTCGAGGAGCGCCATCGAGCCGGTCCGGTAATGCTCGGCAAGCGCGCGGCTCAGGTAATAGACGTCCGATACGGCGAGGTTCAAGCCCTTCGCGCCGGTCGGCGGCACGATGTGCGCCGCGTCGCCCGCGAGATAGGTGCGGCCGTGGCTCATCGGCTCGGCGACGTAGCTGCGGAGCGGCGCGATCGACTTCTCGATCGACGGGCCGGCGACGATCTTCTCCGACCACTCGCGCGGAAAGCGCGCCTTGATCTCCTGCCAGAAGCGGCTGTCGGGCCAGTCTTCGAGACTGGTGTCGAGCGGCACCTGGATGTAGTAGCGCGAGAGCATGGCGCTGCGCTGCGAAGCGAGCGCGAAGCCGCGCTCGGAATGGCAGTAGCTGATTTCCTCGAGCGGCGGCACCTCGGACAGGATGCCGAGCCAGCCGAAGGGATACATCTTCTCCAGCTCGCGCAGCGTGCCCGGCGGGAAGCTCTTGCGCGTCACGCCGTGGAAGCCGTCGCAGCCGGCGATGAAGTCGCAGTCGACCTGCGCGGTCTTGCCGCCCTGCCGATAGCGGACCGATGAGCCGACGAGCTCGACCTCGCACTCCGTGATGATGCGGGCCCTGCGGCGATCGGCGGCCTGGAAGAGATCCTCCTGCAGGTTCGTCTGCCCGTAGGCGACGAAGCGCTTGCCGCAGTATTTCTGGATGTTGATGAGGAAGCCTTGCTTCCCCGCCCAGACGATGCGCGCGCCGTCATGCACGTGTCCCTCGGCATCGAGTCGCTGCGCGAGGCCGTTCTCGCGCAGCACATCGACGGTCGTCGGCTCCAGCACGCCGGCGCGGATGCGGGCAAGCACATAGTCCCGGCTCTGGCGCTCGAACACCACGCTGTCGATGCCGTGGCGATGCAGGATCTCCGCGAGCAGCAGGCCGGCCGGACCCGCGCCGATGATGCCGACTTGCGTTCTCAAGAGTTGGGCAGGATCCCGGCCATGAAGCGGCGCCGGATTAGCCCCGGGTCGCGCTCGGTCACGCCAGCCGGCTTGGACGCATCGATCTTCGCGCCGATGAACCAGGGGCCGCGGCCCCCGAGCGCGCGATCGACTAACCGCTCGAAATGCGCCTCGTCCGTCGCCCATTCGCTCTGGGCGAGTCCGGCGCCTTTCGCCGTCGCGACAAGGTCGACCGTGCCTGCGGTGAGCGACTTCTGCTTGCCCGTGATCTGATACATGCCATTGTCGAAGGCAATGATGACCAGGTTCTTCGGCCCGACCGCCGCGACGGTGCCGAGCGAGCCGAGCTGCATCAGGAGCGAGCCGTCGCCTTCGAGGACAAACACCTTGCGCGCGGGCTGCGCCAGCGCGACGCCGAGACCGATCGGCACCGCGAGGCCCATGCTGCCGAGCATGTAGAAGTTCTCGGGGCGCTGGCCGGCCGCCCAGAGATCGAAGTTGGTGTTGCCGATGCCGCCGATGACCGCTTCGCCGGCTTTCAGCCTGGCGACCAGGCGCTTCGTCAGATCGAAGCGATTCATTTCTTGGTGAGCAACGGAGAAAGGATGATCGCGGCAGGCGACTGCGTCGCGTAGGCCTGCTTCGCCATGGATCCAACGACGAATTCGACGTCTTCGTTTCGCTCGATGGCGAAGTGCTCGATGCCGAGCGTCTGGAGCACCGGGCGCATCGTGCGGGCGACGACCGCCTGCCCGAGCTGGTGATCTCCCAGCGTGCCGCGCTCGGAGATGAGCATCAGCACCGGCAACTGATAAGGGACGACGAGCGACGCCAGCACATTCGGCAGCGTCGCAAAACCGCTCGTCTGCATGAGCGTGATGCCGCGCAGGCCCGCCATGTAGGCGCCGGCGACGATGCCCACCGCCTCCTCCTCGCGCGCCGGGCAGATCACGCGAAACCATGAATCGCCGTGCACCGCATCGATGAGCGGCGTCAGCACATTGTCGGGAATGTAGGTCACGAGGCGGACTTCGTTCGCCTTCAGCGCCTTCACCACCGGCTGGTGCCAGCTCATTTTCCTATTAGCGGGCTCCGGGAACGCGACGGGTCTTGAGGAACTGCTCCAGCGTCTCGCCGCGGAAGTGCGCCACCATCTCGGGGTTCGACACGCGCTTGGTGCGCGCGAGCTTCTCCAGGCAGAAGAAGCTCGCGCCGTAGTCCTGCATCGCCTTCCAGTCGAGGTGCCGCACCATGGCGCGCTCTTCTTCCGTCAGCCCGCGCATCGCCACATCCGGGTCCTGCAGGAAGAGCTCGCGCATCTCGCGCCGCGAGAGCGAATTCAGGAAGCGGTTGAGCCGCAAGCCCTTCGCGCTCCGCTCGAGATCGAAGACGTACTTACTCATTCGAAGAGGGCAACCGCCATGGCGGTGGTCATCGGCAGGTAGTAGCTGTCGTGGACCTTCTTCGCGCGCTCGTCCAGCGCGCCGCGCATGATGAGCCACATGATGACTTCGGCACCTTCGTTGCCGCCGAGGCGCATGAAGTCCTCCACCGTCATGCCGGCGAGGCGCTCGGGGTCGCGGTCGATGAGCTCGAGGAACTCGCGGTCCCATTTCTCGTCGTTGTAGCCGGCGCGCTCGCCGATCATCTGGTGCGAGAGGCCGCCGGTGCCGACCATGACGACCTTGAGGTCTTCCGGATAGCTGCGAATCGCGCGGCCGAGGGCTCTTCCGAGCTTGTAGCAGCGCCGTGGCGTCGGCAGGGGGTGCTGCACCACGTTCACCACCAATGGGATCACCGCGCCCGGCCAATCGGGTTTCGTCGGCCACATCATCGTGAGCGGCGAGTGGAGGCCATGGTCGAGCGCGATGTCCTGGAAGACCGAGATATCGAACTCCTCGGCCACCAGGCTCTCGGCGATGTGCCGAGCCATCGGCGCGTGACCTTTGAGGCGCGGGATGGGCCGCTGGCCGAGTCCTTCGTCGGCAATCCGGTATTCGTCGCTTACGCCGAGGGCGAAAGTCGGGTAATGGTCGAAGAAGAAACTGGTGGCGTGGTCGTTGAAGCAGAAGAAGAGCACATCGGGCTTCTTCTCGGCGAGCCATTTGGCGACCGCCTCGTAACCCTTGAACAACGGCTTCCAGTCGGGATCGTCCTGCTTGCCCTTGTCGAACGCCATCGCGATCGTAGGGACGTGCGACGTGCCGATGCCGCCGATGATTCTGGCCATGGCGTGATTTTAGGCGACGCGGTGCTCCAGCTCGCCGATCCTCTCGATCCAGAGTTTCACCGTCTCGCCAGGACGCAGGAACCGCTTGCGCGGCATGCCGACGCCCGCCGGCGTGCCGGTCATGATGAGATCTCCGGGCTGCAGCGTGACGCGCGAGGAGAGCATCTCGATCTGCTCGGCCACGGTGAAGATCATCTTTTCCGTGTTCGAATCCTGCATCAGCTCGCTTCCCACCCAGAGCTTGAGGCCGAGCTTCTGGGGATCGCCGATCTCCGCCGCCGGCACGATCCACGGACCGAGCGGGCACGCCCCGTCGAAGCACTTCTGGCTCACCCAGTCGAAATGGAACGGGCTGTCCGGTGGATTCTTCGGCCGGCGCATCACGTCGCGCGCCGAGAGATCGTTGCCGATCGTGTAGCCGAAGACGTAGTCGAGCGCTTTTGCGAGCGGCACCTCCTTCGCCGGCTTGCCGATGACCGCGACGAGCTCGACTTCCCAGTCGACGGCCTTCGAGAACGCCGGCAGCTTGACCGTGGCGCCGGGACCGACCACGGAGCTCTTGCCGGTCTTCACGAAGTGCCACGGCCTCTCGCCCATGTCCTTCATCGTCGGCCCGGGCTCCTTGCCCTGCGCCCGCGCCATCTCGGCCATGTGGTCGGTGTAGTTCGCGCCGGCGCAGAAGATGTTGCCCGGATCGGGAATCGGCGCCGCGAGGCGCGCATTGCGCACCGGCTCGGAGCGCCGCTTGAGCTCGATCGGCTTCTGCGACTCGAGCGCCGCACGCACGGAGACGAATCCCGTCTCGCGCTCGAGGTCGTAGACGGCCTCGTCGATCATCAGCCCGCCGCGCGGGCCGTTCGGTCCGGCGTAGCTCAGCAGGCGATAGGCCACTACTTCGCCTTCGTCTTCTGGGTCACGGCGTGGAAGAAGTCGTAGATGCCCGTCTCGCTCATGTGGCGCGCGTCGGCGAGCTCGCCGAGCTTGGTGACGTACAGCACCTTTCCCTCGGGCGAGAGGACTGCGGCGCCGGGAATGCCTTTCTTGATCGGATTGCCATAGGCCTTGGCGACGTCGAGGTTCTTGTCGAACCGGCCGACATCGACCTTCACCACCTTGAATTCGCGGTTGACGAGCTCGGCATTGCGGCCTTCGTGCAAGGCCTTGTCGAGCGCGCGGCAATCCAGGCACCAGTTGGCGCCAAAGATCACGAGCACCGGCATGTGGCTCGCTTTCGCTTCGCCGAGCGTGCCCTTCACGTCGGCCTTGGCGTCGGCGGCTTCGTCATACGGCAATGGGGCGGCCAGCGCGGCGCTCGCCGCGAGGCAGGCAACGAGGAGGAGTTTGCGCATGGCCCTAATGCTAGCGCGCCTGCATTGACACGCGTTTGTTGTTGTAGGAGTGCAGCCCGACTTCCCGGAACCCGAGCCGTTCGTGGAAGCGGGACGAAGCTTCGTTCGGCGGGTCGATGTCGAATTCGCAGGTGACCGTGCCGACGCCGTGGGTGCGCGCGAACGCAAAGACGTCCAGGTACAAGCTCGTCGCGAGACCCTTGCCGCGGTGCTCGGGCGCGACCACCACCCGGTCGATATAGACGAAGGAGGGGTAGCGCTCGCTGAACCAGCGGTAGTTGGGGCTGTCGTAGCCCGCGCCCTCGCGGAACGCGAGCAGGAACGCCGCCAGCTTGCCGTCGCGCTCGATCACGCGGTGGTACGACGCCCAGCCGTGCAGGCGCTCGAGCCGCGCTTCGGCCATCGGGCTCAAGTACCGCTCGGACTGGGCGTTGAGCGCGGCGATCGAGGGGAAATCCTCGGCCCGCGCGTTGCGGATCAGTCGGCGCGCTGTCATCTCAATCGTTCCCACTCCGCGATGCCGCCGGCGTGCCGGCGCATGAGGGGATGACAGTCGGGCGAGCGCACCGATCGCCAGCGCCGGTAGATCGACGGGCTGCGCTTCGCGAGCTTGCGCAGCAGGTGCTCCCACTCGTGCGCGATCTGGCCTTGCGTCACGGCGATGCGCTCGCGGCAGCGGGCTGCGCCGATCTTGCCGGCGTCGAAAGCGTAGCCGCGTATCCGCGCTTCGGCATGCACCCCGGCGAGATACGTCGAAATCGCGGAGCGCGGCGCCCGGTGTTCCCGGAAACGCTGCAATTGCGGATGGTGGCGGTAGCCCTCGGTCAGGCCGCGGAGCACCGCACGCGCCAGCAGCCCTTCCCGCCAAAGGGCAACGAGACCCTGCGCATCGAGGTAGCGTGGATGTATCGACCACAGGCGCACTAGAAGCCGTAGAGCCGCGCCGGGTTGTCGACGAGGATCTTCTTCTGCAGCTCGGGCTCCGGCGCCATTTGCGCGAAGAGGTCGACGAGGTCGCCGTCGTTCGGCATGTGCTTGCCCACGTTCGGATGCGGCCAGTCGGTACCCCAGAGGATGCGCTCGGGCGCGGCCTCGATCAGCCTGCGCGCGAACGGCACCGCGTCGGTGAACGGCGGCCCCATCGACGACACCCGTTCGGCGCCGCACACCTTCACCCAGAACTTGTCGTGCTTCATCCACTCGAGCAGCACCTTGAACGCGGGCTGGTCCAGGCCATCGGCGGCTTTCACGCGCCCCATGTGGTCGATCACCATCGGTACGGGTATACGCTTGAAGAGGGCATCGAATTCCACGAGGTCGACCGCGTCCAGGTGCAGGATCAGGTGCCAGCCCATCGCCTTCACGCGCTCGACGGTGCGCTGGAAGAACGCCATGTCGGGGCGGCCGCCCAGATGCTTCACGAAGTTGAAGCGCACGGCACGGATGCCGCCGTCGTGCATGCGCTGGAACTCGCGCTCGCCGTAGGTCTCGTCGGTGATCGCCGTGCCGCGATACCTGCCCTTCGAGCGCGCGATGCCATCCAGGGTGACACGCATGTCGGCGCCATGGCAGCTCGCGTGGACGATGACGGCGCGCTCGATCCCCAGGGTCTGGTGCAGCTTCTGCAGACCCTCGAACGGCGAGTCCGGCGGCCAGTAGGCCGCGTCCTGCGCGTAGGGAAACTTGGCCGCGGGCCCGAAGATGTGGCAGTGCGCGTCGCAGGCGAGCGGCGGCAGCCGGAACTTCGGCTTGCGGGTATTCGGATCGGGTGCTGCCGTGGTCTTCAGCGGTTGACCGGCTCGAGCACGAGATGCACGAGCGCCAGCTGCCCTTTCGCGAGCGCCTGCAAGCCGCGCTCGAGGGCCGGGCGTACGTCCCGCGGCCGCTCGACCTTCTCGCCGCGGCCGCCGAACGCCTTGGCGAGCATCGCGTAGTCCGGCTGCGGCGCGATGGAGGTGCCGGCGAACTTGTTCGAGCGCACGGCCCAGCCATTCGGGTACTCGCGCACCACGTCGTTCTTCTGCGAGAAATAACCCGCGTTGTCGAAGAGCACGATGAGCATCGGCAGCTTGTGCTCCTGGCACGCGCCAAAAGCGGCAGGCACCGCGTTGTAATAGAAGGAGCCGTCGCCGATCGTGAGCACGACCGGGCGGCCCGGCTGCGCATGCTTCACGCCGAGCGCGGTGCCGAGCCCCATGCCGAGGCCGCCGTACGTCGCCTCATAAAACGCGCCGGGGCGCAGCTTGTCGAGGAGGCGCGAGAGATCGCCGCTGTGCGAGATCGTTTCGTTCACCACGATCGCATCGGCGGGCAGCACGGCATTCAGCTCGTGGGCCGCCCACGCCGCGGTGATGGCCTGGCCCTCGCCCGCTTGGCGCGCCTTCGCTACGAGCTCCGCTTTGCGCTTGGGCCAGTCGTGCTTTGTCAGCCAGAGCCACTCGCGTGACTTCCGGCGATCCTCCACCTGGTCCAGCGTTTCTTCAGGGTCGGCCACGGCCTTCGTCAATTGCCGCAGCGTGAGCTCCACGTCCCCCTGGAGGACGTAATCGGCGCGAAAACCCCAGAAGGGAAGATGTGAATGCAAGGGATCTTCGCCGAGCACCGCGACCTTCGTGCCGCGCACCGCGGATGCGGGGTGCCAGCCGGCCACTGCTTCCGCCAGCAATATGAAATCGGCGTCGCGCAAGAGATCATGCACCGGCTCGACCGCCACACCGGCATAGAGCGCGTGATCGCGCGGAAAGTTGACGTAATCGGGATGCCAGCCGTCGAGCACCGGCGCGCCGAGCGCCTCGGCAAGTCGTACGAGTTCATCGACCGCGCCAGGGTTGCGGCCGAGCTCCTCGGAGATGATGACCGGCCTTTTCGCGTTATTGAGCGCCGCGGCAACGTCTGCGATCGCCTCTTCGTTGGCGACCGGTAACGCCGGTAGAGCAGCGACCGCGGGCGGCTCGGCGCTCATCGTGTCCATGAGGATCTCGGTCGGAACCGAGACGAAGACCGGCCCCCTGGGAGCGCTCATGGCGAGCTGGCAGGCGCGCTGCACCGTATGGGGCAGGATGTTGGACGCGTTGAGGCCGAAGCTCCATTTCACGGTGTCCTGCACGAGGCGCGCAGGGCCGCCCAGGTCCGTGAGCACGCGCAACCATTGCCGTCCTGCCGGCGCCGCCGGCGGCTCGGCGAAGGACACCGATTCGCCCGCCATCACCACCATCGGAATGCGCTCGTGAAGGGCGGCGCGCAGTCCCATCGTCGCGTGCAGCGCCCCGACGGTCGTATGCAGGACGAGCGCCGGCAGCTTGCCGGTCGCCTTGGCATAGCCGGCGGCCATGCCGATCGCGGTCTCCTCATGGCGCGAGGAGATGTATTCCGGAACTTCGCCGGCTGCGTACGGCTTGGCGAGCGCCTCCCAGAGCGGCGCCCAGTCCGAGCCCGGCGAGGCGAAGATGCGCTCGACGCCCATCGAGCGCAGCACTCGCAGGACCGCCTCCGCGCCAGTCATGCCCAGCCCGGCGGCGCGTTCGTTCACTTAACTCGCGTCGCCGCCTGCTGGACGAGGGTAAGGTCGCTGTGCTTCTTCACATCGATCGTCGCCTTCACGAGGCCAAGCTGGTGCTGCAGGTCGATGTTCGCCTGGAGGGCGCGCAGATCGGGCCGCATGTTGGGGTCTCGGTAGTAGTCGCCCTGCTGGCCGGCCTTCACGAAGAGCCATTTGTCGAACGCCGCGGCCGGACGCTTGCTCACGCGGGCCGCGATCTCGACCGCCTCCGCATGGTTGGCCGGATCGAGATACCAGCGCGCCGCGCGGATCGCGTCTTCCATGAAGTCGACCATCGCCGCCCGGTTCTTCTCGATGAAGCCCTGCCGCGCGGCCCAGAGGATCATCTGCGTGCGGCCGACGATTTCCTTCTGCGTGAAGAGCACGCGCGAGGCGGCGCGCAGCTCCGGATCGAAGGAAAAGGGAGCCACGCCGGGGACGGCATCCGCCTTCTTGGAAAGCAGCGTCGGCTTCATGTTGGGGAACGCGGTCTCGATGGTGCTCACGTCCCTGCGGTCGTCCAGCCCGTTCTTGCGCAGCGCGGCGCGCATGATGATGTCGACCGCGCTGCCGGCAACGTTGGTCGCCACCACCTTGCCCTTCAGATCCTTGATGGAGTGGATCGGCCCGTCCTTGAGCACGAAGAACTCGTCGGTGTAGTAGCCCTCGACCCCGTCCTGGAACTCGTCGGCGATGACCCGCAAGTCGTTCATGCCCGCGTTCTGCACCGCGATCGCGAGCGAGGCAAAGGCCAGGTCGGCGATCTCGAGCTCGTTGTTGGCGAGCGCCGTGATCATCTGCGGCGTCCCCTGGAAGTGCACCGCCTCGAAGGTGTAGCTCTTGCCCTGGTGACGGGCGAGCCCTTCCTTCTCGAAAAGGATCGATGCCCAGTTGGCCACGGGCACAACGTATGCGACGCGGATCTTGACCGGCTCCTGCGCAAGCGCCGCGCCGGCGACGAGCGACAACAAGACGTAAAGCAGGCTACGCATGCTCCCTCCTCGAAGTTGATAACGCCATTCTAAACGGTGGCCGGCGCCGCGGTCTCCGGATGCCAGGCAAGGAGGCGCCGGCGCACGAGCGCCATCAGCCGCACGAGCGCATAGCCGGCGACCGCGATCTCCACGATGCCGGCAAAGACGCCCGGCGAATCAGCGAAACGAGAAGCGGTAATCATGGCGCCGCCGAGGCCCACGCCGCCCATCTTCATCTCGGCGACGATGCATACGATGAGGGCGATCGGCAGCGAGACCTGCAGCCCCGTCATGATCTGCGGCAGCGCGGCAGGAAAGACGATTTCGTGCATCAGCTCTCGCTCGCTCGCACCCAGGTTGCGCGCCGACCAGAGAAGCTCGCGCTCGACCGCAAGCGTGGCGGCGATGGTGGCGGTGATGACCGGGAAGATCGCGTCGAACACGACCATCGAGATCTTGGAGACGTCATGGAAGCCGAGCCAGAGCGTGATGATCGGCAGGAACGCGATCTTGGGCATCGGGAAGCCGACCGAGATCAGGGGATCGAGGAACCAGCGCGCGACGCGGCTGTAGACCACGGCGAAGCCGAGGCCGATGCCGGCAATCGCCGCCACCGCGAATCCGGCGAGCGCGCGGTACATCGTCAGCCCGAGGTTCTGCCAGAGCTCGCCCGATGCCGCGTCGGCCCCGATGCGCTCGAGCACCGTGCTGAGCGCAGGCAGCATGAACGGCGTCACCGCGCCGCTCCGCGCGAAGAGCTCCCAGGCGAGCGCGAGGCCAAGGATCGGAATCCACGGGAGAATCAGTCGCGCCATGCAAGCATCCTGTTGATGAGGCGTTGATAGAGCCGATCGGCAAAGAACCCGAGGAAGGC
>DASQGW010000063.1:0-59940 GCA_035632415.1 Burkholderiales bacterium | reverse complement strand
ATGGTCGAGGCGGTCGCCGCCGCGGCTTCCCTGCCGGCGGCGGACGTGCGCCGCGCGGTCGCCTTCGCCGGTGCGATCGCGCCCGTAGCGGCAGCCGCACTGTCGGGCGGTGCGTCGGCGCTCGCCCGGTTCTCCGTGCAGCTCATGCAGCCGGTGCTGCCGATGCTCGCACAGCCGGCGCAGGACATGGCCGCGGCGCTCGGCGCGCTCGGCACGGCGCTCGTCGAGTGGAAGCTCGACGGCGCGCGCGTGCAGGTGCACAAGAGCCGTGATGAGGTGCGCATCTATACGCGCAACCTGAACGATGTCACGGTCCGCGTGCCCGAGATCGTCGCCGCCGTGCGCGGCCTCGCCGCAGAGTCACTGATCCTCGACGGCGAGGCGATCGCTTTGCGTGCCAACCGACGCCCGCATCCGTTTCCCGTGACGATGAGCCGCTTCGGCAGCGAGCAGCAGCCTGCGGCGAAGCTGCCGCTCTCGGTCTTCTTCTTCGACTGCTTGTACCTCGACGGCGCCACGCTCTTCGACCATCCGGCGCGCGAGCGCCGTGATGCGCTCGTGCGATCGCTTCCCGAGGACATCGTGACGCCGGCGCGCATCACGGCCGAGGTCGCGGAGGCCGAGCGGTTCTACCGCGAGGCGCTCGCCGCGGGGCACGAGGGCGTGATGGCGAAGGCGCTCGATGCGCCCTATGAAGCCGGCCGCCGCGGCGCCGGCTGGCTCAAAATCAAGCGCGCGCAGACGCTGGACCTCGTGGTGCTCGCGGCCGAGTGGGGCCACGGACGCCGCCGCGGCTGGCTCTCGAACCTGCATCTCGGGGCGCGCGACCCGGCGAGCGGCGGATTCATCATGCTGGGCAAGACGTTCAAGGGCATGACCGACTCGCTGCTCGCCTGGCAGACCGAAGAGCTGCAGAAACGCGCGCTCTCGCGCGACGAATGGACGGTGCATGTGCGGCCGGAGCTCGTGGTGGAGATCGCCTTCAACGACCTCCAGGAAAGCTCGCAATATCCGGGCGGCCTCGCGCTGCGTTTCGCGCGCGTCAAGGGCTACCGCCCCGACAAGCGGCCCGAGGAGGCCGATACCATCGACACGGTGCGCCGCATCTACCGGGAAAGCATCGCGTGAAGACGCTTGCGGAGTGGCTCGAGTTCATCGAGCGCCAGCACCCGAAGGCCATCGCGCTGGGCCTGGACCGGGTGTCCGCCCTGCTGGAGCGCATGCGCATCGAGCTCAGTTGCCCGGTGATTACAGTCGCGGGCACGAATGGAAAGGGCTCGACCTGCGCGCTCCTCGACGCGATGCTGCGCGCTGGCGGCTATCGAACCGCGCTATATACCTCGCCGCATCTCGTGCGCTACAACGAACGCGTGCTCATCGCAGGCTTGGAGGCGGCCGATGGTGCACTGACCGAAGCGTTCGAGACGGTCGAAGCGGCGCGCGGGGATACCCCGCTCACGTACTTCGAGTACGGCACGCTCGGCGCGCTATGGCTCTTCACCCGCGAGAAGGTGGACGTCGCAGTGCTCGAGGTCGGGCTCGGCGGGCGTCTTGACGCGGTGAATGTCGTGGACGCGGACTGCGCAGTGCTCACCAGCGTCGGCATCGACCATGTCGACTACCTCGGTCCCGACCGCGAATCGATCGGGCGCGAGAAGGCGGGGATCTTCCGCGCCGGCAGGCCGGCGGTGATCGCCGAGCCGCAGCCGCCGCAGTCGGTGCTCGCGGCGCCCGGCGTGCAACTGCTTCTCGGACGCGACTTCGGCTACGCCGATCAGAAGATGCAGTGGTCGTATTGGGGTCCGGGCGGAAAGCGCGGCGGGCTTGCGCACCCAGCGCTGCGCGGCGCGATGCAGCTGCGCAACGCCTCGGCGGCGATATGCGCGCTCGACTGCCTGCGCGAGAAGCTGCCGCTCGGCATGCAGGACATCCGCCGCGGACTTGCCGAGGTGGCGCTGCCGGCACGCTTCCAGGTGCTGCCGGGCCGGCCGCAGGTGATCCTCGACGTCGCGCATAACCCGCAGGCCGCTCAAGTGCTGGCGGAGAATCTTGCGACCTCTGGTTTCGCGCCGGAGACGATTGCCGTCTGCGGCATGCTGCGCGACAAGGACATCGCTGGCGTGCTGCGTATCCTGGCGCCTCGCATCACGCGCTGGCACATGGCTTCGCTTCCGGGACCGCGCGCGGCGAGCGCCGAAGAGCTGGCGCGGCACGTCGAGGGCGCGCAGTGCTTCGTGTCGCCGGGGGCGGCCTTCGACGCGGCCCTGAGCCGCGCGAACGAGGATGATAAGATCGTCGTGTTCGGCTCCTTTCTGACCGTCGGCGAAGTGATGGGATGGCTGAAGAACAACAAGACGTCGAAACGCTGAAGCGCAGGGGACGCAGAAGGCTGGTCGGGGCCGTGGCGCTGGTGCTGTTCGCCGTGATCGTGCTGCCCATGGTGTTCGATCCCGAGCCGAAGAGCACGCAGACGCCGGTCACGGTCAGGATTCCCGCCGAGCATGAGGCGCCGCCCTTCGCGCCTAAAGCGCCCGCCAAGGAACCGGCCAAGACCGAAGCTCCGCAGGGCGGCGACTACGTGATCCAGGTCGGTGCCTTCACGCGTCCCGAGGCGGTGATCGCCAAGCTCTCGGGCGCCAAGGTGCCCTACTACACCGAGCCGATGCCGGGCAACCTGACCCGCGTGCGCGCCGGCCCATTCGCGAGCCGTGAGGCGGCGGACAAGGCGCTCGTGAAGCTCAAGGAACTCGGGCTCAAGCCCGGGGCGGTGAGCGCCAAGTCGGGATGAACTGGCTCGACTACGTCGTCATCGGCGTTTTCGTGCTCTCGATCGGCTGGGGCGTCTGGCGGGGGCTCGTCCGCGAGGTGATGGCGCTGGTCGGCTGGGTGATCGCGTTCCTGTGCGCGAACCTGTTCGCGGCGCCGCTCGCCGAGCAATTGCCAGGCTCGATCGCGCGCCCGGAATATCGCAGCCTGGTGGCCTTCGTCATCCTTTTCTTCCTCACGCTGATCGCCACCGCGCTCGCTGCGATGTGGCTTTCGAAGGTGATGCATGCGGCGGGGCTGGGCAGCATCGACCGAGTGTTCGGCGCGCTCTTTGGTCTCTTGCGCGCGCTGATCATCGTGCTCGCCGCCGCCATCATCGCCGGATTCACCGGCATTCCGCGCACGGCGGCGTGGAAGGAGTCGCTCTCCGGCCACCAGCTCGCCGCAGCGGCGAGCGCGCTCAAGCCGTGGCTGCCGCCGGCCCTCGCATCACGGTTGAAATATAATTAGCCCTTAACCACAGGGGAAAATCACTCCCATGTGCGGCATCCTCGGAATCGTCGCGCAGTCCGCCGTCAACCAGCTCCTCTACGACGGGCTCCTGCTGCTGCAGCACCGCGGGCAGGACGCCGCGGGCATCGTCACGGCAGAGCACAACATGCTCCACATGCACAAGGCGCCGGGCATGGTGCGCGACGTCTTCCGCACGCGGAACATGCGCGATCTCGGCGGCAACATGGGCATCGCGCACTGCCGCTATCCCACTGCGGGCTCTGCGTTCAAGGCGTCCGAGGCACAACCGTTCTACGTGAATTCGCCTTTCGGCATCGTGCTCGGCCATAACGGGAATCTCACGAACTCCGATCAGCTGAAGGACGAGATGTTCCGCACGGACCTGCGGCACATCAACACCGGATCGGACTCCGAGGTGCTGGTGAACGTGCTCGCGCACGAGCTCGAGAAGGCGTCGGTGAAGCTGCGCCTCGAGCCGCAGACCATCTTCACCGCCGTCGCGAACGTGCATCGGCGCCTGAAGGGCGCGTACGCCGTCGTGGCGATGATTGCAGGCTACGGCGTGCTCGCATTCCGCGACCCCTTCGGCATCCGGCCGGCCGTGATCGGCTACAACGAGACCGAAGCAGGCACCGAGTACATGGTCGCCTCCGAGTCGGTCGCGATCGACGCGCTGGGCTTTCGCCTCCTGCGCGACATCGCGCCGGGCGAGGCGGTGTTCATCGACGAGGAAGGCAAGTTCTACAGCCAGCAGTGCGCGCCGCACCCGAGCCTGAATCCCTGCATCTTCGAGTTCGTGTATCTCGCGCGGCCCGATTCGCTCATCGACGGGGCCTCGGTTTACGAGACGCGCCTCAACATGGGCGAGAAGCTGGCGGAGAAGATCCGGCGGCAGCACTCGGACCTGCAGATCGACGTCGTCATCCCCATTCCCGACTCGAGCCGTCCCTCGGGCCTGCAGCTCGCCACCGCGCTCGGCGTGCCTTACCGCGAAGGCTTCGTGAAGAACCGCTACATCGGCCGCACCTTCATCATGCCTGGGCACGCGGTGCGCAAGCGCTCGGTGCGGCAGAAGCTGAACCCGATGGCGATGGAGTTCGCCGGCAAGAACGTGCTGCTAGTCGACGACTCGATCGTGCGCGGCACCACGAGCCGGGAGATCGTGCAGATGGCGCGGGAGTCGGGCGCGCGCAAGGTGTTCTTCGCCTCCGCCGCGCCGCCGGTGCGCTTTCCGAACGTTTACGGCATCGACATGCCCACCCGCGCCGAGCTGATCGCCGCCCATCGCAGCGAGGAGGAAGTCTGCCGCGAGATCGGGGCGGACGCGCTCATCTACCAGGACCTCGAGGAGCTGAAGGACGCCGTGCGCCGGGCGAACCCGCGCCTCGCCAATTTCGAAACCTCCTGCTTCGACGGCGTCTATGTCACGGGCGACGTGACGACCGACTACCTGACGGCCATCGAGCGCGCGCGCGATGCCAACCGGGATTCCGCCGACGAGGATCATGCGCAACTGGATTTGAATCTGGCGGCCTGATATATTCTCGACAGTCGCGCCGATTTGAGGGGCCACAGCTTGCGGGCGCGTAATAAATCCAGCTAAAGCGTGCCGTGGAAAAGAACCCGGTCCGCTGCACAGAGGCCCGGGTTTTTTTATGTCCAAAGACTACGAGTTGTCCACGCTGGGCGTGCGCGCCGGGCAGGTGCGCAGCCAGTTCCAGGAGCACGCCGAGGCGCTCTACCTCACCTCGAGCTTCATCTTCGAAAGCGCCGAGCAGGCCGCGACACGCTTTGCCGGGGGCGAGGAGGGCATGGTGTACACGCGCTACACCAACCCGACGGTCGCGATGTTCCAGGATCGCCTGGCCGCGCTGGAAGGCGCGGAGTCTTGCGTCGCGACCGCCTCGGGCATGGCGGCGATCCTCGCCACCGCGCTCGTGCATCTCAAGGCGGGGGACCACGTCGTCTGCTCGAACGCGGTGTTCGGTGCCACGATCCAGCTCTTCAACAACATCCTCGGCCGCTTCGGCATCCAGACGAGCTATGTCTCGCCGACCCAAGTGGACGAATGGCGCGCGGCGGCGCGGCCGGACACGAAGCTGTTCTTCCTCGAGACGCCGTCCAATCCGCTGACGCAGGTCTCCGACGTCGCGGCCATCGCTTCGATCGCCAAGAAAGCCGGCGCGCTGCTCGCCGTAGACAACGTGTTCTGCACCCCGATCCTGCAGCGGCCGCTCGAGCTCGGCGCCGACCTCGTGATTCATTCCGCGACCAAGTACATCGACGGGCAGGGGCGCGTGATGGGCGGCGCGATTGCCGGGGCGAAATCGCTGGTCGGCGGCCCAATGACCGCATTCCTGCGTACTGCCGGGCCGGCGCTTTCGCCTTTCAACGCGTGGGTGCTGCTGAAGGGCCTCGAGACACTGGAGTTGCGCATGAAGGCGCAGTCGGCGGCGGCGCTCGAGCTTGCGCGCTGGTTGGAAGGCCATCCCGCCGTGGCGCGCGTGCACTATCCGGGGCTCGAATCGCATCCGCAGCATGCGCTCGCCAAGCGCCAGCAACGTGCCGGTGGTGCCGTGCTCTCGTTTGAGGTGAAGGGGGGCCGGGCAGCGGCGTGGCGCGTGATCGACTCGACCAAGCTGCTTTCGATTACCGCGAACCTCGGGGACGTCAAGACGACCATCGTTCACCCCGCGAGCACGACGCATGGCCGCATCTCGCCCGAGGCCCGGGCCGCGGCCGGGATCACCGAGGGCCTCATCCGCGTTGCCGTGGGTCTGGATGCATTGGACGATCTAAAAGCCGATCTGGAGCGCGGGTTAAGCTAAGGGCGTGCTCCGCGCCGTCCAGGTCGTCGTTCTCGCCGCCGTCTACTTCGCCGCAGCGAAGGCCTCGCTGCTGGCGGCGATCCCGCCGGGCTACGCCACGGCCGTCTGGCCGCCGTCGGGCATCGCGCTCGCCGCGCTGCTGCTCTGGGGCAACCGGCTCTGGCCCGGAGTCTGGATCGGCAGCGTCGCCGCCAACCTGACGGTCGAGGGCGCGGTCCTCGCCTCGGCGATCATCGCTACGGGAAGCAGCCTCCAGGCCTACGGCATCGCCGCGCTCGTGCGCACGCATCTCGGCGTGCCGCGGTGTTTCCTCCGGGTACGCGAGGTGCTCAGCTTCGTCGGCCTCGCTGCCGGCGGGGCCGTGATCGCGCCGACGGTGGCGCTGCTGCCGCTCGCCACGATCTATCCGCTGCGCGCGCCCGACCTCGCCTCCAACTGGTGGACCTGGTGGCAGGGCGATGCGTGCGGGATGCTGATCTTCGCGCCGTTGATCCTCTCGTGGACCGACGCGGGCATCCGCTGGCCGCTCAGGAAGATCGGCGAAGGAGCGATATTCACCGTGTTACTGCTCGCGGCGGGCGATGTAGTGTTCACCGCCGGCTTCGCACGCACCTTCGTCATGGTGCCGTTCGTCGTCTGGGCGGCGTTCCGCTTCGGCGAGCGCGGGGTCACGACCACCAGCGCCGCCATCTGCGCCATGGCGCTCTGGTACACGCTGCACCGGGAGAGCGGGCCCTTCGCCGACCTGCCGCGCAACGAGATGCTGCTGCTCTTGCTCGTCTTCGTGAGCACGATCGTGGTGACCGGGCTCATGCTCTCGGCGGTGCTCGCGCAGCTGCAGGCGGCGCGCGAGGAGCTCGAGACGCGGGTGCGCGAGCGCACTGCGCTCCTTGCCGAGAGTGAGCGGCGCTTCCGCCTGATGGTCGAGAGCGTCGTCGACTACGCCATCTTCATGCTCGACCCGCGCGGGCACATCGCCAGCTGGAACCCCGGCGCCGAGCGCATCAAGGGCTACAGCGCCGCCGAGATCATCGGCGAGCATTTCTCGCGCTTCTATCCTCCCGAGGAGATCGCGCGAGGCAGGCCGCAGCGGGCGCTCGAGCTCGCCTCGCGCGAGGGGCGCTTCGAGGACGAGGGCTGGCGCGTGCGCAAGGACGGCTCGCCGTTCTGGGCAAGCGTCGTGATCAGCGCGGTGCGCGACGAGCAGGGAACGCTGCTCGGCTTCGCCAAGGTGACGCGCGACCTCACCGAGAAGAAGCGCGTCGAGGCGGAGATGGTGCGCGCCAAGGTCGAAGCCGAGCGCGCCAACGAGTCGAAGTCGCAGTTCCTCGCCAACATGTCGCACGAGCTGCGCACGCCCCTCAACAGCCTGCTGATCCTCGCCAAGCTCCTCGCGGACAACATGGCCGGCAATCTCAACGAGAAGCAGGTGCGCTTCGCGCAGACGATCTACGCCTCCGGGATGGATCTCCTCGCGCTGATCAACGATCTGCTCGACCTCGCGAAGATCGAGTCCGGCGCGGTGACGGCGCTCAACATCGGGCCGACGCCGCTCGAGCACATCAAGCTCGAGCTCGAGCGCCTGTTCCGGCAGGTGGCGCTCGAGAGGCGGCTCGACTTCGCGATCGAAATCGCGCCCGGGCTGCCGCGCACCATTCGCACCGACGCGACGCGCCTGAAGCAGATCCTGAAGAACCTGCTCGCCAATGCCTTCAAGTTCACGTCGAAAGGGAGCGTACGCCTGCGCATTGCGCCGCGCGGCGCCGACGCCGTGGCGTTCGCGGTGGCGGACTCGGGCATCGGCATCGCGCCGGACAAGCAGAAGGTCATCTTCGAGGCATTCCAGCAGGCCGACGGCAGCACGAGCCGCCAATACGGCGGCACGGGGCTAGGGCTCTCGATCAGCCGCGAGCTCGCGCGGCTGCTTGGCGGCCAGGTCGAGCTGGAGAGCACGCTGGGCAAGGGCAGCACGTTTACGCTCGTGCTGCCGCTCTCCGACGAGCGCGCGGCAGCGACGCCGGCCTAGCTACCAGCGCACGAGCCTCGGCTTGTCGCCTGCGATCTCGAGGTAGCCGCCGCGACCGTACCAGTCGGGCAGGACCCACCGCTCGCACTTCCGGCCGTCGACCTCCAGCCGGTGGACGCCCGGCCGGTGCGTATGCCCATGGACGAGCCGCGTGACGCCATGCTGGCGGAACGCTGCGCGCACCGCCGCGTCGTTCACATCCATGATGTCCGCAGGCTTCGCGCCGATGACCTCTTTGCTCTTCTCGCGCAGGCCGTGCACTACCGCGCGCCGCTCATCGAGCGGTTTGCCGAGGAAATCCTTCTGGAACTCCGCCGAGCGCGCCTTGCGCCGCCATGCCTGGTAGTCCGTGTCGTCGGTGCAGAGCGTGTCGCCGTGCATGAGCAAGACCGCGTCCCTTACCGCGGGATCGCCGAGGAGCTCGCCGCCGGTGGCGGCGGCGAAGCGTGCGCCGACCAGGAAGTCGCGGTTGCCGTGCATGAGATAAAGACGGGTGCCGCTGCCGGTCAGGCGGCGGAAGAAGCCGACGACGATGGCGTTGAAGGGCGTCTCGAGGTCCTCGTCGCCGATC
The DNA here is from genome assembly GCA_035632415.1 of Burkholderiales bacterium. Classification (GTDB taxonomy): domain Bacteria; phylum Pseudomonadota; class Gammaproteobacteria; order Burkholderiales; family SG8-39; genus SCGC-AG-212-J23. The sequence goes on along the minus strand of DASQGW010000063.1, from coordinate 51,236 downwards.
CAGTACTCGAACAAGTCGCCGAGAACATAGAGCGCGTCGGCGCCGGCGGCTTCTTTCTCTGTGAACCCGAAGAAGCGCTCATTCGCAGCCGGGCGCTCTTCGCTTAAGTGGAGATCGGAGATGTAAAGACTGCGCAACTACTTTGCGGTGCCGACCACCGTCGCTGATTCGATGAGGACCTGCTGCTTCGGCACGTCGCGCGGCATCGGCCCGCCGGGGCCGGTGGGCAGCTTGGCGATCTTGTTGACCACTTCGAGGCCCGAGACCACCTTGCCGAACACGGCGTAGCCGTTGCCGTCGCCGCGCCGGTTGCCCCAGTTGAGGAAGTCGTTGTCGTTGACGTTGATGAAGAACTGGGCGGTCGCCGAATTGGGATCGGAGGTTCGCGCCATGGCGACCGTGCCGAGCTTGTTCATGAGGCCGGCCTTCACGCCCGAGGATGCCTCGTTCACGATCGGCGCGCGCGTGTTCTTCTCCTTGAAGTTCTTGTCGAAGCCGCCGCCCTGGATCATGAAGCCGTCGATCACGCGGTGGAAGATCGTGCCGTTGTACTGGCCGTCCTTCACGTATTGCAGGAAGTTCTCCACCGTCTTCGGCGCCGCCGCCGGATAGAGCTCGAGGCGTATCGTGCCGAGATTGGTCTTCAGGTCGACCTGCGGGTCGGCGGCGACGGCGCCGGCGGGCACGACGGCAGCGGCGGAAAGAACGAACAGATGCGATAGCTTCATGCGGCTCCCTCGTAAAGGATTTTCCAGCGCCCGTTTTCCTTCCTCCAGTACTGGCGCTTCTTCATGACGTTCGACAGGCCGTTCGAGCGGTAGTCCTGATCGAAGGTGACGACGACCACGTCGCGCTCGTGCGGGTAGCGCAACATGGCGAGGCGCTCGAGCTTTACCTTGATCCAGGCCTTGCCGGCATTGACCTTGCGTTTGTGCGCCGCCCAGGCCGCATAGTTTTCCTTGCCGGCGGCAAAGCGAGGCGAGTAATGGCTGAGGTAGCGCTCGGTGTCGCGGCTCTGCCAGTCGGCGCGCCACTGCTCGATCTCCGCGGCGAGGCTCGCGCGCTCGGCTTCGAGGGTGGAAGCGTCGACCCATTCCACCTCGTCGGCGATGATCACCGGCGTGAGGCCTATCTGGAGCTGCCGGCTCAGTGATTCGAGGTCCTGGTTCGCCAGCACGATGCAGCCGTCGCTCGCACGGGGGGCGCGGCTGTAGACGTTGGAAGGCACGCCGTGCAGCCAGATGCCGTGGCCGTTGCGGCCCTGCCGGCGGTCCCATTCGTTCGGGTAGCTGATCGGGTAGGCGCCTGCGCCGTAGAAATCGGTGAGCTTCTTCCGGGGCAGGTTGGCGGTCACGTGATAGACGCCGACCGGGGTCTTTTGATCGCCTTCGCGCGTCTTCTCGATGCCGTTCTTGCCGAGGGTGACGTAGTAGTCGGCGATGAGCTTGGGCTTGCCGCCGTCGTTCGCGTACACGTAGAGGCGCGAGCGGCGCGCGTCGACCACCAGGGCGTACTTCTGGTCGCGATTGAGCTCGAGCACGTAGCGCGGCAAGCGGTCGTCGGTCGGGCGCTGTCGCTGCGCACGCAGTCGTTGGAGCGCTTCCTCGCGCAGGTCGTCGACCCGTGCCTGCGGCACCGTCTTCAGGACGTTGCCGAACGTTTGCAGCGGCTGGGCGCGCGCGAGCAAAAGGTCGCCGCGGACGAGATACGCGAGACGGAAATTCGGGTAATCGGCGATCAACGCGTCGACGCGCTTCAGCGCGATGTCGAGCTGGTTCGCCTCGACCGCCTCGTACACCGCCGAGAGCCGATCCTCCGGCGTGGTGGCGGCCGCCGTACCGGCGAATACGAGCGCGAGGAAAAGGAGCGCGAGGCGGTTCATTTGCCCGCCTTCTCGTCCCTGATCAGCCAGCGATTGTCGAGCTTCACGAGTTCGAGAGTCTTCCGGGTCTTGCTGGTGAGCTTGTCGGACTTGTAAGTCTGCCTGAAGGTCACGCTCGCCTGCTCGGGCCCACGCATGGTCACATTGGGCGACTCGACCGCCACCGAGATCGACTTCGGGGCGGCAATGCGCTCCCGGCGGACCTTTTCCCATTCGCCGCGCGACTCGCCGCCGGGGGTCTTGAAGTCCTTGGCGTAGTAGGCGAGGTAGGCATTGCTGTCTTTGTTCGACCATGCCCGCGCCCAGCCGTTTACCGCCTTCAGCACGTCCGCGCTCGCATCCGCCGCGGGCTTGGCCGGCGACGTAGGCGCGACGGCCGCGACCTTGGCAGGTTCTTTCGGCGCCTCTGTGGCGGCCGGCTTGACGCCCGGCTCGCGCACGAGCTCGCGTACGAGCGAGAGCTTGTTCTGCGCCGTGGTGTTCGAAGCATCGAGCTGCAGCGCCTTGCCGTAGGCCTGGCTCGCGAGCTTGGCGTAGACGTCGCCGAGGTTCTCATACGCGGTGGCGTACGTCGGGTGCGTGCGGATCGATTGCTCGAGCGAGGTGCGCGCCTTTTCGTACTGTCCCTGGCTCGCGTAGATCACCGCGAGGTTGTTATAGGGCTCGGGAAGATTCGGATAGTCCTGCGTGAGCTTGGTGAAGATCTCGATCGCTTCCGATTGTTTGCCCTGCTCGGTGAGGATCACGCCCTTCAGGAAGCGCGCCTGCGGCTCCTTCGGATTTGCCGCCAGCGCCTTGTTCACGTGCTCGAGCGCCTGTTGCGATTGGCCGGCCTTGAGGAGCTTCTGCGCTTCTTCGATTTCATCGGCGCGTGCCGCCGATGCGCAGACAAAAACGCAGGCGAAAAGCAGGATGGCGCCGCCACGCAGCTTTCGGCGCGGGGCGTTGGAATTCAGCATTGTGTTATATTTTCAAGGCCCTACGTAAGGGTTCTCATTCTAGACTAACGCCCGCCGGCCCACAATCGACACTCTGCAGATCTTCAACTCGCTAGGCCGGGCAAAACAACCGTTCATCCCTTTGGTGCCCGGCGAGGTGCGCATGTACGTCTGCGGGATCACGGTCTACGACTATCTGCACCTCGGCCACGCGCGCTTCATGGTGGTCTTCGACATCGTCCGGCGCTGGCTTCGGGCGAGCGGCTATCGCGTCACGTACGTGCGCAACATCACCGACATCGACGACAAGATCATCAAGCGCGCCGCGGAGAGTAACCAGCCGGTCGATGCGGTGACCGCGCGGTTTATCGAGGCGATGGACGAAGACGCGGACAAGCTCGGCGTCGAGAAGCCGGACAAGGAGCCGCGCGCGACGCAGTACGTACGCGAGATGCAGGACATGATCCGCCGCCTGCAGGAGAGGAAGCTCGCCTATCAAGCGTCGTCCGGCGACGTCAACTTCGCCGTGCGGCGCTTCCCCGGGTACGGCAAGCTCTCGGGGAAGTCGCTCGACGAGCTGCGTGCCGGAGAGCGCGTCGATGTCGACGCCGCCAAGGAAGACCCGCTCGACTTCGTGCTCTGGAAGCGTGCCAAGCCCGGCGAGCCGAAGTGGCCGAGCCCCTGGGGCGAGGGCCGCCCCGGCTGGCACATCGAGTGCTCGGCGATGGGCTGCACGCTCCTCGGCGAGCAGTTCGACATCCACGGCGGCGGCATGGATCTCCAGTTCCCGCATCACGAGAACGAGATCGCGCAGTCGGAAGGCGCGACCGGCAAGCCCTTCGTGAAGTACTGGATGCACAACGGCTTCCTCAACATCGACAACGAGAAGATGTCGAAGTCGCTCGGCAACTTCTTCATCGTCCGCGACGTGCTGAAGCACTACGACCCCGAGGTGGTGCGCTTCCTCCTGCTGCGCTCGCACTACCGCAGCCCGCTCAACTACAGCGACGCCAACCTGGATGACGCCAAGCAGGCGCTGACGCGCCTCTACACCGCTCTGCGCGACCATCCCGCTGCCGCGGCCCCGCTCGACTGGGCGGAGCCGCATGCCCGGCGCTTCAAGGCCGCCATGGACGACGACTTCGGCACGCCGGAGGCGATCGCGGAGCTCCACCAACTCGCCAACGCCGCCTTCCATGGCGATGCCAAGGCTTCGCCCCAACTGAAGGCGCTCGGCGGCGTGCTTGGCCTCCTGCAGCGCGAGCCCGATGCTTTCCTGCGCGCTGCGCCGGCGGGTGTGGACCCGGGGTGGATCAACGAGCGGATCGCGGCCCGGCAAGCCGCGCGCCAGAGCAAGAACTTCGCCGAAGCTGACCGCATCCGTAAGGAACTACTCGATCAGGGCATCGTGCTCGAAGACAAGGGCGCGGCGACTACCTGGCGCAGGGTGTAAGGTCGGCCCATGAACGCCGACCAACACGGCATGCTGATCCATCCGCTGATCGTTCGCCTCTGCCACTGGGTCAACGTGCTCGCCGTGCTGATCATGATCACGAGCGGCTGGGCCATCTATAACGCCTCGCCGCTCTTCGCCTTCGATATCCCAGACTCGATCACGCTCGGCGGCTGGCTCGCCGGCGGGCTGCAATGGCATTTCGCCGGCATGTGGCTTTTCGCGATCAACGGCCTCGTCTACCTCGCCTACGGCATAGCTTCCGGCCATTTCCGCCGGAAACTGCTGCCGATCACGCCTGCCGTCGTCCTGCACGACATCGGCGAGGCGCTGCGCGGCAAGCTCGCGCACGAGGACCTCTCGGTATACAACGCCGCCCAGCGGGCTGCTTACGTCGCATTGATCCTTTTTCTGATCGTCATGATCGCGACCGGCCTGGTCATGTGGAAACCGGTGCAGTTCTACTGGATCGGCCAATACATGGGCGATTACGAAGGCGCGCGCTACCTGCACTTCTTCTCGATGGCCGCGATCGCGTTCATCGCGTTCGTGCACGTGGTCATGGTCGCCCTCGTGCCGCGGACCTTCCCGACCATGTTCACCGGACGGATCAAGCATGGATAAGCCCTTCGCGGTGCACCGTTCGCCGTTAGTGGCCAACCTGGAGCGCCGCTTGTTCCTCAAGCGCGGGCTGTCCCTTGGCGCGCTCGCGATGCTCACCGGTTGCGACATCACCGACCAGGAAGCCGTGCAGCGAGTCCTGATGGGGATGTCGCGCTGGAACGATGACGTGCAGCACTGGCTCTTCAATCCCAACCGGCTCGCGCCGGAATTCCCGGAAAGCCGGATCACGAAGCCGTTCCCGTTCAACGCGTACTATGGCGAGGACGAAGTGGTGGAGGTCGACGGCGGCGACTACAAGCTCGAGCTCGCCGGCATGATCCGCGAGAAGAAGCCGTGGACGCTGCCCGAGCTCTATGCGCTGCCGCAGGTCTCGCAGGTGACGCGCCACATCTGCGTCGAGGGCTGGAGCGCGATCGGCAAGTGGAGCGGGGCGCGCTTCTCCGATTTCCTGGCCCGCATCGGCGCCGACACGACCGCGAAGTACGTCGGCTTCCAGTGCGCCGACGACTATTACGGCTCGATCGACATGGCGACGGCGCTGCATCCGCAGACGATCATGGCGTTCAATTATGCCGACCAGACGCTGCCGCCGAAGTACGGCTATCCGATGAAGCTGCGCGTGCCGACCAAGCTCGGCTTCAAGAATCCGAAGCACATCGCCGCCATCTTCGTCACCAACGAATATCCCGGCGGCTACTGGGAAGACAAGGGCTACAACTGGTTTAGCGGCTCGTAGCCCTGACTTACGTCAATACGGCCGCGGCTTGCGGGACCAAGATGGCGCTATCCGCCATGTTCCAGAAAGGCCAGCAATGACTACCACCGACGTCTCGGCGATCGCCCGCAATATGTTTGCGACACAAGGTGCGAAAGCCATCGCGGAAGCAGCGCAGAAGGCCGACCAGTTCGACAAGGCGGGTGACCGCGAGCAGGCGCAGATGTGGAAGCGCGTGGAGTCCGCGCTACGCGAGATGCGCGGCCCGCGGCAGAGCTAGCTAGAAGCCCAGGATCTCCTGCGCCAGCGCCTCGGGCTGCTCGAGCATCGGGCAGTGCCCTGAGCCGGCGATTTCCTCGTAGCGCGCGCCCTGAATGTTGTCCGCGAGCTTTCGCGCAAGCGCGGGCGGCGTCGTCTGGTCGAGGGCGCCGCACATGACTAGTGTCGGATTCTTGATCTTCGACGCGCTGCTGGTGACATCGAGAGAGGCCAAGGCCAGGCACGCGCGCGCAAAGCACTGTGCGTCCACCTTTGCCAGTGCAGTCTTTCGGGCGGCGATGACGTCGGGGTGGCGCTCGGCGAAGGCGGGCGGAAACATGCGGCCGATCGCGGTGTCGAGCACGGCTTTCATGCCTTCCGCGCTCACTTTCGCCGCCATGTTGCGGAACGGCGCTCGCGACGGCTCGGGGAAGGCCGCCAGCGTGTCGGCGACAATGAGGCGCCCGAAGCGCGCGCCATGGCGGATGGCGAGCTCGAGCGCGTCCATTGCGCGTGCAACGTGATCGGCGTGTGCCGCAACCGTCGCGAGCTCGATCGGCGACGAGGCGCCGAAACCGGGCAGGTTGATGCGGCTGACGCGCCGCTCCTTCGCGAGGCGCGGCAGCATGCCGTCGAATACGCTGAACTCGGTGAGGAGCGAATGGATGAGAAGGAGCGGCGCGCCGGCGCCCTGCTGGTCGCATTCCACCTGCGCGCTGTCGACCCTTCGAAACATCATTCCCGGCGAGACTAGCACGCTTAAAATTGGCGCGGAGGAGCGAGCCTTGAGTCCCTTCGAACTGGCGGAGCCGAAATCGCTGCGCGAAGCGCTTGCGCTGCTCTCCGGCGAAGGCGTGCGCCCGATGTCGGGGGGCACCGCGCTCATGCTCATGATGAAGGCGGGCGTCCTGCGGCCGACGCGCCTCGTCAGCCTGCGGCGCCTCGGCCTCGACGCGATCGAAGTGGTGAACGGCGAGCTGCGCGTGGGATCGATGGTCACTCTCAGGAAACTGGAGACCTCAGGCGAGGTAAGGCGCGGCTGGCCGGTCATCACCCGAACGCTGCGCACGCTCTCCAACGTGCGCGTGCGCAACGTTGCGACGCTCGGCGGTCATCTCGCGCACGGCGATCCGCACATGGACCTGCCGCCGCTTTTGTCCGCGCTCGGCGCGACGGTGACGATCGCCGGCGCGAAAGGCGAGCGCACGTCGCCGGTGGAACGCCTCTATGCCGGCTATCTGGAAACTACGCTCGGAGCGGGCGAGCTGATCACTGGCGTTACCGTACCCGCCATGGGCGCGCGCCGCGCGGCGTATCTGAAATGCACGACGCGCTCGGCGGACGACTGGCCGGCGCTGGGCGTCGCCGTGGTGCTCGACGGGCAAAAGACGGAGATCGTGGTGAGTGCGGCGACCGACCGGCCAACGCGGCTTGCCTCCGTCGAGGCGGCGGAGCAGCTGAAGATCGAAAGCGATCTGCACGGCTCGGCTGCCTACAAGAAACAGCTGCTGCGCGTGTTTCTCAAACGGGCGATCGATGAAGCGCGCAACCCACGCCACTGAGACTCCGCAGGTCGGCCGCTCGGTGCCGCGCCTGGAGTCCTGGCTCAAGGTGACGGGCAAGGCGGAATACGTCCATAACCTTCGGCTGCCGGGCATGCTCTACGGCAAGATCTTCCGCTCGAGCGTCGCCCATGGGCGCATCAAGCGCATCGAGACGAGCGCGGCACGCGCGCTCGCGGGTGTACACAGCGTTGTCACGGCGGCCGAGGTCAAGACCATCGTGCCCGATCCCTACTATGGGCCGGCATTCCACGACCAGCCGGTGCTCGCCGTGGACAAGGTGCGCTACGTCGGCGAGCCGGTCGCAGTCGTGCTTGCCTCCGATCCGCATGTGGCGGAGGAGGCGGTGCATCTCATCACCGCCGAATACGACCCGTTGCCTGCGGTCTACGACGAGGTCGAGGCGGTCAATTCGAAAGCGATCGTGCACGACGAGCTGAAGCCGGCGGGCACGTTCCCGGACCTGAAGCACCTGAAGGGCAAGAAGAACACCAACGTGGCGCTCGACTTCCGCTTGCGGCGCGGCGATGCGGCGAAGGCGATGAAGGGCGCCGACCGAGTCTTCGAGCACCGCTTCCGCACGCAGCAGGTGATGCATACGCCGCTCGAACCCCTGGTGTCGGTGGCCGAGTCCACTGAAAGCTCGATCACGATCCACACGGCCTCGCAGAGCCCGTCGTTCGTGCGCATCGAGATCGCGCGGCTGCTGGGCTGGCCGGAGAACCGGGTGCGCGTGCGCGTGCCGTTCCTCGGCGGCGGCTTCGGCGCCAAGCTCTACATCAAGCTGGAGGCGCTGGTTGCGGTGCTGTCGCTCCTCGCGCACCGGCCGGTGAAGGTCTCGCTCACGATGGAGGAGCAGTTCTTCACCATCACGAAGCACGCGAGCACCTTCCGCATCAAGACCGGCGTGACCCGGGACGGCCGCATCGTCGCGCGCGACTGCGAGGTGTGGTGGAACGGCGGTGCGTATGCCGACATCGGGCCGCGCGTGACGCAGAAGTCGGGCTTCACCGCTCCTGGACCCTACGACATCCAGGATGTGTCCATCGATTCGTACGCGCTATACACCAACCTGCCACCGGCCGGCGCGCTGCGCGGCTTCGGTATCCCGCAGCTCGTCTGGGCGTACGAGAGCCATACCGACATGGTGGCGCGCGAGCTGGGGCTAGATCCGGTCGAGTTCCGGCGCAAGAACCTTCTGCGCGAAGGCCGGCCTCAAGCGACCGGGACGAAGATGAAAGACGCCGCCATTGAGAAGGTACTGGAGCGCACCGCTTCGCTCATCGACTGGGGCAAACCCTTCGACCGGGGAACGGGAAGCATCAAGCGCGGCCGCGGTATCGCCGTAGGGTTCAAGGCGTGCATCGCCAATACCGCCTCGCTCGCCGCGGTGAGCGTGAATGCCGACGGCAGCTGCACGGTGTACACGAGCTGCGTCGACATGGGACAGGGTTCCGACACCGCCATGGCGCAGATCGCAGGCGAGGTGCTCAACATCCCGACCGAAGCGGTGAGCGTGGTGCACTCCGATACCGACGTCACGCCCTTCGACATGGCGACGCTCGGATCGCGCTCCCTCTTCCATAGCGGCAATGCCGTGAAGCTCGCCGCCGAGGACGCGAAGCGCCAGCTCGTGAAGCTGCGTGAGGAGTTGGGCCTGCCGGCCGATTGCCCGGTGGCGGATGTCTTCAAGAAGAAATACGGCATGCGCGCAGGCTCGGTGATGGGCGCCGGCAATTTCATTCCGCCTTACACGCCTCCGGACGAGAACGGCCAGACGGAGAACGCGACGCCGTTTTGGATGGTCGGAGCGACGGGGGTCGAAGTCGAGGTGGATACGGAGACCGGGCGAACACGCGTCACTCGGATGGTGAACGTGGCGGACGTGGGCACGCCGATCAATCCGCGCATCGTGGAGACGCAGCTCTCGGGCGGCGCGATCATGCAGCTCGGCTTCACTTTGTTCGAGAAGATGCTGTTCGATAGCGAAGGGCAGCTGCGCAACGCCTCGCTCGCCGAGTACAAGATTCCCGGGCTGCTGGATGTTCCGCCCGAGATGGTGAACGAAGCTGTCGTCGCCGAGCAACGCACCGGCCCATTTGGTGCCAAGGGCGTGGGCGAGACCGCGACCTTTGGCGTGTCGCCGGCCATCGCAAACGCCATCCACGACGCGATCGGCGTGCGCCTTACCGAGCTGCCGATGAGCCCGGAAGCCGTCTACATGGCGCTCAAGAGATGAGGCGCCAGATCCAATTCCGCCTTAATGGCCAGCCGGTCGAAGCGCAGGTGGCGCCGCACGAGACGCTGGTCGAGGTACTGCGCGAGGCGTTCGGCCTCTACGGCGCGCGCGAGAGCTGCGGACAAGGGTTGTGCGGCTGCTGCACGGTGCTCGTCAACGGGACGGCGGTTTCAGGGTGTCTCTACCTGGCGACGCTCGCCGAGGGCGCCCATGTGCAGACGGTCGAGGAATCGACGGAGCTCGACGCGGTGCAGGAGGCCTTCATCGAGCGAGCCGCCTTCCAGTGCGGCTTCTGCACGCCGGGATTCGTCCTCATGACGCGGCAATTGCTGGACGAGCATCCGGATCCGAGCGAGGACGAAATCCGGCATTACCTCTCCGGCAACCTCTGCCGCTGCGCGGCCTATCCGGAAATCATCGAGGCGGTGAAGCTCGCCGCCCGCAAGCGCAAAGCTACTGCGTGACGCTGGAGCCCGAGCCCGCGGAGCTCTCCCTCCGCGCGCGGTACGGATACGGCGATTGCTGGGGCGTGCTCGCCTCGTGCGGGAGCGGCTCAACCTCTCCCGGCCCTTGGGACGGGTAGGGCGGGTTGTAGCAGCCGGCGAGGGCGATGAACGCCGCCAGGAACACCAGGCATCGACCCATGATGCCCGGCTGCTGCAAGCCGCACGCCTACCTTGGGGTGCGCGTTACAGCGGGCCGACCTTGCCGTCGGGCAGCACTTGGACGCGGTCGCCGTTACGCAGGCGATAGTCGGTCTGGTAGTTGCGGACGCTGCCGTCGCGATCCATCTGCACTTGCACGTCGTGCGTCGACATCTTGGCGGTCGAGCCGCCGGCGGCGCTGCGGGTGCTGGCGCAGCCGGCGCTCATCGCAACCGCGGCAGCAAGAATTACGAGGGCTGAAATCTTGGGCATGGGATCCTCCTGGTTGGGGGACCTCTCCGAAGCAATTCACGGACCAAAAAAGCGTCGGCGGGTCGCTTCGGCTCCAAGCGTGCGCCGGAAGGATCAGCCCGAGAAGCTCAGCTCTCGAAAAATTCCTTGACCTTGTCGAACCAGCCCTTGGCTCGCGGATTGTGCCGCGCGCTGTCCTGCTGGCTGATCGCTTCGAACTCGCGCAGCAGCTCGCGCTGGCGCGCGGTGAGCTGCACCGGCGTCTCGACGACGACATGGCAGAAGAGGTCGCCGGGCACCTGGCTCCTCACGCCCTTGATGCCCTTGCCGCGCATGCGGAAGGTCTTGCCCGACTGCGTCTCGGCGGGCACGCGGATCTTCGCCGAGCCGTCGAGCGTGGGAATCGAGATCTCGCCGCCGAGCGCCGCGGTGGTGATCGAGATCGGCATCTCGCAATGCAGGTCGTCGTGGTCGCGTGTGAAGACCTGGTGCGGCTTGATATGCACCTGCACGTAGAGGTCTCCCGGCGGGCCGCCGTTCACGCCGGGCTCGCCTTCGCCGGAGAGACGCACGCGGTCGCCTTCGTCCACCCCGGCCGGGATCTTCACCGACAGCGTCTTCTGCAGTTTCACCCTGCCGCTGCCGGAGCATGCGCTGCACGGATGCGGAATGATGCTTCCGGATCCATGGCAGCGCGGGCAAGTTTGCGCGATCGAGAACGGACCCTGTGAAATCCTGACCTGACCGGCGCCGCGGCACGACGGGCACGTGGTCGGCGCGGTGCCCGGCTTGGCGCCGCTGCCCTTGCAGGTGTCGCACGTGGACATCGCCGGGATGCGGATCTTGGTGTCGAAGCCATGCGCCGCCTGCTCGAGCGAGACTTCGAGGTTGTAGCGCAAGTCCGCGCCGCGAAAGACGGTCGAGCGTCCGCCGCGGCCGCCGCCGAAGATCTCGCCGAAGATGTCGCTGAAGATGTCGCCGAATCCGCCCATGCCGGCGCCCGCGCCGGCGGCCGCTGCAGGATCCACGCCGGCGTGCCCGAACTGGTCGTACGCCGCACGCTTGTTCGCGTCGCACAGCACTTCGTAGGCTTCCTTCGCCTCCTTGAAGTGCTCTTCCGCCTTCGGGTTGTCGGGATTCCTGTCCGGATGCCACTTCATGGCCAGGCGCCGGTACGCCTTCTTGAGGTCGTCTTCCGTCGCGTCCCGGTTGACGCCGAGTACTTCGTAATAGTCGCGCTTGGCCATGCTCTTTGTTTCCATACAAGCAAACGGGCCCGGTTAGGGGCCCGTCCTCGTTTCCATCCCGGGCTACGCCCTCAGCCCGCCTTCTTGTCCTTTACTTCCGTGAACTCGGCGTCGACGACATTGCTGTCGTCCTTCTTGCCGGCCTCGGCCTGCCCGCCGGCTGAGCCTTCGCTGCCCGCGGCGGCTCCTGCCGCCGCTTTCTGTTGCTCGGCGTAGACTTTCTCGCCGAGCTTCTGCGCCGCCTGCGCGAGCGCCTGGCCTTTCGCCTCGATGTCGGCCTTGTTCTCGGACTTGAGTACGCCCTCGGCGTCCTTGATCGCGGCCTCGATCTTCTCCTTCTCGGCCGCGTCGACCTTGTCGCCGTACTCCTTGAGCGATTTCCGCACGGAGTGTACCAGCGCCTCGGTGGCGTTCCGCGCATTGACGAGCTCGAGCGTCTTCTTGTCTTCCTCGGCGTGCGCCTCGGCGTCCTTCACCATGCGCTGGATCTCCTGCTCGTTCAAGCCGGAGCTCGCCTGGATCTTGATCTTGTTCTCCTTGCCGGTCGCCTTGTCCTTGGCGCCGACGTGGAGGATGCCGTTCGCGTCGATGTCGAAGGTGACCTCGATCTGCGGCATGCCGCGCGGCGCGGGCGGGATGTCGGTCAGGTTGAACTGGCCGAGCGACTTGTTGCCCGAAGCGACGTCGCGCTCGCCCTGCAGCACGTGGATCGTGACCGCGTTCTGGTTGTCGTCCGCGGTGGAGAACACCTGCTGCGCCTTGGTCGGGATGGTGGTGTTCTTGTTGATGAGCTTGGTCATCACGCCGCCGAGCGTCTCGATGCCCAGCGAAAGAGGGGTGACATCCAATAAGAGGACATCCTTGACGTCGCCCTTCAGCACGCCCGCCTGGATCGCGGCGCCGATCGCCACCGCCTCGTCCGGGTTGACGTCCTTCCTCGGCTCCCTTCCGAAGAGCTCGCGCACCGTGTCGATCACCTTCGGCATGCGCGTCTGGCCGCCGACGAGGATCACGTCGTCGACCTCGGAGAGCTTGACACCCGCGTCCTTGATGGCGATGCGGCAGGGCTCGACGGTCTTCTGGATCAGCTCGTCGACGAGCGACTCGAACTTCGCCCGCGTGATCTTCATCGTCAGGTGCTTCGGCCCGGACTGGTCCGCCGTGATGTAGGGCAGGTTGATTTCGGTCTGCGAGCTGGACGAGAGCTCGATCTTCGCCTTCTCGGCGGCTTCCTTGAGCCGCTGGAGGGCGAGCACATCCTTCGAGAGGTCGAGGCCCTGGTCCTTCTTGAACTCGGTGACGATGTAGTCGATCAGGCGCTGGTCGAAGTCCTCGCCGCCGAGGAACGTGTCGCCGTTGGTGGAGAGCACCTCGAACTGCTTCTCGCCCTCGACGTCGGCGATCTCGATGATCGAGATGTCGAACGTCCCGCCGCCCAGGTCATAGACCGCGATCTTGGAGTCTTTTTTCAGCTGTTTATCGAGCCCGAACGCCAGTGCCGCCGCGGTCGGCTCGTTGATGATGCGCTTCACGTCGAGGCCGGCGATGCGGCCCGCGTCCTTCGTCGCCTGGCGCTGCGAGTCGTTGAAGTAGGCCGGCACCGTGATGACGGCTTCCTTTACTTCCTCGCCGAGGTAGTCCTCGGCGGTCCTCTTCATCTTGCGCAGGATCTCGGCCGAGACCTGCTGCGGCGCGATCTTCTTGCCGCGCACCTCGACCCACGCGTCGCCATTGTCGGCCTTCGCGATCTTGTAGGGCATCAGGTTGATGTCCTTCTGCACTTCCTTTTCCTCGAAGCGCCGGCCGATGAGGCGCTTCACCGCGTAGATGGTGTTCTTCGCGTTGGTGACGGCCTGCCGCTTGGCGGGCGCGCCGACCAGGATTTCGCCGTCCTCGGCGTATGCCACGACGGAGGGCGTCGTGCGCGCGCCTTCCGAGTTCTCGATCACCTTGGGCTTGCCGCCCTCCATGATCGCGACACAGGAGTTCGTGGTGCCGAGGTCGATGCCTATGATCTTTGCCATGGGGTTTCCTGTTTAATCTAAGTCTGTGTCGGATATGGGGTTTGCGCCGCGTTTTTCAACCGCTTTCGCTACGGTCACCAGCGCCGGTCGCAGGACGCGCTCGTGGAGGTGGTAGCCCTTCTGCATGGTCGCGACCACGGTGTTCGGCTCGGAGTCGGACTCGACGGCGGCCATCGCCTGGTGGCGATGGGGGTCGAAGCGCTCGCCCGGCGTCGGCGAGATGGCCTTGACGCGCGCTTTTTCCAGCGCCTGCGTGAGCTGGCGGAGCGTGAGTTCCACGCCGTCGCGCAGGGCGTCGGGGCTTGCCTCCTTGTTGGCTAGCGCCGCCTCAAGGCTATCCATGACGGGCAGCAACGACTCGGCGAAGCGCTCGATGGCGAACTTCTGGGAGCTCGCTGCCTCGGCCTGATAGCGCTTGCGCGCGTTCTCGGCGTCGGCGAGGCTCCGGAGCATCTGTTCCCGCATCTGCGCCAACTGGGCTTGAGCCTCCGCAAGCTGTTGATCCGCCGGCTTGGGAGAATTGTCTGCGTCCTGAGGCTGAACGGTCTCTTCCTGCATCTTGTCGAAGTGGGGATGGTGAGGCGGCTTTTCAAGGGCCGCGCGTTATTTCAACTTACTGATTAGACGATGAAAGCTATCAAATACACGTTCTATGCGATCGGGGCCCTGCTAGTCCTTCTGGTCCTGGGGGCCGTCGTGTTCGCCATGACGTTCAACCCCAACAAGTACAAGCCCGAGATCGAGCGGATCGTGAAGGAGAGAACCGGCCGCACCTTGAGCCTCAAGGGCGATCTCCAGGTAGCGATCTGGCCGGCGCTCGGCGCCAAGGTGAACGGCGTAACGCTGTCCGAGCACGGCAGTGACCAGCAGTTTCTCGCCCTCGACTCCGCGCACGCCTCGGTCGCGCTCATGCCCTTGCTGCACGGGCAGGCGATCGTAGACGGGATCCGCGTGTCGGGTCTCAAGGCTACCGTGATCAAGGAGAAAGACGGTCGCTTCAACTTCAGCGACCTGATGGAACAGCAGCCGCAGCCTCAGCCGAAGGAAGAGAAGGCGCCGCAGAAGAAAGCCGAGCAGCGTCAGGCGCAGGGCGGCCAGGGGGTGGCCTTCGATATCGGCAGCGTCCAGATCGATCGCTCCGCGGTGACGTACATCGACAAGACGAGCGGGCAGGAGATCGCGGTCTCCGATCTCAAGCTCACAACCGGCAAGATCGCCGAGAAGGCCGACGGCAAGCTGAGCCTCGCCGGAACCGTGAAAGGCAAGGCCCCCAACCTCGACGTGAAGCTCGACGTGAACGGCGGGTACAAGTTCGATCTCGCCGCCAAGTCGTTTGCCATCTCGAAGCTCGACGCCAAGGTGACCGGCACGGCGGCGGGCATCACCAATCTCAACGTCAACGCCAAGGGCGACATCTCCGCCGACCCGGACAAGAACGAGTACAGGGTGAACGGCCTCGCGCTCGACGTGAAAGGCGTGCAGGACAAGCAGAACCTGGAAGCGCACATCGCGGCGCCGGAGCTTCTCATCGCCGCCAACGCGGCGAAGGGCGCTGCAGTGACGGCAAACCTCAAGCTGAACGAGGGCCAGCGCAACATCGACGCCCAGCTGAAGCTCTCCGGCGTCGAAGGGTCGGCGAAAGCCCTCGCCATCCCGCAGATCCAGGCGGAGATCGCGATGACGGATCCCAGCTTGCCGCAGAAGAGCGTGAAGGTCCCCGTTTCCGGCTCCCTCCGCGCCGATCTCGAGAAGCAGACGGCGAACGCGGACCTCACGTCGAAGTTCGACGAGTCGAATATCCAGGCGAAGCTCGGCCTCGCGAAGTTCTCCCCGCCCGCCTACCAGTTCGACATCAGCGTCGACAAGCTGAACCTCGACCGCTATTCGGCGAAGCAATCGGAGCAGAAGCCGGTCTCCACTCCGAAGGAGGAGGGAAAGGGCGCTCCGGCGCCGACGGCACAGAAGAAGGAAGAAGACACGCCGGTCGACCTCTCGTTCCTGAAGGGGCTGGACGCCAATGGTCGCCTCCAGGTCGGTCAACTGCAGACCAACGGTGTCAAGCTTGCGAACGTCAAGGCGCAAATCCACGCGGCGAACGGCAAGCTCGACGTCGCGCCGCACTCGGCGAATCTCTACGACGGCTCGGTCACGGGCGCGATCACGGCCATGGCCGATGGCCGCGTGGCGGTGAGGGAGAATCTGAACGGCGTTTCCGTCGGGCCGCTGCTGCGCGACGCGGCGCAAAAGGATGTGCTCGAGGGCAAGGGCAACGTCGCGCTCGACGTGAACACGGCCGGCAAATCGGTGAACGCGATGAAGAAGGCGCTCGCCGGCAGCGCCCGAGTACAGCTGCACGACGGCGCGATCAAGGGGATCAACCTCGCCGAGGTGTTGCGCAAGGCGAAGACCGCGCTCGGCTCGCAGGAAGCGCGCGCCCAGGCTGCCGAGGCGCAGAAGACCGACTTCTCCGAGCTCACTGCGAGCTTCAAGATCCAGAACGGCGTGGCGCACAACGATGACCTCGACGTGAAGTCGCCGCTTTTCCGCGTTTCGGGGGCGGGCAACATCGACATCGGCAATTCGACGATCGACTACACGACGAAAGCGACGGTCGTGGCGAGCACGAAGGGGCAGGGCGGCGAGGACTTGGGGCAGCTCTCCGGCCTCACGGTGCCCGTGCGCCTCGTGGGTCCGTTCGATGCGCTCGCCTACAAGGTCGACTACGCCGCAGTGGCTACGAATCTCGCCAAGTCGAAGGCCGGCGAGAAACTACGCGGCGCGCTCGAGGAGCGCCTCGGCATCTCGAAGCCTTCGGGCGGGGAGCAGTCGGGGCAAGGCGGCTCGGCGCAGCAGCCCGATCGCCGCCAGGAGACGATCGACAAGCTCAAGGGCCTGCTCGGCCGCTAGCCTCGGTCACGAGCGCTGCCAGCGCGTCGATCCATTCCGGAGCCTCGTTGAGGCATTCGATCAGGCCGAGCTCGCGTCCGCCGGCCTCGCGGAATTTCTCGCGCGCGCGGATGCCGATCTCCTCGAGCGTCTCGAGGCAATCGGCGACGAATCCCGGACAAACGACATCGACCTTCGTCGCACCCGCGCGCGCCATCTCGATCAGCGTCTGCTCGGTGTACGGCTGGAGCCACTTGGCATAGCCGAAGCGCGACTGGAACGTCACGCGCCACTCGTCGGGCTTCAGGGCGAGCGCATCGGCGAGGAGCTTCCCGGTGCCGTAGCAGTGTTGCTCATACGCGCCGGCGCCTCGCTTCGGCAGGCCATGGAAGCTCATGACGAGCATCGGGGCACGGCCGCGCTGAGTCCAGTGGCTCCTGACTCGTACCGCGAGCGCGGCGATGTACGCCGACTGGGCGTGAAACTCGCGGACAACCTGAGCCCCGGCCGGCAATACGTCGAGCACGCTGCCCGTGGTGCTGTCCGCGTACTGCGGGTAGAGCGGGATGACGAGCGGATCCTCGAGCTCGCGCAGCGCGGCGCCGATCGATGGAACCCCATAGCGCATCGCGTAGCGCACCGGCACCCCCAGGCGCTCGGCGAGCAATTGCGCTTGCCGTACCGTGTGCACGGCGAGCGGCGAGCCTTCGGGCATCCAGATCTGCGCGTACTTCTCCGCCGACTGGGCCGGACGCGTGCGCAACACGATGCCGTGCAGGATGGGCAACCAGATGAAGCGCGGCAGCGGCACGACGCGCGGATCGCCGAGGAATTCGGCGAGATAGTCGCGCACCGCCTCGCGCGTCGGCGCCGAGGGCGTGCCCAGGTTCACGAGGAGGACGCTTCTCAAAGTAAAAAAGGGGTCAGAGCAAGTTTCCTGTAACAACTACGGGCGTCAGTAGTTACAGGAAAATTGCTCTGACCCCTTTTCTCGCTTCTTAGTGTTGCGACAACGCGCTCGACACGAGCTTGGCGGTGATGTCGACGATCGGGATGACCCGGTCGTACGCCATGCGCGTCGGGCCGATCACGCCCACCGTGCCGACGACTTCGCCGTTCACCTTGTAGGGCGAAGTGACGACGCTCACGTCGTCCGGCGCGCTGAAGCCCGATTCGCCCCCGATGAAGATCTGCACGCCCTGGCCGCGCAGCGAAATATCGAGGATTTGCACGAGCGAGGTCTTGCGCTCGAAGAGCTCGAAGAGCTGGCGCAGGCGCCGCATGTCCTGCGAGAGATCTTGCAGGCTCAGGAGCTTGCGCTCACCGGAGATGACGTAGGGCTCGGCGCCTTCGTTCATCGCCCGCGACCCGGCATCGACCGCCACGGTGAGGAGCTTGATCAAGTCCTGGCGCAATTCGCTCAGCTCGCCCTGCAGTTTCGTGCGCACGTCCTCGAAGCTTTGCCCGGAGTAGTGCTGGTTGATGTAGTTCGCCGCCTCGATCAGCTCCGAGGCGCTGAACTCCCGCTCGGTGAGCAGGATCCGGTTCTGCACGTCGCCTTCGGGCGTGACGACGATCAGCAGGATCCGCTTCTCCGACAGGCGCAGGAATTCGATGTGGCGGAAGGTCATCGCGCGGCGCGGCGTCATCACCACGCCCGCGAATTGCGTGAGCTGCGAAAGGAGCTGCGAAGCGGCCTGCACCACACGCTGCGGGTTGTCGGGGTGGAGCTCGCCCTCGAGCCGCTGCAGGTCGAGCGACTCGACCGGCTTGATGATGAGGAGGGTGTCGACGAAGAAGCGATAACCGAGGGGCGTGGGCACGCGCCCGGCGGAAGTGTGCGGGCTCGCGATGAGGCCGGCCTCCTCGAGATCGGCCATCACGTTGCGGATCGTCGCCGGCGAAAGGTCGAGGCCCGAGTACTTGGAAAGGGTGCGCGAGCCGACCGGCTGCCCTTCGGCAATGTAGCGCTCGATCAACGTCTTAAGAAGGATTTGTGCTCGCTTGTCGAGCATGTGATTCATTGTACACTCGACGAACATGCCACAAGCCGCAAGCAAACCGAGCTTCGGCAAGATCGCCCTGGTCGGAAAGCTTGGCAGCCCTGAGATTGCGGCATCGCTGCGCGAGCTCGCTGCTTTTCTCAAGAAGCGCGGCTGCGAAGTCCTGATCGAGAAGGAAACTGCCGCCGAGATTGGCGAGCAAGGGCTCGACTACGTCGGCATCGGCACGAGAGCGGACCTTGCGGTCGTGATCGGCGGCGACGGCACGCTGCTCGCCGCGGCGCGCAACCTGGTCCGTCATCACGTGCCGGTCGTCGGCGTGAACCTCGGCCGCGTCGGCTTCATGACCGACATCGGCCATCGCGACATGCAGGAAGGCATCGGCGCCATCCTCGACGGCAAATACACCATGAAGGACCGCGCCGCGCTCGACGCCGAGATACGGCGTGGAGACGAGTCCGTGCTGCGCACGCTCGCCCTGAACGACGCGGTCGTCAGCAAGGGCGCGCAGGGCCGCCTGATCGAGTTCGAGCTCCTGCTCGACGGCGAATTCGTCTACGCGCTGCGCGCCGACGGCGTGATCGTTGCGACGCCCACGGGATCCACCGCCTATGCGCTCTCTGCGCAAGGCCCGATCCTGCATCCCGCGGTGCCGGCCTTCGCGCTCGTGCCCCTCGCGCCGCATACCCTCTCGGCGAGGCCGGTGAGCGTGAGCGATAAAAGCGTGATCGAGATCCATCTCAAGCACGCGCTCGAGGCGCGCGCGCATTTCGATGGCCTCGCGCTCGCCGATCTCCAGGCCGGCGACCGCCTGATCCTCAAGCGCTCCGCCGACGCCGTGCGCTTCGTGCATCCGCCGGGCTACCATTATTTCGCCACGCTGCGCGAGAAGCTCGGCTGGAGCGAGGCACCGATAAAGCAAGAATAGATGCTCCGAGCGCTCGAGGTTCGCGACTACGTCCTGATCGATCGCGCAACGCTGGAGCCCGGCGATGGCTTCACCGTCCTCACCGGCGAGACGGGCGCCGGCAAATCGATCCTGGTCGACGCCATCGAGCTGCTGGTAGGCGGCCGTGGCGACGCGGCCATGGTGCGCGAAGGGGCCGAGCGAGCCGAGCTTTCAGCGGAGTTCGACGTCTCCAAAGCCATGGCCGCCTGGCTCGAGGAGCGCGACCTTGCCGGCGACCCGGGCGAGCTCGTGCTCCGCCGCTCGATCGACCGCGCCGGGCGCTCCCGCTGCTTCATCAACGGCCATGCCGCGACGCTCGCGCAGCTCAAGGAGGCCGGCGAGTGGCTGGTCGACCTTCACGGCCAGCACGCGCACCAGTCGCTGCTCCGCACCGCCGCGCAGCGCGAGCTCCTCGACGCGCATGCCGGCGCGGAGGAACTCGCGCGCGAGAGCGCGCAGGCGTTTCGCGACTGGAAGCGATTGGAGGAGGTCGCGGCGGAGGCGAGCGCCAAGTTCGCCCAACGGGAGGCCGAGCGCGCGGATGTCTCGCATCAGGTGAATGAACTGCGCAAGCTTGCGCCGCGGGAAGGCGAGTGGGAGCAGGTGGCCGCTGATCACAAGCGCTTGCAGCACGGCTCGAGCCTCCTTGCCGGCGCGCAGTCCTCGCTCGAGACACTGGCGGAGGCCGAGGGCGCGTCGCTCTCGCAGCTCGCTGCTGTCGTAAGCCAATTGCGTACGCTTGCCGCGCACGACGCCCAGCTAGCGACGATCGTCGAGATGCTGGAGTCCGCGCAGGCGCAGGCGAATGAAGCGGTGCGCGAGCTGCGCCACTATGCGTCGCGCGTCGATCTCGATCCGGAAGCGCTGAAGGAGGCGGAAGCGCGCATCGAAGCGCTGCATTCGGCGGCGCGCCGGCATCGCGCACGGCCCGAAGAACTGCCTGCACGCTTCGCGGAGCTCGAGAAGCGCCTCCACGAGCTCGAGCTTGCGGCCGATCCGCAGGCGATCGAGCGGGAAGTGGCCGCCGCCCGCACGCGCTACGAGGCGGTGGCGCAGAAGCTCTCCGCGAAGCGAAAGAGCGCTGCCGAGGCGCTCTCGAAGTCGGTGACCGCTACCCTGGCGCAGCTCGCCATGCAGGCGGCGCGCTTCGCCGTGACCCTGCACAAGCTCGAAGAACCGGCCGCGTTCGGCGCGGAGCAGGTCGAGTTCGAAGTGGCGTCACACCCGAGCCTGCCGCTTCGTCCGCTGGCGAAAGTGGCCTCCGGCGGCGAGCTCTCGCGCATCAGCCTCGCCATCCAGCTCGTCGCCGCCAAGGCGTCGCCGGTGGCGACATTGGTGTTCGACGAGGTGGACGCCGGAATCGGCGGCGCGGTGGCCGAGACGATCGGCAAATCGCTCAAGCGCCTCGGAAGACAGCGCCAGGTGCTGTGCGTGACCCACTTGCCGCAAGTCGCGGCGAGCGGCAACGGGCACTGGTCCGTGACGAAATCTTCCAATCTGAAGGTGAAGGCCCAGCGCCTGGACCGTGCCGCGAGGATCGAGGAGCTTGCACGCATGCTCGGCGGCGCCGAAGCGACCGCACGAAAGCACGCGGCGGAATTGCTGGACGCTTCCTAACGCGGACGGTAGGGGCAGTCCGGCTTGGTGCAGTCGGCGTAGAGCGCGAGCGAATGGCCGTGCAGCTGGAAGCCGCGCTGGCGCGCGACCTCGTGCTGGCGCCGCTCGATGTCGGTATCGTAGAACTCCTCGACGCGGCCGCACTGCAGGCACACCAGGTGATCGTGGTGACCGCCCTGGTTCAGCTCGAACACCGCTTTGCCGGTCTCGAAATGTTGCCGCGAGAGCAATCCCGCCTGCTCGAACTGCGTGAGCACGCGGTACACCGTGGCGAGGCCGATATCGATGCCCTCGGCGATCAGCGCCTTGTAGACGTCTTCGGCGGAGAGATGGCGGACTTTGCTCGCCTCGAAGAGCTCGAGGATCTTGCGCCGTGGCAGCGTCGCCTTGAGGCCGCTCTCCTTCAGGCTTTGCACCGGGCTCATCGACTATCATTATAGGCCGATGCGTCGCGCACTCTTTTTGATCTTGGTCTACCTTCCGCTCTCCGGATGCGGCGTGCCGCGCATTCCGGGCATCACGCCGTACAAGCCCGAGATCCAGCAGGGCAACTATCTCTCGCAGGAAACGATCGCACAGCTGAAGCCCGGCATGTCCAAGGAGCAGGTGCGCTTCATCCTCGGCACGCCGCTCATCACCGACGTCTTCCACGCCGACCGCTGGGATTACGTCTACTGGCGCGAAGCTGAAAACGGCAAGCGCGAGGAGCGGCGGATCGCGCTTTTCTTCAACGAAGGCAAGCTCGAGCGCATCCAGGGGGACGTCGCTTCTCCTGCGGCGGGCCGATGAGCCGCGCGCTGCGCGTCGCCCTTGCCGGTGCAGGCGGCCGGATGGGGCGCACGCTCATCGAGGCGGTGCTTGCCGACAAGGAGCTCGAGCTCGGCGCGGCGTTCGACCTCGCGGGCAATCCGGCGGTCGGGAGCAAGGCGGGTGGCATCAACATCGGCTCCGACCCCTCGGCCGCAGCGAGTTGCGATGTGCTCATCGACTTCACGTGGCCGGAGGGCACGCTCGCCAACCTGAAGCATGCGAAGGCGGCGGTGATCGGCACCACCGGCTTTTCGCCCGCGCAGCGCAAGTCGATCGCGGACGCGGCGAAGCAGACTCCGATCGTCATGGCGGCAAACTTCGCCGTCGGCGTGAATGCCGCCTACAGGCTGGCGGAAACCGCCGCAAAGATCCTCGGCGACGAGTACGACGTCGAGATTCTCGAGGCGCATCACAAGCACAAAGTCGACGCGCCTTCAGGCACCGCGCTCAAGCTGGGTGAAGTCGTGGCGCAGGCGCTTGGCCGGAAGCTCGCCAGCGTGGCGCGGCATGGCCGGGAAGGGCAGACCGGCGAGCGGCCGGGGAAGCAGATCGGTTTTCACGCCATCCGGGGCGGCGACATCGTGGGTGAGCACACGGTGCTCTTTGCAGGCTTGGGCGAGCGCGTCGAGATCACCGTGCGCTCGCAGAGCCGGATGACTTACGCAGTCGGCGCGCTGCGCGCGGCGAAGTGGCTGCGCGGCAAGCCGGCGGGCCTCTACGACATGTTCGACGTGCTGGGCTTACGCTGAAAGGAAAAGGGGTCAGAGCAATTTTCTGGTAACTACTGACGCGCTTAGTTGTTACAGGAAAATTGCTCTGACCCCTTTTTGGGGAATGGGAGGGAAATGAAGACGATTGCATTCGCGGCACTGGTACTTTTAAGTGCGCAGGCGGTCGCGCAGGCGCCGGCGGGCACTACGGAAGTGACGGCCGACAGCTGCAAGCTCTACCTGCCTTCTGCCGATGCGAGAGGCGCTTCGCGCGTTCGGTGGAGCGGCCAATGCAAGGACGGGCTCGCCGACGGGCGCGGCATCGTGCGCATCTACAGCGGCGGGAAGATCGCGCGCATCTCCGAGACGACGTTCGCCGCCGGCAAGGTCGCCTCCGCGGGCGAGGCGTACTTCATCAAGGGCGGGCAGGCCGTGCGCAGCCGTGGCGGCGACCAGCTCGAGATCGCCGCCTCCGAGCTGCCGACCTGGGCGCTCGAGCTCTCGATGCTGGTGGAAGACCGCCCGGTCCGTGCCGCCCCGAGCAGGCCTGCGCCGAGCAGCAGCAAGGTCGCGGAGGAAAAGGCGGCGTCGGACAAGGCGAAGGCGGAAGCTGCCAAGGCGGAGGCCGAGGCGAAGAGGGCGGCCGCGCAGGCCAAGGCGGCGGCGGACAAGAAAGCGGCGGACGAGAAGGCCGCCGCCGCGAAAGCCGCCAGGGAAGCCGAAGCGAAGCGCGTCGCGGCGCAGAAAGAACGCGCCGCCGCGCAAGCGAAGGCGCTGGCCGAGAAGCGGGCGGCGGAGAAGGCCGCGGCGCAGGCCAAGGCTGCGGCGGACGCGAAAGCCCTCGCCGAGGCGAGGACGGCTGCCGAGCGGGCAGCGGCCGCCGAGAAGCTCGCCCAGGAGAAAGCCGCCGCTGAAGCAAAGGCTGCAGCGGATGCCACGGCTGCGGCAGAAGCGAAAGCCGCAGCGGACGCCAAGGCCGCCGCCGATGCGAAGGCTGCGGCAGAGGCAAAAGCGGCTGCGGATGCCAAGGCCGCTGCCGAGGCGAAGGCGGCGATGGACAAGCTGGCGGCCCAAAGAGCCGCGCAGAGCGCGGTGTCGTTCGTCCCGGGCCGCGGGTTCGGCGATGGCGGCACGGGCGAGGCTCTGCGGGGCGTCATGACGTTCAAGCTCACCACCGACGACGGGCGCACCTACGGCATCGCGACCTTCGTGGCGGGCAAGGGCGAAGCCGCCATCAAGCAGAACGCCGTCGCGCTCGCGCAGGCCTACGAAAAAGTGTCGCCCTTCCATGCCAAGCTGGTGGAGCAGCCCGAGATCCTCACTACGTGCGGCGGGCCGGGCTACGTCGTGGAGGCGCGCGTCACGTATCCGGCGACAAAGACCTACGGCTGGTTCGCCGGATGCATGGGCAACAACATCGAGGGGACGGCGAAGGCGATCCAGCAGATCGAGGACGCCATGCACAAGGACTTCAAGGCCACGCCGACCTCGTTCTGGGCCTACCAGTACCTGATCATCGGCTACGTCGACGAAGCCGGCATGCGCGCCCGCGCCGAATACGAGCGCGTGGCTAAGCCCGGCCTCATGGCGCCCGGGCGCGTGATGGTGCTCGCGCGGCCCGACCAGTGGGCCGAGTGCACGACCGTCGTGAACAAGGATCCGAAGCTCAAGGACAAGGTCGCCTGCCTCAAGGAGGCCATGGAGAAGCTGAAGCCGTCCAATCCCCTCGGCGTGAGATAAGAAGCGCGCCGGCCGCGAATTCCTTCACTGTATAATTCCGGCCTCAAGGGAGCGGGAAGGGCGCGTAAGCCTTTCCCGCTTTTCGCATCCGCAGATAAATGACCACCAAAGACGCAGCGCTTCTCGTCCTCGCCGACGGGACGGTGTTTCGCGGCCGTTCGATCGGCGCGAGCGCGACCGCTGTCGGGGAAGTGGTCTTCAACACGGCGATGACGGGGTACCAGGAGATCCTGACCGACCCGTCCTACTGCCGGCAGATCGTCACGCTCACCTATCCGCACATCGGCAACACCGGCGTGAACGACGAGGATCCGGAATCGCCGCGCATCTACGCCGAGGGCCTCGTCGTGCGCGACGTGCCGCGACGCCACTCGAACTATCGCGCGCAGTCCGACCTCACTTCGTACCTGCTGGAAAACAAGATCCCCGGCATCGCCGACATCGATACGCGCAAGCTCACTCGCATCCTGCGCGAGAGGGGGGCGCAGAACGGGTGCTTGATGGCCGGTGCCGTCGACGAAAAACTCGCCTTGGAAAAGGCGCGCGCCTTCCCGGGCCTTGCCGGCATGGATCTCGCGAAAGTGGTGAGCGTCACGGAGCCGTACGAGTGGACCGAAGGCCGCTGGGAGCAAGGGAAGGGATACCGCAAGCTCGACGGCGCCAAGGCCCATGTCGTCGCTTACGACTACGGCATCAAGCGCAACATCCTGCGCCTGCTCGCCGAGCAAGGGGCGCGGGTGACGGTGGTTCCGGCTGCTTTTCCGGCGAAAGAGGTCTTGAAGATGCGGCCGGATGGCGTGTTCCTGTCGAACGGCCCTGGCGACCCAGAGCCCTGCGACTACGCCATCGAGGCGATCGGCGAAATCCTCGACGCGACCAAGATTCCCGTGTTCGGCATCTGCCTCGGACACCAGCTGATGGGCCTTGCTTCCGGCGCGAAGACGCTGAAGATGAAGTTCGGCCACCACGGCGCAAACCATCCGGTCAAGGACCTGGATTCCGGCCAGGTCGTGATCACGAGCCAGAACCACGGGTTTGCAGTCGATCCGGCCACGCTGCGCGCAAATCTGCGGCCTACGCACGTGTCTCTCTTCGACGGTTCCCTGCAGGGCCTCGCGCGGACCGACCGGCCGGCGTTCTGTTTTCAAGGACATCCCGAAGCGAGCCCAGGGCCGCACGACATCGGGTATCTCTTCGACCGCTTCGCGAAGATGATGGCCGATGCCTAAGCGCACCGACATCAAGAGCATCTTGATCATCGGCGCCGGCCCGATCGTGATCGGCCAGGCGTGCGAGTTCGACTACTCGGGCGCGCAGGCGTGCAAGGCGCTGCGCGCCGAGGGCTATCGCGTGATCCTCGTCAACTCGAACCCGGCGACGATCATGACGGACCCCGAGATGGCCGATGCCATTTACATCGAGCCGATCACCTGGCAGGTGGTGGCGCGCATCATCGACAAGGAGAAGCCGGACGCGCTCCTGCCGACGATGGGCGGGCAGACCGCGCTCAACTGCGCGCTCGACCTCGCGCGCGAGGGCGTGCTCGAGAAGTTCGGCGTCGAGATGATCGGCGCCTCCCGCGAGGCGATCGACAAGGCCGAGGATCGCGAGAAATTCAAGATGGCGATGTCGCGCATCGGGCTCGCCAGCCCGCGCTCGTCGCTCGCGCACTCCATGGAGGAGGCGCTGCAGATCCAGGCCGGGCTTGGCTTCCCCGTGGTGATCCGGCCGAGCTTTACGCTCGGCGGCACGGGCGGCGGCATCGCCTACAACCGGGAAGAGTTTGTCGCGATCTGCGAGCGGGGCCTCGACGCCTCGCCGACGCACGAGCTGCTCATCGAGGAGAGCGTGCTCGGCTGGAAAGAGTTCGAGATGGAGGTAGTGCGGGACCGCAAGGACAACTGCATCATCGTCTGCTCGATCGAGAACCTCGACCCGATGGGCGTGCACACCGGCGACTCGATCACCGTCGCGCCGGCGCAGACGCTGACCGACAAGGAATACCAGATCATGCGCGACGCCTCGATCGCGGTGCTGCGCGAGATCGGCGTCGATACCGGCGGCTCGAACGTGCAGTTCGCGATCAACCCGGCGGACGGGCGCATGGTCATCATCGAGATGAATCCGCGCGTCTCGCGCTCTTCGGCCCTCGCCTCCAAAGCGACGGGTTTCCCCATCGCGAAGGTCGCGGCCAAGCTCGCCGTCGGCTATACGCTGGACGAGGTTGCCAACGAAGTGACCGGCGGCGCGACGCCCGCGTCGTTCGAGCCGACAATCGACTATGTAGTGACGAAGGTGCCTCGCTTCGCTTTTGAAAAGTTTCCTCAGGCGAACGACCGCCTGACCACGCAAATGAAATCGGTGGGCGAGGTGATGGCCATCGGCCGCACCTTCCAGGAGTCGTTCCAGAAGGCGCTGCGGGGCCTCGAGATCGGCGTCGACGGCCTGAACCAGCGCACGCGCGATCGCGAGACGCTGGAGAGGGAGCTGGGCGAACCGGGTCCCGAGCGAATCTGGTACGTCGGCGATGCGTTCGAGAATGGCTTCACGCTGGAAGAGGTCTACCGGCTCACGCATATCGACCCCTGGTTCCTCGACCAGATCAAGCAAATCGTGGAGCTCGAGATGGAGCTCGACGACCGGCGGCTCGAGGACATCGACGCGCCGACGATGAGGAAGCTCAAGCGCATGGGATTCTCCGACCGGCGCCTGGGCTACCTCTTCAATGCCGACGAGAAGGCGGTGCGCGGGAAGCGCCACCAGTTCGGCATCCGACCGGTCTACAAGCGCGTAGATACGTGCGCGGCCGAGTTCGCGACCCGGACGGCCTACATGTACTCGACTTACGAGGACGAGTGCGAGGCGCAGCCGACGACGAGGAAGAAAGTGATGGTGCTGGGGGGCGGGCCGAACCGGATCGGGCAGGGCATCGAGTTCGACTACTGCTGCGTGCACGCGGCGCTCGCGCTGCGCGACGATGGCTTCGAGACCATCATGGTCAACTGCAACCCGGAAACCGTCTCCACCGATTACGACACTTCCGATCGCCTCTATTTCGAGCCGCTCACGCTCGAAGACGTGCTGGAGATCGTGGACCTGGAGAAGCCCTGGGGCGTCATCGTGCAATACGGCGGCCAGACTCCGCTCAGGCTCGCCAAGGACCTCGCCGCCGCCGGCGTTCCGATCATCGGCACGAGCGCCGACGCGATCGACATCGCGGAGGATCGCGAGCGCTTCCAGAAGCTCGTCGACAAGCTGAAGCTCAAGCAGCCGCCGAACCGCACCGCGCGCTCAGGCCCCGAGGCGGTGAAGCTCGCCGAGCAGATCGGCTACCCGATCGTGGTGCGGCCGAGCTACGTGCTCGGCGGCCGCGCGATGGAGATCGTGCACCAGCAGGCCGATCTCGAGCGGTATATGAGAGAAGCGGTGAAGGTGTCGAACGACTCGCCCGTGCTGCTCGACCGCTACCTCAGCGACGCCATCGAGGTCGACGTCGACTGCATCTGCGACGCAGCCGGCGAGGTGCTGATCGGCGGCATCATGGAGCACGTCGAGCAGGCAGGCGTGCATTCGGGCGACTCGGCCTGCTGCCTGCCGCCGCATTCGCTCGCGAGCCACGTCGAGCGCGAGCTCAGGCGCGAGACCGCGCAGCTCGCCAGGGCCTTGAAGGTGGTCGGCCTGATGAACGTGCAGTACGCGATCCAGCGCGACACGGTCTACGTTCTTGAAGTCAATCCCCGCGCCTCGCGGACCGTCCCCTATGTTTCCAAAGCGACGGGCCAGCCGCTCGCGAAGATCGCCGCGCGCTGCATGGCCGGCCGGTCGCTGCGCGAGCAGGGCGCGAGGGAAGTCACGCCGTCCTATTTCTCGGTCAAGGAGGCGGTATTCCCATTCGCGCGCTTCCCCGGCGTGGACACCATCCTCGGACCTGAGATGAAGTCGACCGGCGAAGTGATGGGCGTGGGCGAGACCTTCGGCGAAGCGTTCGTGAAGTCGCAGCTCGCCGCGGGCATGAAGCTGCCGACCGGCGGCCGCGCCTTCATCAGCGTGCGCGATGGCGACAAGCTCGCCGCCGTGCAGGTGGCTCGCGACCTCGCGGACCTCGGCTTCTCGATCCTGGCCACGCGCGGCACCGCCGCGGTGCTCTCCTCGCACGGCATCCCGGTGCAGCAGGTGAACAAGGTGGCGGAAGGGCGGCCGCACATCGTCGACATGATCAAGAACGGCGACGTCTCGTTCATCGTCAACACCACCGAAGCGACGCGTACCTCGCACTCCGACTCGCGCGCCATCCGCGTCACCGCGCTCGCGCGCCGCGTCACCTACTACACCACCATCGCTGGCGCGAAAGCCGCGTGCGAGGGCATGAAGTACCACATCGACCGCCTCGAGCCTTATCGCCTGCAGGATCTGCACGCACGGCTGCGACAGTCGCTCTCCGAACCCGTAACCACATGAAGACACCCATGACCAAGCGCGGCGCCGACCTCCTGCGCGCCGAGCTGCACAAGCTGAAGACCGTCGAGCGGCCGGCCAACTCGCAGGCCATCGGCGAGGCGCGCGCGCACGGCGACCTCTCCGAGAACGCCGAATATCATGCCGCGCGCGAGCGCGCCGGCTTCATCGAGGGCCGCATCGCCGAGATCGAATCCAAGCTCGCCAACGCCCAGGTCGTCGATCCGAAGCTCGTCGACGCCGAAGGCCGCTGCGTCTTCGGCGCCACGGTCGACGTCGAAGCGAACGGCGGCGAGAAGGCGACCTGGCAGATCGTCGGCGAGGACGAGGCCGACATCAAGGCCGGCCGGATCTCGTATTCCTCGCCGATCGGCAAGGCGCTCATCGGCAAGGAGTCCGGCGAGATCGTCGAGGTGCAAACCCCCGGCGGCGTGAAGCGCTACGAGATCATCGATGTCCGCTACGAATAATTCCGTACCAAGTACGTAATTATTTCTTGTAGCGCTTCGGAACGAACGGCAGCTTCGTGATCCGCACCGGCCGGCGCGCGTCGCGCACGACGGCGGAGAGCGGGGCATCGGCGCCGATGCCGGATTTCACGTAGCCGAGCATGATCGCCTTCTGCGTCGAAGGCGAGATGGTGCCGCTCGTGACGACGCCCACTTCGGCGCCGTTAGCATCGACGAGCGGCGCGCCGTGGCGGATCGGGACCGCTTCTTCGCCGGTGAGGCCGACAAGGCGGCGAGCGACCCAGTCTTTGACCTCGCGGAGATAGGTGCCAGCCCCCGGGAAGCCGCCTTCCTTCTTGCCGCCGAGGCGGCGCGAGGCGGCGATGGCCCAGCCGAGGCTCGCTTCGAGGACGGTCGTCTTTTCGTCCATGTCCTGGCCGTAGAGATGGAGGCCCGCTTCCAGCCGTAGCGTGTCGCGCGCACCGAGGCCTACGGGTTTGACCGCCGGGTGGGCAAGCAGGCGGCGCGCAAGTACGTCCGCGTAGCGGGAAGGCACCGAGATTTCGAAGCCGTCTTCGCCGGTGTAGCCGGAGCGGGACACAAAATATTTTCCGAAGGTGCCGGCGCGCATGAAGGAGAGAGCCGCGGCTTCGGGGAACGCGGACTCGGCGTCGGGGCCCTGCAGCGCAATGAGCGCGGCGTCGAGGAGCTCGAAGGTCAGGTCCGGGCAGAGCTTGCGCAGGAGCAGGAGGTCTTTGCCCTTGGTCGCGGCGTTGACGACGATGCGCACCTCGTCCTTGAGCCGAGTCACCATCAGGTCGTCTTCGATGCCGCCGCGATCGTTGAGGAGCATCGAGTAGCGCTGCTGGCCGTCGGGCCAATCGTCGAAGTCGATGGGCAGGGCGCGCTCGAGCGCCGCGTGCAGGCGCGGCCCGGTGACGCGCACCTGGCCCATGTGCGAGACGTCGAAGAGTCCGGCCTGCGCGCGCGTGTGCAGGTGCTCGGCGCGCAGGCCCTCCTTGTATTGCACCGGCATCTCGTAACCCGCGAACTCGGTGAAGCGGGCGCCGAGCTCCTTGTGCAGCTCGTAGAGCGCAGTGCGCAAGCTAGGCATACGCCTCGACCGGCGGGCAGGTGCAGACGAAGTTGCGGTCGCCCGCAGCGTTGTCGATGCGTTTTACCGGCGGCCAGAATTTCGCTGCGCGCAGTCCCGGCGCCGGGAACGCCGCTTCCTCGCGGCTGTAGGGATGTGGCCAGTCGCCGGCGAGCTCGAGCGCGGTGTGCGGCGCGTTCTTCAAGGGGTTGTTCGCGCGGTCGAAAGCGCCGCTTTTGATCTTCTCCAGCTCGGCGTGGATCGAGATCATCGCGTGGCAGAAGCGGTCGAGCTCGGCCTTGGACTCGCTCTCGGTGGGCTCGACCATCAGCGTGTTGGCCACCGGGAAGGAGAGGGTGGGGGCGTGGAAGCCGTAGTCCATCAGCCGCTTCGCCACGTCCTCGGCGCTGACGCCGCAGGTGTCGTGGAGCCTGCGCAGGTCGAGGATGCATTCGTGCGCGACGCGGCCTGACGCCCCTTTATAGAGCACCGGGAAGTACGGCGCGAGCCGCGCGGCGACATAGTTGGCATTGAGGATCGCCATCTCGGTCGCCTGCCGGATGCCGGCGGCGCCCATCATGCGGATGTACATCCATGGAATGACGAGTATCAGCGGGCTCCCGTAAGGAGCGGCCGAGACCGCGCGGTCGCCTTCGAGCGGATGTGCTGGCAGGTAGCGCGCGAGGTGCGGCGCGACGGCGATCGGCCCCATCCCGGGGCCGCCGCCGCCGTGCGGGATGCAGAACGTCTTGTGCAGGTTGATGTGGCAGACGTCGGCGCCGATAAGCGCGGGCTTGGCGAGGCCCGCGAGCGCGTTCATGTTGGCGCCGTCCATGTACACTTGGCCGCCCGCCGCGTGCACGCGCTCGCAGATGCGGACGATGGCTTCCTCGAAGACGCCGTGCGTCGACGGATAGGTGATCATGAGCACGGCGAGGCGCTCGCGATGCTCGGCGATTTTCTTCTCCAGGTCGCTCAGGTCCACGTTGCCGTGCGTGTCGCACGCGACCACCACGATGCGCAGGCCCATCATCTGCGCGCTCGCGGGGTTGGTGCCGTGCGCCGAGGCGGGGATCAGGCAAACGTCTCGCGATGCTTCGCCCTTGGCGGCAAAGTAGCTGCGGATCGCGAGGAGGCCCGCGTATTCGCCCTGCGCGCCGGAATTGGACTGCATCGACACGGCGGCGAACCCGGTGATCTCCACGAGCATGGCCTCGAGCTCGCTCGTCATGGCGAGCGTGCCGCTTGCCTGCTCGGGCGGCGCGAACGGGTGCAGGTTGGCGAACTTGGGCCAGGAGACCGGCAGGAGCTCCGCGGCCGCGTTCAGCTTCATGGTGCACGAGCCGAGGGGAATCATGCCGTGCACGAGCGAGAAGTCGCGGTTCTCGAGGCGCTTGAGATACCGCATCATCTCCGTCTCGGTGTGATAGCGGTTGAAGACCGGATGCGTGAGCACCGCGTCGGCTCGGCGCAGCTCGGCCGGGATCGATAGCGGATCGGGACTCAGCCCGTTCGCGATGCGCTCGACATCGAGGCGCATGCCGGTCAGCACCTCCGCGAGATCGGCCACGTCCTCGAGGCGAGTCGTCTCGTCGCAGCTCACGGCGACGCGGTTGCGGTCGAGGTAGCGCAGGTTGATGCGCTTCGCCTGCGCGCGGTCCTTGACGCCGCTCACCGGGCTGAAGACGACCGTGTCGAAGAATTCCTGGCTTTCGGCGCGCGCGCCCTTGGCGCACGCGACAAGCAGCCGCGCCATGAAATTCGCGCGCCGCGCGATGCGCTCGAGGCCGCCCGGCCCGTGATAGACCGCGTAGAAGCCCGCCATGTTGGCGAGCAGCGCCTGCGCCGTGCAGATGTTGCTCGTCGCCTTGTCGCGACGAATGTGCTGCTCCCGGGTTTGCAGCGCCATGCGCAAGGCCGCCCGGCCGGCCGCGTCGTGCGACACGCCGATGATGCGCCCGGGCATCTGGCGCTTGTGCTCGTCCTTGCACGACATGAAGGCCGCGTGCGGCCCGCCGTAGCCCATCGGCACGCCGAAGCGCTGCGCCGAGCCGATGGCGACATCGGCGCCGAGCGCGCCCGGCGATCGCAGCAGCATGAGCGCGAGGAGGTCGGTGCCCACGCTGACGAGCGCCTGCACGGAATGCAGCTTGCCAATGAGCGAAGACCAATCGCGGATGCGGCCGTTCGTGTCCGGGTACTGCAAGTGGGCGCCGAACACTTTCGCCGGGTCTAACTGGTGACTGTCACCAATTTGCAGCTCGATGCCGAGCCATCGTGCCCGAGTGCGCATCACCGCGAGCACCTGGGGATGCACGGCGCCGTCGACGAAGAACGCCCTGGCCGTGCTCTTGGAGAGGCGCCGGATCATCGCCATCGCTTCGGCTGCCGCCGTGGCTTCGTCCAGGAGGGATGCATTCGCCACCGGCAGGCCGGTGAGGTCGATGACCATCTGCTGGAAGTTGAGCAGCGCCTCGAGCCGGCCCTGCGAGATCTCGGCCTGGTAGGGCGTGTAGGCGGTGTACCAGCCGGGGTTCTCCATGACGTTCCGCTGGATCACCGCCGGCGTATGCGTGCCGTAGTAGCCCATCCCGATGTGGCTGCGCCAGACGTCGTTGTTCACCGCGTGCGCGCCGAGGTCGGCGAGCGCCTGCAGCTCGGTCGCGGGCTCGCCGAGCTTGAGCGGCTCGCCAAGCCGGATGCTCGGTGGCACGACTTGCCCGACGAGCGCCTCCAGCGATTCGACGCCGAGCGTGGCTAGCATCTCGCGCTGCGTGGCGGCGTCGCTGCCCAGGTGGCGCGAGGCGAATTCCGTGTTGCCCAGCAGATCGGCGAGATCGCTCATGCGCCCGCCGACTTGGCGTAGGCATCACGCGCGAGAAGCCCGGCGAGCTCGCTCTTGTCGGCCAGCTTCAGCTTGAAGAGCCAGCCTTCCTTGTAGGGGGACTCGTTCACGCGCTGCGGCGCGGCGCCGAGCTCGCCGTTCGTATCGACGACCTCGCCGCTGAGCGGCGCGAAGACATCGGAAGCGGCCTTCGTCGACTCGACCACCGCGCAGGTCGCGCCGCGCTCGACCTTCGTCCCCGCCTTCGGCAGCTCGACGTAGACGAGCTCGCCGAGCTGCTCGGTAGCGTGCGCCGTGATGCCGACCGTAACGGTGCCGTCGCCGTTGTCGGCGACCCATTCGTGCGACGAGGTGTATTTCAGGTTCTCTGGCAGTTCCAAGACAGCCTCCTTGCGAGCATGGCCGGCGCGCTCGCGCCGCTCACGCCCCCTCTGTCCGGTTTGCCTGAGAAATTGGCGGCAAGTGCTGCCGCGTGTTCCTTCGGCGAGGCCGACACGGCCTTCTCTCCAGAGCGCCCGAGCCTCGCGCGGTCCTTTTGCCTGAGAGTTTTGCGGGGCCTTACCCCTTCGGCGCTGGACTCATGGCAATCCTTGAGGTCCAGTCTCTCCCACGCGCGGCGTGATGGGCACGCGGAATCTAACCGCCCCGCGCAGCGCCCGCAAGCACGAAGATCAAGGAATTCCGGACGACGTCCTTAATTATTCGGGAATGCCGCTTGCAACGGCCGGCTCGTTCGTCTCGACCCGCGTAGCGACAAGGATCTCAACTTCTGGGCCGAGCGCCTTGGCGTGCCCAAGGACGAGCTTAGGCGAGCCGCCGACCTGGCCCGGCCTTCCTAGGGCCCCTCCATCTGCCGGACTTCGCACTCGATATCCCACTGGTCGCCGTGGATCGCCAGGAAGCGCTTGGTCAGCTGGATCGCTTCCTCGATCGAGTCTGCGTCGAGGATCGCGTAGCCGCCGATCACTTCCTTTGTCTCGGTGAACGGTCCGTCGGTGACGAACACCTTCCCTTTCCGCCAGCGCACGCGCTTGCCCTCTGAGGTGGGCCGCAGGCCGGCGGTGGTGACGAGCTTCTTCTCGCGGGTCAGCTCATCGATCAGCTTGCCCATGTCCTGCATGAGCTGCTCGCTCGGTTGCTGGCCGGTCTTCTCATCGATCCGGATCATCGATAGAAATCGCAGGGTGCTTCTCCTTTCAGTCCTGGTCGAACGGCGACCGGCGAAATCGACAGATCAGGCGACCTTGAGATGGAAAGACTTCGGCCGGGTGAAGGCCTCGAGGCCGAGCCGGGAGAGCGTGCAGCCGCGTCCAGAGTCCTTTACCCCCGTCCACGCCAGCGCAGGATCCAGGTAGTCGCAGCGGTTCATGAACCAGGTGCCGGTGTCGACCCGCTCGCCGATCCGTACCGCGGCGTCGGCATCCTTGGTCCAGATCGAGGCGGTGAGGCCGTAGCGGCTGTCGTTCATGAGCTTCACCGCCTGCTCGTCGCCGTCGACCGCCATGACGCCGACCACGGGGCCGAAGGTCTCGTCGGTCATCACCTTCATCTTGTGGTCGACGTTCACCAGCACCTGCGGCGCGAGGTAGGGGGTGCCTTTCTTGTCCGCAGGGAATTCCTTTGGATCGATGAGCGCCTTCGCGCCCTTGGCGAGCGCGTGCTTGATCTGCGCACGCACGGCGTTCGCAGCGTCGGTGCGTACGAGCGGGCCGAGCGTCGTCGCCTTGTCGAGCGGGTTGCCGAGGCGGTACTTGCGCGTGAGATCGACGAATCCATTCACGAACGGCTTGAACACCGAGCGATGCACGTAGATGCGCTCGATGCCGCAGCAGGACTGGCCGGAGTTGAAGTAGCTGCCGTCCACCAGGTTTTCTATCGCCGACGGTAGATCGGCATCGGCGCGCACGTAGGCCGGATCCTTGCCGCCGAGCTCGAGGCCGGTGGCGATGAAGCGCTCCGACGCGGCTTTCTGCACGGCGTGGCCGCCCTCGACCGAGCCGGTAAAGGCGACGAAGGCGACGCGCGGATCGCCGATCACCTTGGCGGTGCAGGCGTGGTCGAGGTGCAGGAACTGGAAGACGCTCTCGGGGAGACCGGCCGCCTTGAGAGCCTCGGCATAGCGCTCGGCGACGAGCGGCGTCTGCTGCGCCATCTTCAGGATCACCGCGTTGCCGGCGAGGAGGGCGGGCACGACCGCGTTCACCGAAGTGAGCCACGGATAGTTCCACGGCGCCACGACGAGCACGACGCCGAGCGGCTCGCGGCGGATGAACCGGCTTCCGGGAGTGATGTTGACCGGAGAAAGCGCTTCGTCGGCGATGCCCGCCATGTACAAGGCGCGTTCCTGGAAACCGCGCCTGATCTCCATCGGCGCGTACGCGATCGGCCGGCCCATCTGGCGCGCGAGCTCTTCGCCGAGCACGTCGGCTCGCGCGACGCACCAGTCGACCATCTTGCGAACGATGGCGGCGCGCTCGGCGACCGGCACGTGCTTCCATTGCGCTTGCGCACCAACGGCCTTGGCGAGCGCGCGTTCGATGTCGGACGCCCTGGCGAGCTTGCGCTCGACGTAGAGGGAGCCGTCGATCGGACTCACAGTGCGTTGCACGGTATTCTTCATTGATGCACGAGCTCGTCGATCTCGTCGGCCGCTACGGCCTGACGCTGGTATTCATCAATGTGCTGGCCGAGCAGGTCGGACTGCCGATTCCGGCGGTACCGACCTTGATCGTCGCGGGGGCCGCGGCCGCCGCCGGACAGCTTTCCGCCGCGGCGGTGTTCGGGGCCGCCGTGCTCGCGTCTTACATCGGCGACGGGCTGTGGTTCGCCGGCGGACGTCTCTACGGCCGGCGCGTGCTGAGCCTCCTCTGCCGGGTCTCGCTCTCGCCGGATTCGTGCGTGCGGCAGAGCGAATTTCACTTCGAGCGATGGGGCAAGGCGGTGCTGATTGTGTCGAAATTCATTCCGGGCCTTTCCGCCGTGACGCCGCCCCTCGCCGGCGCGATGCGCATGGGCTGGCCGTCGTTCATCGTTCTGAACGGCATCGGCATCGCGCTCTGGGCAGGGCTGCCGATCGTCGCTGGCATGCTGTTCGCGAACCAGATCGAGCGCGTGGTGGACGCGCTGGCAGGCTACGGCGTGATTGCAGTAGAGCTGCTCGGTGCGCTGCTTGCGCTGTACATCGCCTTCAAGTGGTGGGAGCGGCGCCGGTTCTACCGCGCGCTCAGGCTTGCGCGCATCACGGTCGAGGAGCTGCGCAGCCTCATCCAGGGCGGACGGCAGCCGGTCGTCGTCGATGTGCGCTCCGAGGTCGCGCGCAAGGCCGATGGTCGTTTCATTCCCGGCGCGCTCATGATGGGAGTGGATGAGATCGATGCCAGGCTCCGCGAGCTGCCGAAGGACCGCGACATCATCTTCTACTGCACCTGCCCGAACGAGGAATCCGCCGCGCACGTCGCGAAGCGCCTGATCGAGCTCGGCTATACCCGCGTAAGGCCGCTCGCCGGCGGGCTCGATGCGTGGATTGCCGCCGGACACCCGGTGGATTCTCATTCCGGCGTGACATAGGCGGCGGTGATGCCGCCGTCGACCAGGAACTCCGCGCCGGTCATGTAGGAAGAGTCGTCGCTTGCCAGGAAGAGGGCGGCCTTCGCCATTTCCGCGGCCTCGCCGAAGCGCCCCATCGGCACGTGCACGAGGCGCCGCCGCTTCTTCTCCTCGGTGTTGAGGAAGTTCATCAGCAGCTCGGTTTTCAACGGACCCGGCGACAGGGCATTCACCCGGATGTTCTGGCGCGCGTGGATCACCGCAAGCTCGCGCGTCATGGCGAGTACCGCGCCTTTGCTGGCGGTGTAGGCGACTTGAGGCGTGGCCGCGCCGACACGCGCGACGAAGGAGGCGGTATTGATGATCGAGCCGCCGCCGGCGCGCTGGAGCGCCGGGATGCCGTATTTGCAGCCGAGGAACACACCCTTGGCGTTGATGTCCATCGTGAGGTCCCAAACATCCTCCGGCGTGGACACCGCGTCATCGTCCTTCGAGTTCATGATGCCGGCGTTGTTGAAGAGCACGTGCAGTCTTCCGAACTTCTTCTCGGCCGCCGCGACCATCTTCTCGCAGTCCGCGGCCTTGGAAACATCGGCGCGGACCGCGATCGCGTTCTGGATCATGGCGACCGTCTCCTGCGCCGCCTTCTCGTTCACGTCGACGGCGACGACCGCTGCACCCTCGCGCGAGAAGAGGAGAGCGGTCTGGCGACCGATGCCGCTGCCGGCGCCGGTGATGAGGGCGACTCTGTCCTTCAGTCTCATATGCGTTCGAAGTACCTCTTGCGTTCCCAGTCGGTGACCGCCTTGTCGAAGGCGGCGACTTCCATCCGGAAGAAGTGCGAGTAGTGCTCGATCACATCGGCGCCGAAAGCCTGCTTTGCGAACTTGCTGCGCTCGAACGCGTCGACGGCCTGCGCGAGCGTATGCGGCACCCGCTGGAGGTTCCGCGCGCCATAGACATCGCCGACGAACGCCTTTGGCGGCTCGATCTTGTTGCGGATGCCGTCGAGGCCCGAAGCGAGCGACGCGGCCAGGGCCAGATACGGGTTGGCATCGGCGCCGGCGATGCGGCATTCGATGCGCATGCTCGACCCTTCGCCGATCACGCGGAAGCCGGCCGTGCGATTGTCGTAGCTCCAGGCGAGCCGCGTCGGTGCCCACGAGGCGTCGA
Source organism: Burkholderiales bacterium (assembly GCA_035632415.1). Taxonomy (GTDB): domain Bacteria; phylum Pseudomonadota; class Gammaproteobacteria; order Burkholderiales; family SG8-39; genus SCGC-AG-212-J23. Next base: position 13,122 of record DASQGW010000063.1, on the reverse strand, counting down.
CATAGCGCTTGTAGGAGTTGATCGTCGGTGCATAGAAGGGCATGAGCTCAGGCACGTGCTTGATCCAACCGCCGAGGAACCAGCGGAACTGGTCGCCATCTTTCTTGAACACGTTCTTGCCATCGCGCCAGAGGCTGAGATGAATATGGCAGCTCGAGCCGGCCTGCGCGGCATCGGGCTTCGCCATGAACGTGGCGCTCAAACCCGAAAGCTCGGCGACTTCCTTCAGGCACTGCTTGAAAATGACGTGGCGGTCGGCCATGTCGAGCGCCTCGGCGTAGCGGACGTTCAACTCATGCTGGCCGTTGCCCCATTCGCCTTTCGAGGTCTCGACCGGCACGCCCGACCGCTTCAGATGCCGCCGCACGGCGCCATGGAAGCCCTCGGTGCGCGTGCCCTGGAGGATGTGATAGTCCTCGAGGTACCAGCCGGCGGGTTCGAGGTCGCGGTAGCCCTTCTGCGAGGCGTCGCGATAGCTCGTGCGGAAGAGATAGTGCTCGAGCTCGGTGGCGGCGAACGCCTTGAATTTGAGCTTGGCCGCCGCATCGACTTGTCGCCGCAGGATGGAACGCGGTGCGACGGTGACGAGCCCGTGGGATTTCTGGTCCTTGACGTCGCAGAGCACGAGCGCCGATTTCTCGAGCCAGCTGGCACGCCTGAGCGTGCTCATGTCCGCCACGAGGTGGAAGTCGCCGTAGCCGAGCTCCCAGTTGGCGAACTTGTAGCCGGGGACCGGATCCATCTCCATGTCCACGGTAAGGAGGTAATCGCAGGCGTGCGCACCATCGTCGACCACGCTCTCGATGAACATCTCGGCGTCGAAGCGCTTGCCGAGCATGCGGCCGTAGTGGTCGGTGAAGCCCACGACCACCGTCTCGATCTCGCCCTGCTTGACGAGCTTGGCGAGTTCAGCCGGCTTCAACATCGCGCTTCCGGTAGAGCACGAAAATCTTGCCGATGTGCTGCACGCCTTCCGCGGCGGTGCGCTCGCAGAGCGCCTGGTAGGCGACCTCGCGCGCGCTGCGGTCGAGGCTCGGCGCGCGCACCTTGATGAGCTCGTGGGACTTCAGCGCGAGCTCGACTTCCTTCACCACCTCGTCGGTGAGGCCTTTCGCGCCGATCATCACCACGGGGTCGAGATTGTGGGCGCGCGCTTTGAGTTCTTTTCGTTGTGCGGGGCTCAACATGGATTGAATAGCAGAATCTAATGTCAAAATGGCGACCTTGCTACCCGGCGATTTTCATCCGGTCCTCCGCGAGTGGTGGGCCACTCGTTTCGCAGAACCGACCGAAGCGCAGCTCGAAGGCTGGCGTGCCATCCGCCGCGGCGAAGACACGCTCATCGCGGCGCCGACCGGGTCGGGCAAGACGCTCGCCGCGTTCCTGACGTCGATCGACCAGTTGCTCCGTGAAGGGCTGGAAACCGGAGGGCTGCCGGACGAGGTGCGGGTCATCTACGTCTCGCCGCTCAAGGCGCTGTCGGCCGACATACACAAGAACCTTGCCGAGCCGCGGCGCGAAATCCATGCGCTTGCGCCCCAGACGAAGATCACGGCGGCGGTGAGGAGCGGCGATACCCCGCAGAACGAGCGCGCGACGATGCTGAAGACGCCGCCGCATATCCTGGTGACGACGCCGGAGTCGCTCTACCTGCTCCTGACCGCGGAGCGCTCGCGCAACATGCTCAAGACGGCGCGCGTGCTGATCGTCGACGAGATCCACGCCGTGCTGCAGTCGCGCCGCGGCGCGCACCTCGCGCTCTCGCTCGAGCGCCTGGAGCATGTCTGCGGCCGCCGGCTCCAGAGGCTCGGTCTCTCGGCAACGCAGAAGCCGATCGAGGAGGTGGCGAAGTTCCTCAGCCCATCGTCCTCGGTCACCATCGTCGACAAGGGCCACAAGCGGAAGATGGACCTTGCGGTCGAAGTGCCCCCATCGCCGCTCGAGGCGGTGATGTCGCACGAGGTCTGGGCCGAGATCTACCAGCGCCTGGTCCAGCTCATCGACGAGCATCGCACCACGCTCATCATGGTGAACACGCGGCGCCTCGCGGAGCGGATGGCGCACCAGTTGTCCGAAAGACTGGGAAACGAAAGCGTCGCGGCGCATCACGGCAGCCTGGCGAAGGAAGCGCGGCTCGACACCGAGCAGCGCCTGCGTGACGGCAAGCTGAAGGTCCTCGTCGCCACCGCGTCGCTCGAGCTCGGCATCGACATCGGGCACGTGGATCTCGTCTGCCAGATTTCTTCGCCGCACCGGATCGCGACCTTTTTGCAGCGGGTCGGTCGCTCCGGTCATACCGTGAAAGGCACGCCGAAAGGCCGCATCTTTCCGCTCACGCGCGATGACCTGATCGAATGCGCCGCCATGGTCCGCGCGGTACGTGACGGCCAGCTCGATCGCGTCGCGGTGCCGGACAAACCGCTCGATGTGCTTGCGCAGCAGATCGTTGCGGAGACATCCGCGGAAGACGAGTGGGATGAGCAAGCGCTCTACGATCTTTGCAGGCGTTCGTACCCGTATCGAAACCTGGAGAAGCGCGAATTCGATGAAGTCGTCGAGATGCTCGCGCGCGGCTATGCCACGCGGCGGGGACGTCGGGCCGCGCTGCTCCACCACGACTCGCTGAATCACAAGCTGCGAGCGCGTAAAGGCTCGCGCCTGAGCGCCATCACGAACGGCGGCGCGATTCCCGAAGTCTTCGACTACCGGGTGGTGCTCGAGCCCGAAGGCCACTTCATCGGCACGCTGAACGAGGACTTCGCGATCGAATCGCTGCCGGGCGACGTCTTCCAGCTCGGCAATGCTTCGTGGCGCATCCTGCGTATCGGCAATGGCGTCGTGCGCGTCGCGGACGCGCAAGGCCAGCCGCCGTCGATGCCGTTCTGGCTCGGCGAGGCGCCGGCGCGCTCCGACGAAATGAGCCTTGCCGTCTCGCGGCTGCGCGCGGCAGTGGACTTCGAGCTGCCGGGACCCGATGAGCCGCGGAAGGAGAGCGAGCTGGATGCCGCCATCGCGCTGCTCGAGCGGGACTATGTGCTGAGCCGCAGCGCGGCCGAGCAGATCGCGCAGTACCTCGCGGAGGCTAAGCGCAGCCTCGGCCTGGTCCCGACCGTGGACCACATCGCGCTCGAGCGCTTCTTCGACGAATCGGGCGGCATGCAGCTCGTGCTGCATGCCCCCTTCGGCAGCCGCATCAATCGCGCATGGGGACTCGCGCTGCGCAAGAAGTTCTGCCAGGGATTCAACTTCGAGCTGCAGGCCGCGGCGACGGAGGAGGGCATCATCCTCTCGCTTGGCAGCCAGCATTCGTTCCCGCTGGAAGAAGTCTTTCGCTACCTGCATCCCAACACCGTGCGGGACACGCTCACGCAGGCGATCCTCCAGTCCCCGATTTTCGAGACGCGCTGGCGCTGGAGCACCACGCTCGCGCTTGCGGTACCGCGCAATCGCGCCGGCGCTCGCGTGCCCAACCAGCTGCAGCGCATGTACGCCGAGGATCTGCTCCAGGCGGCATTCCCGGAGGCGGCCGCGTGCCAGGACAACATCCAGGGCGCGCGCGAGATTCCCGACCATCCGCTGGTCAACCAGTCCATCAAGGATGCCCTCGAGGAGGCGGTTGATCTCCACGGCCTGGAGGCGGAGCTCAAGCGCCTCGTCGCCGGCGAGATCCAGACGGCCGCGCGCGACCTTCCCGAGCCGTCGGTGCTCTCCCACGAGCTTCTGAACTCCGCCGTCTACACGTTCCTGGACGACGCGCCCCTCGAGGAGCGACGCACCCGCGCCGTTTACGCGCGGCGCTCGACCGAGCTGCGCAGCGCCGATGATCTCGGCGCACTCGACCCGGCGGCAATCGCGCGGGTTCGCGAAGAGGCGTGGCCCGTGGCGAACACGCCGGACGAGATGTACGACGCGCTGACGGTGGCGGGCTACATCAAGCAGTCGGAGCTGGCACCTCACTGGCCGTCCCTCCTGGATGCGTTGGGGGAAAGAGCGGTGAAGCGCGGCGGGGAATGGTTCGCGCTGGAGCGCGTCGACGACGATCCGCTCGAGCTGCTGGCAAGCCGCCTCGAGGTGCTCGGGCCGGTCGCCGAGAAAGAGAACGTGATGCTGCTCGCGCTCGAGACGCAGGGGCGCATCCTCCGCGGGCGCTTCACGCCCGGCGCGCCGGAGCTCGAGTGGTGCGACCGGCGCCTCCTCGCGCGCATCCATCGCTACACGCTCAACAAGCTCCGGGCGGAGATCGAGCCGGTAGCCGCGGCCGACTTCCTGCGCTTCCTCTTCCATTGGCAGCACATCGCCACTGAGGATCAGCTCCGCGGCGTTGAAGGGCTCGCTGCAGCGGTCGAGCAGCTTGAAGGCTTCGAGCTCGCCGCAGCGGGATGGGAGAACGATGTGCTGCCGGCGCGCGTCCAGGATTACAGCGCAGAGCGGCTGGATCAGCTCTGCCTCTCGGGCCGGGTCGCGTGGGGACGCCTTACGCCGGGAAACAGGGCGCCGCTCCGCAGCTCGCCGATCGCGCTGCTCCAGCGCGAGCACTCGAACGTCTGGAGAGTCGCCGCCGATCCCGGTGCCGAGTTCACCTCGGAAGCAAAGACAGTGAAAGAAGCGCTGGAGAAGCGTGGCGCGTCGTTCTTCCACGAGCTCGTGAAGGCGACCGGATTGCTGCCGGCCTTCGTCGAACGCGGGCTCGCAGAGCTTGCGGGAGCAGGCGTGGCGACCGCGGACGGCTTTGCCGGGCTGCGCGCGCTGCTCGCGCCGTCGGAAAAGCGCCGCAACCTGATCGAGACCGCGGGCCGCTGGTCGCTCCTTACGGCGGAGAAGTCGGACGATGTGGAAGCCGTGGCGCGGACGCTGCTCAAGCGCTATGGCGTCGTCTTCCGCTCGCTCCTGCAACGCGAATCGCAATTGCCGCCGTGGCGCGACATGGTGCGGGTGTATCGACGGCTGGAAGCGCGCGGCGAGATCCGCGGCGGACGCTTCGTCGCCGGATTCGGCGGCGAGCAATTCGCTGCCGCCGATGCCGTGGGAAGGCTGCGCTCGGTGAGAAAGAGCGAGAAGCTGGACGAGCTTGTCGTACTGAGCGCCGTCGATCCGCTGAACCTCGTCGGCATCCTCACGCCCGAAGACCGCGTGGCGTCCGTCTACCGCAACCGCATCCTTTACCGCGATGGCCTGCCGATCGCAGCAGTGGAGGGCGGGCAGGTGAGGCGCCTTGCGCAAAGCGACCTTAGCGACGATCAGCTGCGCACGCTGCTCGCGCGCCGTTCGCTGCGCCATCCGCTCAAGCCGCATTTGAAAGAAGAAATGCCTCCGGTACGGCGCACCGGCGGCAAGTCGATCGTCCGCTCGAGCATCTACCACCACTGAACAACTTTTCTAAAGCGACGCTTTAGAAAGCGTAGATTGCGCCGGCATTGCGCCCGGCGCATCGTGATGCGGAATGACGACTTCGCCTGTGCGCGAGCTTACCCGGCTCGATGGAACCGCCTATGAGCAACATCTTCTCGCCCTCGGCGCCGACGACCGGCGGCTGCGTTTCGGTACGCCCGTCGCCGACAGCGTGATCCAGCGCTACGCGGCCGGCATCGATTTCGATCGCGATGCGCTCTTCGGCATCTTCGACGACGACCTGCAGCTCGTGGGCGCGGCGCACCTCGCGCGCGGCGACGACCACGCAGAGCTTGGCGTGTCGGTGCTCCAGGACTACCGGCAGCGCGGCTTCGGCGGCGCGCTCCTCGAGCGCGCGGCGCTGCATGCGCGCAACTGGCGGCGCCCCAGGCTCTTCATGCATTGCCTCAAGGAAAATGAAACGATGATGCATCTCGCTCGCAAACAGGGAATGGACATCGTGACCGACGGCGGCGAGGCCGACGCCTCGCTCAAGCTTCCTCAGCCCGACGCGGGAAGCTACTTTGGGGAGGTGTTCGCGCAGCGCGTCGCGCTTTTCGACTTCGCCCTGAAGGCGCTCCGGCCCAGATTTCAGCTGTAGCCCATCACGGTATCCTGCCAGCGCATGAGCATGTCCCGCGAGCTCGAAGCTCACCTCGGTCAGGAGATCCTCGAGAGCGAGCGGCTGCGGATGGCGATCCTCGCCGCGCTCTTCGCCCTGCTCACGCTCGTCTTCCCGCTTTTCGCGGCGCTCTTCCACGAGGAGTACCGCGTCACCTTCGCGTCGCGGGGCATGCTGTGGACCGCCATGACGATCAGCGGCGCGCTCGTCGCCTACGAGATGCTCGCGCGGCGCCTGCTGCCGATATTCGCGCGTCGCGGCGGCACGGCCGTGGTCGTGCTGCGCTACTGGAATGCCTTTCTCGAGACGAGCGTGCCCAGCCTGCTCATCTGGATGGCCGGGCGCAATGTGGAGGCGCAGTTCGTGCTCGGCGGTCCGGCCGTGCTGCTCTACGCCGTATTCATCGTGCTTTCGACGCTGCGGCTCGAGGCGCGGATTTCCATTTTCACGGGCCTCGTCGCCGCGGCGGAATTCGCCATCCTGTCCTTCCACTACGACGCGCCGCGTGGCCTGACCCTGATGAAGGCGCTGCTGCTGGTGCTCGCCGGCGTGGCGGCGGGCTTCGTTGCCGCGGAGCTGCGCCGGCGCATCGCCAAGGCGTTCCACGCGCTGCGCGAGCGCGAGCGAGTCATGAGCGCGTTCGGGCAGCAGGTTTCGCCGCAGGTGGCCGAGGCGATCCTGCGGCAGGGCGCGGGCATTGCCAGCCGCCGCGGCTTTGTCTGCGTGATGTTCATGGATATCCGCAATTTCACGCCGCTCGCAGAGAGCCGCTCGCCGGAGGAGATCGTGGCGCTGCAGAACGACGTGTTCGGCATTGCCATCGAGGTGATCAACCGACACCGCGGCGTCATCAACCAGTTCCTTGGCGACGGCTTCATGGCCACCTTCGGCGCGCCGCTTTCCACGGGCGAGGAGTGCCGCGATGCCGTCGCCGCCGGCCGCGAGCTGGTGGAGCGCATCCGGCAGGTCGAGATCGGCGTCGGCTTGCACGCAGGAGATGCGGTGAGCGGCAATATCGGCTCGGCGGAACGCAAGCAGTACTCGGTTACGGGCACGGTGGTGATCCTCGCCTCGCGCATCGAGCAGCTGAACAAGCAGTTCGGTTCCCGGCTCCTCGTTTCGCGCGAGGTGCTGGAGCGCGCGGGCGAGCGGGGCGCGGGCGCGATGCCGCTCGGCCCGATCCACGTGAAGGGGCACGCCGCTCCCATCGAGGTCTACCGCCTCGCGTAGTGCGGTTCGTCCATTCCGGGACAAATCGATCGGGCAGATGCGGTTAGCGTCCGTTTTTGTCTCGGAGTAAAGATTTGTATCGCGGCCCCCTTCCACCGAACGGTGGAAGCGTGCCGCTGTCCATATTTCCGGACAGACAGGGCGAAATCGCGCGGCTATTGTTCCCTTGAACCGCGCAAGCCTGGCGCGGCTTCGCCCCGCCTGCCCTCCCCAATTGCAGGCGGGGCAGTTTCTTCCTCTTGTACGTATTTCGTGACAGACGCTCCCATCCATTGAATAAGCACAACAAGGCCGCGGCACTCGATGGGCTTAGTCCACGGGAGCGTCAGGTCCTCAAGCTCGTGGTCGAGGGCAAGACGAGCAAGGAGATCGCGGCCCTCGTCGGCGTGAAGCCGAGCAGCATCGATACTTACCGGAGCCGCATCATGGCGAAGCTCGAGATCGGCGATCTGCCGAGCCTCGTGCGCTTCGCCATCCGGCATGGGGTCATAAAGGCTTAGCACACCGGGGTATCCTCCCCGGTCGATGGCCAAATCGAACAAGCAGTGGCTGCGCCGCCACGTGACCGACCATTACGTGCGCAAGGCGCGCGAGCAGGGCTATCGCTCGCGAGCGGCCTACAAGCTCATGGAACTGGACGAGCGCGAGCGGATCTTCCGCCCGAACCTGGTCGTGATCGATCTTGGTGCAGCTCCCGGTAGCTGGTCGCAGATTGCGGCCGCCAAGGTGAAGCCAGGGGGCAAGGTGATTGCTGTTGATCTCCTTGAAATTGCCCCCATCTCAGGCGTGACTGTGATCAAAGGAGATTTTCGCGACGCCGCCGTTCTCGAGGCGCTCGAAGGGAGAAAGGCCAATGTCATTCTTTCCGACGTTTCGCCGAATCTGTCGGGAATAGCAAACGTCGATCAGGCGCGCTCGGCCGAACTTTCCTACGCGGCGCTCGATCTTTGCCAAAAGGCCCTCGCATCCGATGGAGTATTCGTCCTGAAGGCGTTCCAGGGCGAGGCTTTCAGCGAAGTCCTGCAACGTTTGAAACGCGACTTTGGCAAAGTGAATGTGCGCAAGCCCGGAGCCTCGCGCGGAGAATCCAAGGAAACCTATGTGGTAGCAAGAAATCCGCGTAAGATGAATGTTCAGCTGCAGCAGCCTTAAAACAGGAGTAAGTCTTTGAACAATATGCTCAAGAACCTGGTCATCTGGCTCGTCATCGGGCTGGTGCTGATGACCGTGTTCAACCAGTTCAACACCCGCCAGGCGGTGCAGGCGCCGATGGAGTATTCCCAGTTCCTGGAAGAGGTGAAGTCCGGCCGGATTTCCAAGGTCACGATCGAGGGCCGCCAGCTCAAGGCGCAGACGGTCGACGGCAAGCGCGTCACGAGCTATTCGCCCGGCGACATCTGGCTGGTCTCGGATCTCCTCAAGTACGGCGTGAAGATCGAGGCGAAGCCCGAAGAGGAGCCGTCGCTCCTCATGAATATCTTCGTCTCCTGGTTCCCGATGCTGCTTCTCATCGGCGTCTGGATCTTCTTCATGCGCCAGATGCAGGGCGGCGGTCGCGGCGGCGCGTTCAGCTTCGGCAAGTCGCGCGCGCGCATGATGGACGAGTCCACCAACACCGTCACCTTCGCCGACGTCGCAGGCTGCGAAGAGGCGAAGGAGGAAGTCGCCGAGCTCGTCGACTTCCTGCGCGACCCCTCCAAGTTCCAGAAGCTCGGCGGCCGCATCCCGCGCGGCGTGCTGATGGTCGGCTCGCCCGGCACCGGCAAGACGCTGCTCGCGCGCGCCATTGCCGGAGAGGCGAAAGTGCCATTCTTCTCGATTTCGGGCTCGGACTTCGTCGAGATGTTCGTCGGCGTGGGCGCGGCGAGGGTCCGGGACATGTTCGAGCAGGCGAAGAAGCATGCGCCGTGCATCGTGTTTATCGACGAGATCGACGCGGTCGGCCGCCAGCGCGGCGCCGGCCTCGGCGGCGGCAACGACGAGCGCGAGCAGACGCTGAACCAGCTGCTCGTCGAGATGGACGGCTTCGAGGCGACGATGGGCGTGATCGTCATCGCCGCGACCAACCGGCCCGACGTGCTCGACCCCGCGCTCCTGCGCCCGGGCCGCTTCGACCGGCAGGTGGTGGTGCCGCTGCCGGATATCCGCGGGCGTGAAGAGATCCTGAAGGTCCATATGCGCAAGGTGCCGCTCGCGCCGGACGTGAAGCCGGACATCATCGCGCGCGGCACGCCGGGCTTCTCGGGCGCTGATCTCGCGAACCTGGTCAATGAGGCGGCGCTCTTTGCCGCCCGCCAGAACAAGCGGCTCGTCGACATGGACGACTTCGAGCGCGCCAAGGACAAGATCATCATGGGCGCCGAGCGCCGCTCGATGGTCATGCCCGAGGAAGAGCGCCGCAATACCGCCTATCACGAGTCCGGGCACGCCATCGTCGCGCGCCTGCTTCCCAAGACCGATCCGGTGCACAAGGTGACGATCATTCCGCGCGGCCGCGCGCTCGGCGTGACCATGCAGCTGCCGGAGACCGACCGCTACAGCCAGGACCGCGATCGCCTGCTCAACATGATCGCGGTGCTCTTCGGCGGACGCGTCGCGGAAGAGCTCTTCATGAAGCAGATGACCACGGGGGCAGCGAACGACTTCGAGCGCGCCACCGAGATCGCGCGCCGCATGGTGACGCAGTGGGGCATGTCCGACGAGCTCGGCACCATGGTCTACGGCGAGCAGGACGGCGAGGTGTTCCTCGGTCGTTCCGTCACCACGCACAAGAGCGTGTCGGAAGCGACGATGCAGAAGGTCGACGGCGAGATCCGCCGCATCATCGACACGCAATACCGGCTCGCGCGGAAGCTCCTCGAGGACAATCGCGACAAGGTCGAGGCGATGACCAAGGCGCTGCTCGAGTTCGAGACGATCGACGCCGACCAGATCGGCGACATCATGGCGGGCAAGCCGCCGCGGCCGCCGAAGCCCTCGGGCTCGCAGCCGACCAAGCCGCCGGCCAACGACAGCGGCACCGAAGGCGCTGCGGCGCCTGCAGCGTCAGCCTAGAGGCCCCACTAGAATCTGCCGCAGTGCTCCGCTGCGGCAGATTCTCGTTCCAGCTCGACAAGCCCATCGTCATGGGCGTGGTGAACATCACGCCCGATTCCTTCTCCGACGGCGGCAGGTTTTTTGACACTCGCGAAGCCATAACCCAGGCGCGACGCCTCGCCGAGGAAGGCGCCGACATCATCGATATCGGCGGCGAGTCGACGCGCCCGGGTGCCGCGCCCGTGTCCGAGGCTGAAGAGCTGCAACGCGTGATTCCGGTGCTGGAAAAGGTCGCCGACCTCTGCGTCTCGGTCGACACTCGTCGGCCCGCCGTGATGCGCGCCGCGCTCAAGGCGGGGGCTTCGATGGTGAATGATGTCCAGGCGCTGCAGGCGCCGGGCGCCCTGGACGCCGTGCGGGAAGCGAAGTGCGCCGTTTGCCTCATGCACATGAAAGGCGAGCCGGCGACGATGCAACGCGAGCCGCACTACGATGACGTGGTGCGCGAGGTAAAGGAATTCCTGGCAGCACGCGTGCGAGATGCGCAGGCCGAAGGGATCGAGCGCGATAGGCTCGTGGTGGACCCGGGCTTCGGCTTCGGCAAGACGGCGGAGCACAATCTCACGCTGCTTGCGCATCTTGCCGAGCTTGGCGAGCTCGGCGTGCCGATTCTCGCGGGTCTCTCGCGCAAATCGACGATCGGCAAGCTGACCGGGCGACCGGTCGCCGAGCGGCTTGCCGGCAGTCTTACGATGGCGCTCCTCGCCCTGCAAGGCGGCGCGACTATACTTCGCGTGCATGATGTCAAGGAGACCCGGGACGTAATCGCGGTGTGGGAAGCGGCGAAAAAGGCATGACGCGGAAGTATTTCGGCACCGATGGAGTGCGCGGCAAGGTCGGCGAGGCGCCGATGACGCCGGATTTCGTCATGCGCCTCGGCTACGCGGCCGGGAAAGTCCTCGCCGGGCAGAGCGCGAATCCTGCCGTCATCATCGGCAAGGACACGCGCATCTCGGGCTACATGATCGAGTCGGCGCTCGAGGCGGGATTTTCGTCCGCCGGGGTCGACGTGCACATGTGCGGTCCGGTGACGACGCCGGCCGTGGCGTACCTCACGCGCGCGCTGCGCCTCTCGGCGGGCGTGGTGATCAGCGCGTCGCACAACGCGTACGCCGACAACGGCATCAAGTTCTTCTCGGGCGACGGCTTCAAGCTGCCGGACGAGACCGAGAGCGCGATCGAAGCGCAAATGGAGAAGCCGATGGGCTGCAATACGTCGGCCCATCTCGGCAAGGTGCGCCGCCGCGAGGATGCCGGCGGCCGCTACATCGAGTTCTGCAAGTCGACTTTCCCGAACGAGCTCGACCTCAAGGGGCTCAAGCTCGTCGTCGACTGCGCGCACGGTGCCGCCTACAACATCGCGCCTAACGTGTTCCACGAGCTCGGCGCGGAAGTGGCGGCGATCGGGGTCAAGCCCGACGGCTTCAACATCAACGACGGCTTCGGCGCCACTTCGCCCGACAACCTGGTGATGGAAGTGAAGCGCCGCAAGTTCGACGTCGGCATTGCGCTCGACGGAGACGGCGACCGGGTCACCATCGCCGACGCGAAGGGGCGCTGCTACGACGGCGACGAGCTGCTGTTCATCATCGCGAAGCAGCGAGCCAAGAAGCGCTCGCTGAAAGGGGTCGCCGGCACGCTGATGACGAACCTCGCGTTCGAGAAGGCGATGGCGCGCCTCGGCGTCGGCTTCGCGCGCGCACGCGTCGGCGACCGCTACGTGTTGGAACTGATGCGCGAGAAGGGCTGGGAGCTCGGCGGGGAGAACTCCGGCCACATCATCTGCCTCGACAAGCACACCACCGGCGATGGCATCGTCTCGGCGCTGCAGGTGCTGGAGGCCATGCGCTCGAGCGGGCGCACGCTCGCCGAGCTCACCAAGGACCTCGTGATGTATCCACAGGTGCTGCTCAACGTCGCCGTGCCGCGCGGCTTCAAGTGGGAGAAACACGATGGCATCCGCAAGGCCCAGAGCGAGGCCGAAAACGCCATGAACGGCAAGGGCCGGGTGTTACTGCGACCCTCGGGGACGGAGCCCGTGCTCCGCGTGATGGTGGAAGGCGAGCCGCGCGACGCGATCGAGTCGGCGGCGAAGTCGATTGCCGCGGCCGTGAAGAGCGCCGCGCGGGCCTGATTGAGAGTACTGGCGCTCATCGCGCTCCTCAGCCTGTGCGCGCCGGCCGCGGGCCAGGCGCCGGCTCGCTCGACGGGCGAGCTTCTTTACCTTCCGATCTATTCGCACGTCTGGCACGGCGACCTCGACGCCGGCGGCAAGCCGGTGAAGACGCTCGTGTCGATTGCCGTCAGCATTCGCAACACCGACCCGAGAAACTCCATCCGCGTGACCTCGGCCCAGTACTTCGATACCGGCGGAATGAAGATCAAGGAGTTCGTGCCCTCGGCGATCACGATCGCGCCGCTCGGCACGCACGAGCTCTTCATCGAGCGCAGTGACGACACCGGCGGCTCGGGTGCGAACTTCCTGATTTCCTGGAGCGCGGAGGCCCCGGCCAGCCCGCCGATCGTCGAGGGCATCCACGCCAACCTGCCGGCGGGCCGCTCGATCATCTTCACGACCTCCGCCCGGCCGGTGCCGCGCTAGCGCCCTTCAGCGGCGCACGAGCGGGCGCGTCGCCGATTCCGGTTGCAGCGTCACATGATCGATGCCGAAGCGCTGGTGCAACCGCTCCTGCAGCTCGGTGCGCATGCGCTCCCACTCGCCGAGGCTGCGCACCACGATATGCGCCGAGAGCGCCGTACGGCTGCCCGAAAGAGTCCAGACGTGG